>NZ_CP054598.1:0-419915 GCF_017869155.1 Wolbachia endosymbiont of Ceratosolen solmsi
TCATGATAAGGGCGCTGGCGAAGGGTGTCAAGTAAGTTTCTATATAATATTTTCTAAAATAAATAGACTTCTCGCATCCAATTTTGGCAGCGCGCGACACACAACTGCAATGACAAGGCGTCGCAAGATAAACATCATATTCACACGAAGTACTTGACTTCACTTGTACTAAGAAGCATTTTATATATGTTGTGTGCCCGTAGCTCAGCTGGATAGAGCAACAGCCTTCTAAGCTGTGGGTCGTAGGTTCGAATCCCACCGGGCACACTCTTTTATCAATACTTTCTATAAATCTTCAAGTACTCTGGCACCACATTTTCAATTGCTAATGGTCGAACCTTCATTGTTTCAAGGTCAACTGACTTTTCGATTGAACTATTCATCATAACTTTCACCTGATCTTGAGTAAGCATAGGGTTCGTATCTCCGGTTATTGGTTTTAGCAGCATAGAAATAATTTTATTTTCTAAAAAGAAAGCTATTAACTTTGCCATTGGAAAAGATACATTGACCAACAAACACTTTCTGCTAGTAACATTCAGAATAAACTTCAATAAGCTTTTGAAAGAGTAAACCTTTGGTCCACCCATGTTATAAATTTTCTTGTCTTGCTTATTAAAGCTGATAATACGATATACCACTTCAGCTAAGTCTGTTACACATATTGGCTGAAATTTAGTTGTTCCATTGCCAATTAGTGGTAAGAAAGGAAGAATAGTTGCTAATCTTGCAAATTTATTAAAGAAGTTGTCTTCTTTACCAAATACAAGGCTTGGCCTAATTATTATTGCTTCTTGAAATGCTGAAGTTACAGCTTTTTCACCTTCCAATTTACTTTTGGCATATTTTGACAACTTGCTATTTTCTATTCCCATAGCAGAAAAATGTATCATCATAGGTACATTTTTCATTTTTGCAGCTTTTGCTATCCTTTCAGCTATTTTAACGTGAACAGCGTAAAAATCGTGCTTTTTTGCTTCATATAATATTCCCACTAAGTTTATAGCTACATCACATTCTTCCATACCATCCAGAACTGATTTTTCATCAAAAAATCGCCTTTAAATATTGACATTTGTCCTAAATTGCCACACAATTTTAAACAAGCAGCTTTTTCCTGATTACGAGTGAATATCTTTATTAAATATCCTTCTGCTGCCAAGCGTCTTACGATGTGTTTCCCTATAAACCCCGTTCCACCAAAAATAATTACACGTTTTGTCACAATTAAAGTTCCTAATAATTTGTTACTGTAAATTAATACAATGATTTCGCTTAATATTTTATTACGAATTCCCGTACAATAAGATCCATTTTCATTCCTCGTGAGCCTTTAACTAGAATTGCGTCATTATTCTGAATAATGTTAGCTAAATCACTTTTCAATTGATTAGAATCATTAAAATGCGTGCCTCTTATATTATCTGGCAAAAGCTCATGCAATTCTAACATAAATTTACCAACTGTATAAACTTTATCTATATTATTTTCTGTGATAATCTTAACCAAATCTGTATGAAACTCTATGCTTTCATCACCAAGTTCCAACATATCACCAAGCAAAGCTACTTTTCTCTGATTAGAATATGTACTCAAAGTTTTTATTGCAGTTTTCATCGAAGCAGGGCTGGCGTTATAGGAGTCATCAATTAAATGTATATATTTTCTATTGTATTTGATCTTATGAATATTGCCTCTACCTTTCGCTACACTAAAATTCTTAAGTGCAAGTGGTAATTTTGATAAATCAAGTCCGAGGCTTTGCACAACTGCTGCAACAGCAAGTAGCGAATAAGCAAAATGCTCACCTTGTACACGTAAATTACAGTTTATAATTTGATTATCACTCAGCCTGATTTTTAAACTTAATCTATTAGCAACTCGGTTTGATGTCATTCCAGCGCGTGACGCTGGAATCCAGTCTTTATTATACAACCGTCTGATATGCTCATTTGCAATTGAACTTCCTGGATCCAAGTAGTCAAGCACTGGGATGACAGAAGATAGTGCTGAAATGACAGAAGATTCATCGTTTCTTATTAAGTTTAGTAAACAAACTTCAGCATTTTTATCTTTACCGAAGCTTATTACATTTCTATTGGCGTGTGATGAGAGATAATCATAATATTTATTATCTCTGCTTAAAACCAAAGTACCGTTATTTTTCATACCATACAGAATTTCTAACTTCGCTTGTGCAACGTCAAATAGTGATGAAAAATTTTCAGTATGTGCAGGTTCGATGTTGGTAATAACTGCAATATTTGGATTACTAATCTTTGATAATTCTTTTATTTCACCAGCTTTATTCATTCCCATTTCAAGGATTAAGTACTGGCAGTTTTTTGGAGCTTTTAGAATTGTCAAAGGCAACCCTATATTATTATTTAAGTTACCTTCGTTTGCATGGGACACTCCATATTGCGATAAAACAGTGTGTAGCATATCCTTTGTAGTGGTTTTTCCGACACTGCCTGTAACTGCAATAACTTTAGCGTCAATAAGAACATTTCTAATGTAGTATGATGCCATATCGTGCAAAGCTTTCAGGGTATCTTGTACAATAATGAGAGGGAAATTTTTATATTTACCCTCACTTACTATTGCAGCGATAGCCCCTTTTAAAAACGCTTCATGCAAAAAATTATGGCCATCAAAATTCCTTCCCTTGAGTGCAATAAATAAATCACCTTTTTTTATGCTTCTTGTGTCCGTTGAAATATTTGAGCTATGTATCCAATTACAACCATTTACGTCTCTTCCGCCAGTTGCATCAATGATATTATTTGTGTTCCATTTAAACATAATTTAGAGTATTCTTTATAATAAATTGAACAATAAAAGTAGCGAGAATACTACATGTTTTAGACAATGTGCAAATAATGGTTGCAATCCCTATAATTCTATCTTATAATGAATATAGAAGTTTAAATTTTTTCGTCTATAATTAAAATGTATTTAGTTATAGAAAGTACCTTGGAGGTATGTATGTTAACAAGAGAAAATGAAAAATCTACTTCTATACTAGCTAAAGTTGGTAATGCAGCTTCGGGAGTAGGGAGTTTTCTGGGTAGAGGTGTAAAAGTCCTAGTCAAGGGTGCAATATACCCTATATGGCCAAAGAATTGGTTTAAGTCCTGGGATGAAATGCGGCACGACATAAAAAATGGCGGGCGTTCTATTATTGGCAACCCACATGAAGAATATGATCCACCCATAAAAACCACACAAGCTAGTAAGGATCTTGGCGTACAAATAACAGAGCAAAAGAAAGGGACAGGAAAGGTAAGTTTTTTAGCATCAAGGACTCTTACGGGAGATATACCTTATTTGAGCCCAGAGCAATTAGATAAAATAAAAAAAGATTTACCGAATGTAACTATTTTTAGAGAAGAAAATAAAATTGTAATTGAAGTTGATGTTAAAAAAATAATTGAAGACATTAAAACTGACTCTAAAAATAAAGGAAAGAGTCCAGAGGAGATAAAAAAGCTTGCTCTTCAAGGAATTGCTGATAGCATTAATGGCGACCTTAAGAAGCTGGCAGGAATTACTGGTGGAGAATTTAAAATTCATACAGACTTAAAATTGCTGAATGGTATTGCAGAAAAATTGTATAAGGAATATGATAATCAAAAGCAGTCATCAGACAAAGTTGTGAAGTCTGATGTTGGTCAGCCTTCAGAAACTATAGCTTCAGGTGAGAAAAAATGGGCGCAAGAAGCTATAAAGCCAGGTAAGTCGCAAAGTTGTGGAATGCAAAAATAAGTTATAGGGGAGTATTATGAGTGAAGCTAAAAAAATAGAGGAAAGACATCATAGTCTAACTGTTCCTGGGGATATGTATCACTTACAACCAGGAGTTATTACTGGAAAAAGGGTAAGTGGAATAGAACCCTTTTTGAAAGAACAGCAGGACATGGTAAAAGTAAGGGAACTTGTAAGCTCTTTAAATCTTGAAGATGCTTCTGGTGAAGCGATAAAACCACTATCTACACCTAATGTAGAGAAAAACGAAGAAAGAGGGAAAGGTCGCTCTTAAAATATGAGCAATGAAGTTTATGATAGCGATAACATCTTTGCTCAAATATTAAGAGGTGAGTTACCTTGTGAGAAGGTACATGAAAATGAAAATGTACTAGCTTTTCATGATAAGTACCCTGACGCACCAGTTCATATTTTAGTTATACCAAAAAATCAATATATTTCATATGATGATTTCATTCTAAAAGCTCCTGAAGAGGAAATAGCGGATTTCTTCAAAACTGTAAGAGAGATAGCACACAAATATAATCTAGAAAAAACAGGATATAGATTAGTCACTAACTACGGTGAAAATGGAGAGCAGGTTGTACCACACTTTCACGTGCATATTTTAGGTGGTAAAAAGTTAGGAAAGCATGTAAACTCATAGTGTTATATGTTTTGTTAAATGAGCGAATATTTAACCATAGTAATCTTTATCTGCGTATCAATTGTAGTATCTTTTGCTTTAGGTATATTGCCTATGTTTCTTGCAGTGAGTAAGCCAGATGGTGAAAAGCTTTCCACATATGAGTGTGGCTTCAATCCACTATCCAGTGCAAGAAAAAATTTTGACATTAAATTTTATCTAGTTTCAATATTATTTATAATATTTGACTTAGAAATTGCTTTTCTTTTTCCTTGGGCTGTTTCTTTATCTAAGATAAGCTATGGTGGATTTTGGTCTATGATGGTATTTCTTGCAATACTCACTATAGGTTTTATCTATGAATGGTGTAAAGGTGCATTAGAGTGGGAGTAGTTTATGACAAATCAAATTCTATCTAATGATGACTGGGGTCGTTATAAAAAAGAAGGGTTTCTTGTCACTAAATTTGGTGATTTAACAGATTATGTAATGAATTGGGCAAGGTCTGGTTCATTGTGGCCAATGACATTTGGTCTTGCATGTTGCGCAGTTGAGATGATGCATACTGCATCCAGCCGTTATGATCTTGATAGATATGGTATAATGTTTCGTGCAAGCCCACGTCAATCAGATGTGATGATTGTTGCTGGCACACTAACTAATAAAATGGCAGCAGCATTGCGCAAGGTTTATGATCAAATGGCAGACCCGAAGTATGTTATTTCCATGGGAAGTTGTGCAAATGGTGGTGGTTATTACCATTACTCTTATTCAGTGGTCCGAGGCTGTGATAGAATTGTGCCAGTTGACGTGTATGTCCCTGGATGCCCACCAACCGCTGAGGCGTTGCTATATGGAATGCTATGCCTACAAAACAAAATAAAACGGACTCGGAATGGATAAAACTGCAAAGTATATACAAAAAAAGACCAAATGCGAGTGCATTCAAAAAGATGATGGCATTATTGTAATATATTCAACTTTAGATGAAATTGAAAAGCACCTATTCTTTCTACGTGATGATGAAAAGTGTAGGTTTGAACTATTAGTTGATATTTTTGGGGTTGACTATCCAAATAGAGAGAAGCGTTTCGAGCTAATATACAATCTGCTCAGCATTGTGCATAATATTAGAGTACACATAAAGCTTCAGTTATGTGAAAGCGACATGCCTCCAAGTGTAGCGAAGATATTTAGTACGGCTTTGTGGTTTGAGCGTGAAGTGTTTGATATGTATGGAATAGAGTTTTCTGATCACCCTGATTTGCGTAGGATTCTAACAGACTATGGATTCAAAGGCCATCCAATGTTAAAAGATTTCCCTCTCACTGGTTATGAGGAAGTAAGATATGATATAGAGACAAAAAAGGTTGTGTATAATCCTATAGATTTACCGCAAGATTTTCGTATGTTTGATAGCTTATCGCCTTGGGAAGGTAAAACCATAAAAGTAAATACAAAGGAGTAGAAAATGACAGTACAAAGAAAAAAAATATCTTTAATCGGTGCAGGAAATATCGGTGGAACTCTCACCCATATGATTGCACTAAGGGAACTCGGTGATGTTGTTTTACTTGATATTAGTGATGGAATACCACAAGGTAAAGCACTCGACATAGCAGAATCATCCCCTATTGATGGATTTAATGTCAATATTACTGGCACAAATAGGTATGAAGATATAAAAAACTCCGATGCAATTATAATAACCGCTGGCATCGCTAGAAAACCTGGAATGAGCAGGGATGACCTCCTGCAAACCAATGCTAAAGTAATGAAGGAGGTTGGCGAAAATATTAAAAAATATTCTCCAAACGCGTTTGTAATAGTGGTTACCAACCCTTTGGATGCCATGGTTTCAGTGGTGCATAAATTTTCAAACCTTCCAACTAATATGATTGTTGGCATGGCAGGAGTGCTTGATTCTTCCCGTTTTCGTTACTTTCTTGCAAGTGAGTTAAATATCTCAGTTGAAGATATATCTGCTTTTGTGCTTGGAGGACATGGCGACACTATGGTACCACTAATCAATTGTGCTTCAGTTGCTGGAGTTCCACTTACTCAAATTATCGATATGGGTCTTATCACACAGAAAAAAGTCGATGAAATAGTTGAACGCACTCGCAATGGCGGTAAAGAAATAGTTGATCTGCTTAAGTCTGGATCTGCATACTACGCTCCTGCATCTTCAGCTATATGCATGTTAGAATCATATTTAAAAGATAAGAGGCGCATATTACCATGTGCTGCTTACCTTAATGGTGAATATGGTGTAGAAGAGTTGTTTATTGGTGTTCCTGTAATTATTGGAAAAAACGGAATTGAAAAGATCCTAGAAGTTAAAATGAATGATAGTGAACAAGAAATGTTTAATAAGTCTGTAAACTCGGTGAGAGAGCTGGTGAAATCTTTAGGTTCATAAGCAAATTAATGGTTTTATAGAACTTCTTTATAGCTCAAACAGCCTAAAAAAGTTGCTTGTGGTTACCTTCGCTACTTGTTCTGGTGACTCATTCCACAACTCTGCCAAACAATCAACAACGTATTTCACCATTGCTGGTTCATTCTTTTTTCCCCTATAAGGCTCAGGTGATAGATATGGTGCATCAGTTTCGACTAAAACACGCTCGCGTGGTACATTTTGTGCAATTTCTCTGAGTAAGCTCGCATTTTTAAAAGTAATAATTCCAGAAAATGAAATACATAACCCCAAATCTATAGATTGATAAGCAAGTTCTTTAGAGGAAGCAAAGCAGTGCATTACTCCACTAAAAGCACCGGCTTTCATTTCTGACCTTAACATATCGATCATCTCATTATCAGCGCTTCTTGTGTGAATAACTAAAGGTAGTCCAGTTATTCTTGACGCTTCTATATGTAATGCAAAACTTTTTTTCTGATTGTCTTTGTTGTCAGATTTATAAAAATCTAACCCGGTTTCACCGATACTAATTACCTTTTGGTTCTTGGTAAATTCAACTAATTCATCAACATGTATACACTCACCATTTTCTATAGCAGCATCAAGCGGATGTATACCAACAGAGGAGTAGACCTGATCATAGGATGAAGAAATTTTTAATAACTTAGGAACATCGTCAATGCTTACGCATATGTTATGCAAAACCTTTACACCATTTTGCTCTGCCCTTGAAATTACTTTTGGTATTTCATCGTCAGAAAAATAAATCAAGTGGCAATGAGAATCTACTATCATGAGCTTATTGTTGAGGCTTTTATTATAGAAGAAAACTCTTCTATCACTGTTTTATAAACTTCTTTTTTAAATGATATAGCACTGGCTACTAAACTATCTATACCTTGCCAACGCCACTCTTTGAACTCTGGATGACCAGTATAATTAATATCAATGTCCTCATCCTCTCCGCAAAACTTCATTAAGAACCACCTTTGCTTTTGACCAGAATATTTTCCATTCCAGCATATTGGTATAACTTCTTCAGGCAAGTTGTAGTATATCCAATCCTTGCTTTTAGTTATAACCTTTACTTTATTAGTACCAACCTCCTCTAGCAACTCACGTAACGCTGCTTGTTCCAGTTCCTCACCATCATCAACACCTCCTTGTGGCATCTGCCAGTAAGAATCGCTATCAAAGCGTTTTCCAATAAAGGCATGTCCTTGTCTGTTAAATAGCATTATGCCAACACAAGGACGGTACTTATCTTTCTGCTCAACCACGAGTACGCTCTGTTTTTAAATGATTTGTTACAGAAGTTTTAATTAATTTTCCATTTTTTTCTTTCTTCATCTCTTCAACAATTTTCTTTGCAACTTCCTTTGCACTCAAGTTCGAGTTATCAATTTCAAGCGAACCCTCAGGTATAAATAGCCTTTTCCCTTCAATTTTCTTTATAGCAAAATCCGGATCAGTAATTTTATTTTCCTGATATCTCTCTTCTGATTGGACACGTCTTACTAGTTTTTCATTATTACAATGTAATACTACAGAAAAAATTTCCATGTCCATTTTTTTACTTAAATTTACCACTGAGTTATATAATCTTTGGTCATAGGGATCACCCTCTATCAATTCATTTGTAAATATATAATGTTTTGATTTTACGTAGTGTTTTTCCAGTATTGCTAATACATTTTCCCTAACTGCAAAAATTTTTTCCCATAGGTCATCTGGAACTTCAGCGTTTTGTAATTTAACAATATCAAATATAATATTATTGAATAGATTATTGCTTACTATCACCGCATCAATGATTTTACACAGTTCCTTTGCAGTAGTAAACTTACCACTACCTGGAAAGCCGATTAAGTAGATGAGAGTCTTGCCCATAATGAATACTAGTAAAAAGCTATTCTCAATTATACATAAAAGTATATACATTGTACATGCTAAAAATATGATGATAAAATAGATGCAGGTAACACCTTTTTAACGGTTGAAAATAGTTCATATTTAGAAATTTTGAGTATATAATTATAAATGAATCATATAACCTGTAAACAATGCTTAGCGATATGAAATCGATAAGAAGTACAATTGAAGAGATAATAGATCAAAATAAAGGTCATGATATAGTAACTTTTGATGTGCAGAATAAAACCGTTATTGCAAAATATATGATTATTGCATCTGGTGATTCAAGCCGTCACGTTAAAGCTTTAGCTGAGCACGTAATAAAAAGCCTCAAGCCACATGATAAAATAGATGTAGAAGGTATGGATGAAGGCAATTGGGTGGTTTTGAATTTTCAAGGCATAATGGTTCACATATTCAGGCCGGAAGTAAGGGAGTATTATAAAATAGAAGAGTTATGGAATTGATTATCCAGATAGCTGGTACACAATTGCACAAACGTTGTAATTTTGAAGGCAACTCCTGCACAGGTAGTGGTGTCATGAAAGTAGCTGAGACTGGAATCCAGTTTTTCATGCAATTTCATCGAAAACGTTGTATAGTGTGCTTGTTTATAATTAAGTTCCAGTGTCTGGGCACTGGCTTCTCTATTAGGGTTACCTTCAGCATTAATGACAGGATAGACTGTGGTTTATAAAATGAAACACGCATCTGAATTTTTAAATTTCATCCAAGAAAGAGGGTACCTATACCAATGCACAAACATTGAAGGACTAGATCAATTATTATTGCAGAGCAATTATATAGTTGCATACATTGGGTTTGATTGCACAGCACCAAGTCTTCATGCTGGTCACCTAATTCAGATTATGATGCTCTGTCACCTACAAAAATTTGGTTATAAGCCGATAGTCTTACTTGGAGGTGGCACAACAAAAATTGGTGACCCATCCTTCAAAGATAAAGCAAGAAGCATCTTGCCTGTAGAGAACATCAATCAAAATACATCCAGTATAAGGAGAATATTAGAGAAAATGGTGTCTTTTAATGACAGCAAGACTGGTGCAATGATAGTAAATAACGCAGATTGGTTGGATAACACAAAATACATAGATTTTTTGCGTGATATAGGAGCTTATTTTTCTGTAAATCGTATGCTAAGTTTTGATAGTGTGAAAACCAGGCTGGATAGAGAGCAAACCTTAAGCTTTCTGGAATTTAATTACATGCTATTGCAAGCTTACGACTTTATTGAATTAAACAAAAAATATGATTGTCGTCTGCAGATTGGAGGGTCAGACCAGTGGGGAAATATAGTAAACGGAATTGAACTTGGAAAAAAGTTGAATTTACCTGAGCTATTTGGCCTTACCATGCCTCTTTTATTAAATGCACAAGGAAAAAAAATGGGCAAAACTGAAAGTGGAGCAGTGTGGCTTGATGATAATATGCTAAAGCCTTACGACTACTGGCAATATTTTCGCAACGTTGATGATCAAGATGTTGGACGTTTTTTAAGATTGCTCACTGATGTGCCAATTGATGAGATTAGAAAATTAGAGTCTTTAAAGGATCAAGAAATAAATGAAGCAAAAAAGGTCTTGGCAACAGAAGTGACAAAAATATGTCATGGTGACAAAGAAGCGGAACTTGCACAATTTGCTGCAATTTCTGCTTTTGAGAATGAAGATAGCTCACTACTTCCTGATTACATCATAAAAAAAGAACAAGTTGCAAGCGGCATATCCTTAGTAGACCTACTACATGACACCGGTTTTGAACCTTCAAAAGGCGCTGCAAAGCGTTTAATACAGGGCAACGGATGCAAGATTAATGATAATGTTGTAAACAATATTGATCATGTAATAAATTTCGAAAGCTTTAAAGATCAGCCATTTATAAAATTATCTGCAGGAAAGAAACGCCATATAAAAGTTGTGGTAGATTAGGTCTCGAAGTAAGAAAACAAATTTTATACAAGTGAGAAATTAGATATGGAGCAAATTTTCAAAATTCGAGAATTATGTATAAAACAACTGGAAAGATAGTAGAAAGCGAAATTCTATTATATATAGCTAAAGTGGCTTAGGTTTACCTACAATTTGAAAAACAACAAATTCGTCATTCCGCTACTCATTAGCGGAATCTATACCGCGAATGAATCCATAACTGTACGGACATTGCAATTTGGGCCTACCAGGAGGGCAATGCCTCTTATCCAAGTACCCTCTTCTTGTCATCCAAGTGTCAAGCACTGGGATGGCTTTGTTGCATCACTAGCTATAATGGATTAAAGATAAAAAAGGTGGAGAATATCAGTAGCTTATTATTCTGGTATTTATAACAAGAACGGTCAGTGAATACCTAAATTTGAGTAAAAGAAATTTCACTAACACTCACTAATCCGGCTAAAATTCAAGAATTTCAATGCTTTAGCTATTTTCAATAGAATTAAATTTATTAATATAAATATTAAATTACTATTCTTAAATTTGATCAGATTGATTGCAAAAAAACAAGATTTTCAATAAGTTGCGTATAATCCTAATTATAGTTAGCCTTTCATAAGTAGCGATGCAACAAAGCCCACTGGGATCCAGGAACTTTATTAAGTTGGTAAGTATAAAAGTAGCCGTTTTATGTTAAAACACAACGTTCTTGATGAGATTACGGCAAGGCTGGATTCCAGTGTCAGCTACTTTCATGACACCATTTGCTGTGCAATTTACCTTCAAAAATGAATGTTCATACAGTTATGGATGAATCGCGGTATGACGTAGGGAAACCTTTCTTGAGTTAGCTATAGCACTATAAAATTGTCCGCAGGGCCATATAAAAGTTGTGGTGAGTTAATAAATTTTTATGGAAGAAAGGATATATTAGAAAATTGAGGGTTTTAAAGGAGGTAAAAATGAGACTGTATTATAAAGATATCACAGGTCTTATCAAAGAACCCTACCGCTCCAGAGGAAGGGATTATTTTGACAAAAGAAAGGTACAGATTATATCTGTTAATGAATCTCAAGCTAAATCAAAGGTAGTTGGATCAAATGTATATCGAGTAACACTAAAGCACGATGGTCCTCTTTTGAGTGGAACATGTTCCTGTCCTGCATTTGTGTATTATGGTCCATGTAAGCATATGGCTGCAACAGGTTTTGCTTTGGTTGCACTTGATAGAAAGGAGTATCGATCGTCTGCGCGCCCAGATGAACAGACTCTCTTTGAAAGGTTTTACTAAGAAAAACAAAGCAAGAGCTAATTTCAATAATTACTCGTTCCAGTAAACATTATCCTGAGATTTTTGAAGAACTAGAGGATAAAGAATATGAGCAATTTATTCAAAGTGAACTTTCAAAATCCGAGAATTATGTATAAAACAACCGGAAAGATGGTGAGATCAGGTAATCTATGGCTAAGACGTCATACCGCCGCGGTATCTCTTAGCCGCTAACACGTAGCGGGATGACGAGATGCCACCACGAACCGTCATACCGCGCGATTCATCCGCGGTATCTCTTAGCATAGATCCCGCTAACAAGCAGCGGGATGACGGTTGTCGTTTAGCTATAAACATTAAGAAATTTACCAAACGAAAAAAAAGGCAAAAAAAGCCCCATGATTGGCTAATTACTTACATTATACTTTCAAGTATGGCGTTTTTTTATTCTAAACGCTTAATAACCGCGATTCAGCTGCTTTTAAGCCGCAACTAATCTAAATTATAAACATTAAGAAATTTACTTAGCGAAAAAAAAGGCAAAGAAACCCTAGGGTAGCTAGTTATTCACTATCCATTTTTTAAGTTGGCGTTTTTTTATGTTTTAAACGCTTTATAAGCGCGTTTCAGCTTATGTAGGTAGAAATTTTATAAGACATAAGGTGCACATAGTGCAAAAAATTAAGCATGAGACGCCAGATACGTGAGTTTTTTTGTCATTTAATCTGTACAGAGAAGATAAATAAATAGCTTCAGTGTTTATGATAAGGGGGCTGGCGGAGTTTGTCAAGTGGTTTTTTAGCCACGTTTCCCTGTTATAATGTTCGTTTGCTTGACCTAAGATCCGGGAGTATTTAAACTGAACTCTATATAGTGTTAAAAATGATAGGAAATCTAAGCGGAATAGTTGATGAAGTGCGCAGTGATCACATAATCCTGAATGTGAATGATGTTGGCTATATGGTGTATCTTTCAGCCAAAACTTTAAGTGCTTGTGCAATTGGAAGTAGAATCAAATTACTTATCGAAACCTATGCAAATAACAGAGAAAACACTACTCAGCTATATGGTTTTATAAGCGAAGAAGAACAGCAGTGCTTGAGGTTGCTTGTCAAAGTAAGCGGCGTTAGCTATAAAACTGCAATGTCAATTTTGAGTAAATTAACTCCAGAACAGCTATTTTTGGCAATTATGAATGAGGATAAAGTAGCACTCAAGATGAGTGGACTTGGCCTGAAACTCATAAATCGAATCATCACTGAATTGAGTGGCAAAGTGAGTAAACTAGAAATAAATAACAATAACTTTAATCCAATTAATGAAGATGCCCTTTCAGCATTGATCAATCTTGGATATGAAAAAGTGAAAGCTTATGATACGATAAAGAAAATACAAGACAAATCGTCAAATCTGGNATTTTATAAGACATAAGGTGCACATAGTGCAAAAAATTAAGCATGAGACGCCAGATACGTGAGTTTTTTTGTCATTTAATCTGTACAGAGAAGATAAATAAATAGCTTCAGTGTTTATGATAAGGGGGCTGGCGGAGTTTGTCAAGTGGTTTTTTAGCCACGTTTCCCTGTTATAATGTTCGTTTGCTTGACCTAAGATCCGGGAGTATTTAAACTGAACTCTATATAGTGTTAAAAATGATAGGAAATCTAAGCGGAATAGTTGATGAAGTGCGCAGTGATCACATAATCCTGAATGTGAATGATGTTGGCTATATGGTGTATCTTTCAGCCAAAACTTTAAGTGCTTGTGCAATTGGAAGTAGAATCAAATTACTTATCGAAACCTATGCAAATAACAGAGAAAACACTACTCAGCTATATGGTTTTATAAGCGAAGAAGAACAGCAGTGCTTGAGGTTGCTTGTCAAAGTAAGCGGCGTTAGCTATAAAACTGCAATGTCAATTTTGAGTAAATTAACTCCAGAACAGCTATTTTTGGCAATTATGAATGAGGATAAAGTAGCACTCAAGATGAGTGGACTTGGCCTGAAACTCATAAATCGAATCATCACTGAATTGAGTGGCAAAGTGAGTAAACTAGAAATAAATAACAATAACTTTAATCCAATTAATGAAGATGCCCTTTCAGCATTGATCAATCTTGGATATGAAAAAGTGAAAGCTTATGATACGATAAAGAAAATACAAGACAAATCGTCAAATCTGGACACTAAGGATATTATTCGCATAGCGCTTAAGGAGCTTTCAATACTATGAAATCAATATCGTGCGGTAAAGAATATACTGAAGATGTGCGCAATATCAACATCAGGCCTGAGCAACTTGATGATTTTGTCGGGCAAAAAGACTTAATACAAAATTTAAAAGTGTTTATAAACGCTGCACAGACGAGAACTGAAGCCTTAGATCACGTCTTATTATACGGTCCTCCAGGACTTGGCAAAACAACTTTAGCACAAATTGTCTCTAAAGAATTAAGGGTCAGCTTCCGCGCAACTTCTGGTCCATTGCTCAGTAAAGCTGGAGATTTGGCCGCAGTGCTTACCACTTTAAATGCAAAAGATGTCCTATTTATCGACGAAATCCATAGATTAAATCGCAGCATCGAAGAAGTTTTATATACTGCTATGGAAGATTTTTGCTTGGACATATTAGTAGGTGAAGGTCCATCTACTCGCACTTTAAGGATAGATCTACCACCATTTACGCTAATTGGAGCAACTACACGGCTTGGATTACTTTCTGCGCCACTCAGAGATCGTTTTGGCATTCCTTTGCATCTTGAGTTTTATTCTTTTGAGGAGCTAGTCGATATTATAAAAAGAGGCGCAAGAGTTCTTTCTGCTGAAATTGAAGAGGGTGCTGCACGGGAAATTGCCTACCGTGCGCGCGGTACTCCAAGAATTGCTTTGAGGTTACTCAGAAGAATAAGGGATTTTGTTGAAGTGAAAGATGATAAAAAAATCACTTATGAAGTCGCTGATTCTGTATTACTAAAATTAGGTGTAGATAAAATGGGACTCAATAAACTTGATATGAATTATCTAAGATTTTTATTCAACACTTCAGGCCCTGTTGGAATTGACACCATATCTATTGCGCTATCCGAAGATGTTGGCAATATTGAAGAAACAGTAGAACCTTATTTAATCAAAATTAGTTTTGTAAAGCGCACACCAAGAGGGCGCGTTCTAACCGATCAAGCAAAGGAGTATTTGAGCTTTCAACATTAAACGTCATAATTTATATTGACTAATTGAGATAATGCTCGTATGTTGACATTTGTGTATTAAGGATAATGGAGGCATATATGTTAGATAGTAATGAAACTGTATCTTTGATTGTTGATCAAAATATTGCTGCTGGTAGCGTATCTGGGTCAATACCGAATAAGGATAAATGTAGGTACGTCACTCTTGATGATGAAGAAACATGGAAGAGGTTCTTTGTAGATCAGAACAACCCTTCTACGAATACTACTAATAAAGTAATAGTGAAACCTCATGTTCATAAGAATAGCGATGGTATGTATAGATATACTGCTGAGGAGACCAAATATCATGGTCGGGAAATTGTAGGCAAAGCTGCTAAACAAATTGAAGAAGAGATATCTAAAAATATTGATGCAAAGCTTATAAAATTAAGAGAAACTAAAAATATAGATAAAGTGTTAAGCCTGTCATAAGAATTGCGCTGAACGATTATATAAAAGAAGTAAACTTGCATGATATTCTAAGTGGTAATATGTGCAAAAAGTACGATGTAAAGACAGTTACGTTGCTACTACCTGACCAAAAAACAATGGGGGTACGTTGCCAAATTGATAAGGATGGGGCAAGAATTTATGAAGTGGCTAATGGATCATATCAAATGGCTCTAAAGTGGTATGTTGATGGACAAGAATGCAAAATTAAATCCTCATTAGTGATGATGGTACTATAAAGCCCATCGAGGGTAATGGCGTAACTGAAGAACAGTTACGTGCAAACCAAGAAGTAAAAGTGAGAAGGCAATATGAAGCAAAGCCTTTACATGAAGCATTAGCATCACAATTGCCACAAACACAATTACAACAAAGTTCTGAAGAAGTAAAATCTTGGAGCAACTTTCAACAGATGTAACAGAGAGCACAACACAAAAGCATCAAGCTCCTGCTGCTCAAATGAGTAAGTAAGAAAAAACAAAAGTAATAATTAGTATAAGTTGCTTGCACCTGCAAGTAACTTATACTCTTATAATGAGCAACATAATACTACCAAGAAATTTCTACGAGCGGCCGACCTTAACTGTAGCTGGAGAGTTATTGGGAAAAGTCCTTAAATTTTCTAACTTTAGTGGAGTAATAACCGAAGTTGAAGCCTATATAGGAATGAATGACCCAGCTTGTCACGCGGCAAGAGGCTATACTAATCGAACTTCAGTAATGTTTGGTATGCCGGGATTTTCGTACGTATATTTTATATATGGGATGTACTATTGTCTAAATATTGTAACAGAAGCAGAAGGATTCCCAGCAGCAGTGTTAATACGAGGATTAAAGCTCATTGAACCGCTTGAAGCAAATTTAGGTGGGCCAGGAATATTGTGTAAAAGATTAAATATTACAAAAGAACATAACAAACAGGACCTTACTATAAGCCACAAATTTTGTGTTTATGAATCTCACCTCAAACCAGATTATATTTGCACCCCGAGAATCGGAATTAGTAAAGGCCAAGAGAAATTTTGGCGGTTTAAGATCTGAGCTCCAGTGATCTTACGTAGATTATTTGCCAATCGGATAATCACCAGTGAAACAAGCATCACAATATTGTGGTGTAGCATTGTTACGCACCTCTCCTTTAACAGCCTGATATAGTCCATCAATACTCAAGAAGGCTAGGCTATCTACTCCTATAACTTCCTTAATTTCCTCTACAGATTTATTTGCAGCAATTAAATCTTTGCACTCTGGTGTATCTATTCCATAAAAACAAGAATGCTTAATTGGTGGGCTTGAAATTTTGAGGTGAATCTCTTTTACTCCTGCATCCTTTAGCATAACTATTATATTTGTTAACGTACTACCACGCACTATACTATCATCTATTAAAATTATGTTTTTACCTTTCAAAGTGTGCTTATTAGCATTGAATTTTAATTTTATTCTAACTTTACGTACTTCAGCGGTTGGTTGTATAAAAGTTCTTCCTATGTAATGATTACGAATTATTCCCAGTTCCATAGGTAATCCTGAATGCTTTGCATATCCAATAGCTGCAGGTATTCCAGAATCAGGTATTGGTACAACCATATCTACATTGTTTTTTGGTGGGCTCTCTTCTGCAAGTATTTTTCCTATTTCTTTTCTTATATCATATATGGACCTATTCTCCATTATGCTATCTGGTCTTGAAAAATAAACGTATTCAAAAATACAAAAACTTGATTTTTGCTGTGGGAAAGGAAATGCTGAAGCTAGATTACCATTTCGATCAATGGTGACTAACTCACCTGGTTCT
The DNA here is from genome assembly GCF_017869155.1 of Wolbachia endosymbiont of Ceratosolen solmsi. Taxonomy (NCBI): domain Bacteria; kingdom Pseudomonadati; phylum Pseudomonadota; class Alphaproteobacteria; order Rickettsiales; family Anaplasmataceae; genus Wolbachia; species Wolbachia endosymbiont of Ceratosolen solmsi. The sequence goes on from NZ_CP054598.1 coordinate 17,429, forward strand.
ATTTCTCTAACAAACTCTGCATTTACTATATCAAGAGCACAAGTTTCAGATGCAAGAACGTAAGAACCGTTTAACTTTCCTAAAACAAGAGGCCTGATTCCAGACGGATCACGTACTCCAATAACTACTTCTTGATTGATTGCCACAAAAGAATAAGCACCTTGTATTTGCTTTAATGCATATATAAAACTCTCTAGGAAGCTATCTTTTTCACCGCTTGCTGTCAGATGCACTACTACTTCTGTATCAATATCTGACTGAAAAACGCACTCTTGTTTAATTAATTGTTTGCGTATCGGAGAAATATTAATTAAATTACCATTATGTGCTATGGCAAAATCCCCAAATTTGCCACTTTTGCCAAACATGGGCTGCACTCCAAATTTACTACCACTTGTTGAGTATCGAACATGACCTATTGCACAATCTCCAGGTAAGGATTTCTTTATTTCATCTATATCATCAAATACGCTGCTCACTTGACCTTGAAAGTGATAAGAGTGCAGCTTATCGTTGTTACTGGTTGCTACGCCAAAAGACTCTTGACCTCTATGCTGCAAAGCGTGGAGAGCAAGTATAGAGTTAAAAGCAGCACTTTGGTTGCAACTTATGCCAAATACCCCACACTCCTCACGCATTTCATCTAGCATAAAAACTATTAAGTAAAGTTTAATTTTACTTTAGCATAGGTAAAATACAAGCATTTTGTTGTTCATCTGCTTTTATTGCCAGCAATAATCCTATGCATATCAAGCTTGCAGCAGTTGTACTTCCTCCATAGGAAAGAAATGGCAATGGGTCGCCTATCACAGGTAAGAGGCCCATTGTCATTCCGATGTTTATAAAAAAATGAGCGCTAAAAAAGGCGAAAATGCCGATAGATACCGACTTAGAAAAATAATTTTTCGACCTATAAGCGATAGAGAAAATTATGCCAAGTAATGAGGTATAAAGCAAAATTAAAACCATGCTACCTAAAAAGCCCCACTCCTCACTCAGCACTGCAAAAGCAAAATCTGTACGCTTTTCCGGCAAAAATCCAAGTTGAGTTTGACTTCCGTTAACAAAGCCCTTACCAAGCAAACCTCCTGAACCAATAGCTATCTGAGATTGCTGCGCATTATAACCTATCCCAAGTGGATCCACTGATGAATCCAAAAACGACAATATCCTTTGCTTGTGATAAGGACGTAAAAAAGGCCAAATAGCCGGTACTGCAAAAATGCCAAGCGTTCCACATATTACCGAATGAGATCTTTTTATTATTGCTGTGAATATAATTGATATCCCTATAAATAACATTATCACAGCTGTGCCTAAATTAGGTTGCTTTAACACCAAGAACACGGGTAAGAAAATAATTATAAGTGCCTTAAGCAATATTTTAAATTCCATCATTTTATATACACTCTGCTTATCAAAATAGCGAGCAAGCGCAAGTATTAAGCCTACTTTTGCAAATTCTGATGGCTGCAAACTAATTGATCCAATTCTTATCCACCTTGTTGCACCCATTATGTGTGAGCCAAAAAAATTTACTGCTAATAGCGAAATCGCTGCTGCTATATAAAAAAAGTAGGCGTACTTCAAGTAAAAATCTAGCTCTATGAATGACATAGCTATAGCGAATAGGAAAAAGAAGGAGAATATGACCAGTTGGTGAATCGCAAATGGCACCCACTTTCCTCCAGCAGAAGAGTATTGAACAACAATGCCAACGCAAAACAGCGCTATCACGTTAATGACTAACAACCAATGAATCTTCTTCAGCCTATCCACAATAAAGACCTTATAACCTTAAAGTATAGTAAAATATGAAACAAAGATAAAAATCAAAAAACCAACTTCTCAACTACTAACCGAATTGAAGTACTATATATTCCAGTTACTACTGTTAAAGCTGCCATAAACAATAGACAGAAAAGCATAGGAAATGGCACATCATTAATTTTGTCCGGTGTCATTCCAGTGCGTGACGTTGCATCATTTTCAAAATACATTTTCTCTACCATCTTCCACATATATATCAATGCAAGGAAAGAGCCAGCAGCAAATGTTACAAGGGAAATCCACGCATGAGATTCGATAATTGCTTTCATTATATACCACTTGCTTATAAAGCCATTTGTTAAAGGCATACCGATTAATGCTAAACTGAATAGAGTGAACGCAAGTGCTGTATAAGGCATTGATTTCTTGAGTCCCGATAAATTCTCTATTTTTGTTGTATCAAATTTGTAAGAAATACATCCTGCAGCCATAAATAAAGATGTTTTTATTATGCTGTGGTTTACTATGTGAAGAATTGCTGCAAATACACCTGTTTTTGAGTTAAAACTCAGTGCTAAAATTATATAACCAATTTGGCTAATACTAGAGTGAGCAAGCAGTCTTTTTATGTCTTTTGCGGTTATTGCAAATATCGACCCAAATACAATAGCGCAAAGTGCGAGGATAATTATCACATTGTCCAGTAGCGGCTTAAACAAGAAAAAATTTTGATGAAAAACAGTATAAAAGATTCTGATGAAAACATATATCATCACTTTTGTCACTGTGCCTGAAAAGAATATGCTAATGAAACTTGGCGCCTCACTATATGCATTAACCAGCCACCTGCTTAATGGAAACAGTGCCATTTTGATTGAGAGACCAACAAAAATGAACAACGTGCCAAGTTTTATGATGTTGTTATCGTATAATGGAACTATTCTTTCAGCCATGTCAGACATATTGAGCGTTCCAGTCATTGAATACAAGAGCCCGATGCCAAATAAATAAAATGTTGCACCTATTGTTCCACTAATTAGACATTCAAATGCTGCAACCAAGGCTTTTTTATCCCTTCCCATTGAAACTAATACATAAGAAGAAAGAGATGAAATTTCCAAGAAAACGTAAAGGTTAAATATGTCGTTTGTTACTAGAATCCCGAGCAGTCCGCTTAAGCACAGTAGAAATAGAGAGTAAAAACCAGTGATTTTGTTTTTGCTAATCTCTTTTTCGTTAATATAAAAGCTATAAAGCACACTAATCAGCGCTATAAAATTCACTAGGGTTAGAATTAAGGAATTTAACACGTCGATTCTTAACTCTATTTCATACGGAGGAGCCCAATTTCCAAGGTGATAAGTTATAATTTCACCTTTATATGTTTTAATGAGTAGTATTGATGAAATGATAAGAGTGATTGTTGTTGCAATAAAAGAAATAAACCAAGATACCTTGTGTTTCTTGGCAAGAAAGCAAAACATTGATGCAATTATTGGGATAATAACTTGTAAGATTGGTAATTGCATTAAATTGTTGTTAATATATCGTTAAAGTATTAGTATATATAATACTTTTTGTTTTAATACCCTTATGTTATCTAAAATTTGTAATGCAATAAAACGCCTATTACGAAGAGAAGATAAATTTGTAGGAAGAGATGAAAATGGAAATTCTTACTATGAATCAAGTAAAGGAAAAAGGTGGGTTATGTATAGCAGTGTTTCTGAGCCTACAACAGTGCCTCCGGAATGGCATATATGGCTTCACTATACTGATAATGTAGTACCAGTTAATAATAAAAAAAGAAAAGTAAAACATACTCCTAATTTAACGGGTACAAAAGATGCATACTATCCAAACCAAAAAGTGAAAAATTACTATAAAAGCTGGAGTCCTGATAACTAAAGATGCGAAGGTCAAATATACTTGAAATAACCGCTGGATTATTTGTATTAATTTTTACTATTTTTCTGATTTTCTTTGCTATTGATAAGCTATCTTACATAAAGAAAAACTATAAGGATTGCTATAAAATATATGGTCTTTTTGCTAACGCTAACGGTATAGGAGTTGGTGATAGTGTCAAGATCTCTGGTGTAGATGTTGGAAGCATAACTGGTGTATCACTTGACAAAGCTACCTACGTAGCACGAATCGATATGTGTATAAGCAAAGACATAAAATTGCCAATTGATAGTTCAGCTCTGATCACTAGCAGTGGAGTTGTTGGCAGTAAATTTGTTAATATATCACCTGGATCAGATATTAAACTAATCTTGCATGGTGGTAAAATAGAGTATACTCAAGCTGAAGCAAACATGGGTGGAATAATGGACAGAATTCTTGGTATGTTTACGAAGTGAAAATGGCAGGATTCCAAGTGTACCCGTTCAGGTGAAGCCTCCTGTAGTTCTAAAGTATTTAAGGAGTTTACCTTATTTCTTGCCTTTTCTACCGCTTGCTTTGGGGTTTATAGTATAGAAAGTGCCTTAACAGTTGCAGTGCATGTCTATTAATGATAAAATGAAGATTAATTCATTTTGATATTATGATTGGTTTACTGTTTGCCGTACTATTGTTCCTCTGTGGTAGTGATGCACTTGCAAAACAGGAGCCACGTTCAATAGCTGGAGATAATCACATAAAGGTAATAAATTATAACCCACAGGCTATACATAAGTATACGGGTTTTTATGGTTATCAGTCCAGTATATTGTTTGAACCAGGGGAGATAATACAAAACCTTTCAATGGGTGATTCAACTGGTTGGCAACTTCTTCCTCAAGGTAACAGATTGTTTATTAAGCCCATAGATGATATTGCTGATACTAATGCAACTATAATTACCAATAAAAGAGTTTATTACTTTGAACTTCATGCTGAAGAAGCAACTGGACTAGATGATCCAAGATTAGCATATGAAGTAAGGTTTCTTTATCCACTATTTAGCAGTGATGAGATTTACACAACAAATAACGGTGATATCTTCGAACAAGCTAGTCATACCATTATTCCTGATATCAATGATATTGAAGTTGTAAAGAAGGGATTAAATTTTAATTATTCCATCTCGCACGTCAAAGGTAGTCAGTCAATAATACCAATTAAGGTTTTTGATGACGGAAAATTTACATATCTACAATTCAATAAAATAAACTCTGATTTTCCGGCAGTTTTTATGGTTGATTCTGCAGGATATGAGTCTTTAGTAAATTTCCGTACAGTTGATAACTACCTGATAATCGAAAGGGTAAGTTCAGTGTTTACCTTAAGGAATGGATTGAGTACAGTTTGCCTATTTAATGAAACCATACCTTTCAAAAAAGGGTAAAGGCTATAATGCCCGAGATATGGGTGCAAAATTTTTTCTATGATGTTCTGTAATTCCATAAAGGCCAATAGCGTTAAGGTGCTCTTTTGTCCCATATCCTTTATTTTTATACCAATTATATTCAGGATGCTTATTGTGCAATTCTTGCATAAGCCGATCTCTCGTAACTTTTGCAACGATTGAAGCTGCTGCAATTGATGTACTCAAATTATCACCATTTACTATGGATTTCACTTGCCATTTCACTTCAGGTGGTTGATTACCATCAACTAGCACATAATCTAATTCTAGGTCCAAGTCTATCAACGCACGTTTCATTGAAAGTTTTGTTGCTTGCAAGATATTGTATGAATTTATTTCTTCTACGCTTGCCATTCCTATACCAAATTTTGCAACGGATATTATTTTTTCATATAGGACTTGCCTACATTGAGGAGTCAACTTTTTCGAGTCGTTGATTCCATCAATAATTGTATTTCTATCAATAAACACTACGGCTGCGGATATTACTGGACCAGCTAGCGGACCTCTTCCAACTTCATCCACTCCTGCTATCACTCCTGATAATTTATTTTCTAATGTAAAGTCTGGGTATTTCATAGGTTTTTATAATAAGAAAGTTATAGTAAAAACTGAACAGATAATAGAAATTATCCAAAATTTCATAACGATTACATTTTCTGACCATCCCTTCTTTTCAAAGTGATGATGCATTGGTGCCATAAGGAAAACTCTTTTTCCTTCTCCATATTTAAACTTTGTATATTTAAAATATGATATCTGAATAATAACAGATAGAGTCTCTATTACAAAAATTATTCCAATAACGGCAAAAAGCATTTCTCTTTTAATTAGGACACTAGTTAACCCTAAGGCTGCGCCTACCGACAAGCTACCAACATCACCCATAAATATTTTTGCTGGATGTGTGTTAAACCACAAGAAACTTAGAATAGCTCCTATAAATGCAATGCAGAATAAAGTAATATTCATATCTGCTTGAGTTATATATGCAATTAGCCCCAAAAAAGCAAAGGAAGTGATGACTTGAGTTGCAGCAAGGCCATCCAAACCATCTGTGAGATTCACAGCATTAGAAGAGCCGACAATTACAAACGCAGCAAACGGAACATATAGATAGCCAAAATCTATTATTACTCCTTTAAATAGGGACGTTTTTGTAAAACATTCAGCAGAGTATAGCTTAAGTATAAACACACCAACCAGAGCAACAATAAACTGAATAAGTATTTTGGTTTTTGCACTTAAACCTCGATAGTGATTTGTCTTCAATTTTAAATAATCATCAATAAATCCAAGTAGAGCAAAAAATAGAGTTATCAATATCAGCAGCAAAATTTCTGGTGTTAACTGAACCCAGAGTAAAATTGGTAATAAAGAAGAAGTCAGTATTATTATTCCGCCCATAGGTGGTACATTCTTTTTTGTTATTAAATGACTTTCTGGTCCACATGATCTAATTGGTTGCCCATCTTTGCTTATTTTTTTTAGAAGCTTTATAAAATAGGGAAAAAGAATAAACCCAAAAACAAATGAGGTAAAAAATACTTTTGTAGCTAAGATCATCTGCTTACTTAAATTGACTGAGTGTCATACCACCTATAGCTAATAAAGTCAATTTCTGTCATCCTATAGCCTGACCCACAACTGTACGAACATTGTGATTTGGGCCCATCAGTAGGGTGTCATTCGAGTAGCTGACACTTGGATGGCTTTGTTGCATCGCTCAAGTGAAAAGAACTGGCAGTTACTGACAAAATTCATTATAAATAGCCATTTAACTGTTGAAGAAAAAATATGCCACAAAAAATGAGAGTCAGTAACTGCCATGAATATAACAAATTTCTCCAAGAAAGAGGAAGCATTTTTTGTTATATCAATGACGCCATAGAAAATTGGTACGAGAATTGTCCAAAAATGCAGGGCGGCAACTATATTTATAGTGATAAAGTTGTGATTTTGGTGCATATAATCGTCAGTTTCTTTAGAATTGGTTTAAGACAAACAGTCGGGTTTATAAAAGGGTATTTGCAACAAATAGGAAGAGATTTGGAAGTTATCAGCTATTCACAAGCATCAAGAAGGTTTAAGAAACTTAATATTAAGATAAATGATTGCAGAAAATAATATGGAAGATATCGAAATTGCTATAGACAGTACAGGAATTAGTATATACAACAACACTCCTGGTCACAGCAAGGAAAATAGCACTGACAGAAAATATCGTGGCTATGAGCAAACGAGAAAATTGCACGTAATGTTGAATATAAACAACAAAAAAGCCATAGCTGTAAAATACAGTAACGGTGTCTACTCTGATCACTATGGAGCTTGTGATTTGCTAAAAGAAGTTGATTTTCAGCATGCCATAAAAGCACTATATGCAGATAGAGCATGTGATAGGCACAAGTTTTATAAGTTGTGTAACGAATATGATATAAAGACAAAAATTCCACCAATAAACAATGCGGCAGAACATCCAGAAATAGATTATATGTCTGACAGGAATGCTGCTATTAGGTTAATAAAATTATACGGTGAAGATGGCATGAAAGAATGGAAAAAAGAAGTAAATTATGGGAAAAGATCTTATATTGAAGGGTTTTTCTCAAGATTAAAGCAAATATTCGGATTTAGTTTTAGGAATAAATCTGAGATAAATCGAGAAAAAGAACTGCTAATCAAATGCTATTTGCTTAATAAATTCACTGATATTGGTATGGCTAAATTTGAGATAGTTACATGAATTTACCATAAATCACCATCTCATAAAGTGTGATGCAACAAAGCCATCCCAGTGTCATGCTACTTGGATGACAAGAAGAGAGCACTGGAATGACAGGAGAAGGGGGGGCTACTACCGTCATAAAGGAACCAGTGTCAGCTACTCGGATGATACCTTTTTCTACTTAATTTGGGTTATGCAAGAAGTCTATTCGCGGTATAGATTCCGCTAACACGTAGCGGGATGACGGTTGTCGGTAAGCCTAAGTCAGTTTAGCTATATGCTTTTAATTCCCTCAAAAGGAGAATTAAATATGTGAAGTTCTAGTTGATATGATTTAATGAATGGTTAGTTTAAATTACTAGTTTATTTAAGAGATTTTGATAATATTTAACCCACTTGCTTTTCTGTTTTCCATATCGCGATGGGCTTGAATTATTTCATCAAATTTATATTTTTTATTGATCCGTACAGTTAAAAGTTTTTTTCTTATCATCTCGAAGATTTCCATTGTGGTAAGCACTAATGTGAATCTATCATGCTTATAATGATATATTAAGGTTCCAGTTGCAAATAACGAGCGTGAACTAAGTAAAGAAAAACTAATAGGAGCGTTACCTGATATCTGCCCATAGGAAACGTATATGCCGAACCTGCCTAAAGATTCAAAAGAGAGCTTGCTTGTAGCGTAACCTATGGGGTCATATACTGCACCTACTCCTCTGTTTTGCGTAATCTCCATAATTTTAGAAACGAAGTCTTTATCATTGTAGTTTATTGCGTATGTGCAGCCACTTTGTAAAGCTATCTTCATTTTTTCATCAGAGCTTACAGAACCTATCACTACACCTTTTTTATCCTTCGCCCATTGACATATTATTTGCCCTAAGCCACCATTAGCTCCATGAACTAGCACAAAAGCACCAGGCCTGATTTTATAAGATTGATTAACTAAATAGTGAGCTGTCATACCTTTAAACAGCACTGCAGCAGCAACTTCATCAGATATGTCATCTGGGATTTTTATCAGATATTTCTGGTGTATAATGCGCTTTTCACAATATGCCCCTGGAGGAGCTGTGCAATATCCAACTCTATCTCCGACCTTCAACCCATCACTGATTTTTTTACCAAGCTTTTCAATAACTCCCACTGCTTCTACCCCAAGCACTGATGGTAAATTTTTAATTTTGCGCGTACCTTTTCTGTGCTCTAAATCATAACGATTTAAGCCGATAGTTGTGTGACGCACTAAGACTTCCTCGCCTTTTGGCTCACCTATATTCTTATCTACAAATTCTAATACTTCTGGTCCCCCAGTTTTTTTAATTTGTATAGCTCTAACCATGATGAATGTAAGATAAAAACTTTGATTATGTTATCTAACAATTAATATTTTGCAAAATGTTATTTAGAGTTTATATACTATATAAGTGCATATTAATAGTTTTAAGGTATAAATTATGATGGATAGAGAAAATTTGCTTTATAGTGTTTTGTATAATGTGTTGTACAAAGTGGATAAAGATAACGGTTTAGATACTAGTAATATAATAAAAAAAATAAAAGAAAGGCTAGAAAGTGGAATGCGAACTTCAAGCAAAGAAAACTATTATGAATATTTATATGCTTCTTGGGAAAAAAAAGGTTTTGATATTAATCACAAATTTGATTTGAAAGACTATGATGGCTTTCCAGTAGATAGTCTTTTTTCTATTGCTATTAATAACAAACCTCACGCTTTACCAAATCTAGCGCAAGTTTTAATAAAAGCAGGTACTAACGTGCAAAATGAAAAAGGATATTTACATGCCTGCGCTTTGACTCGTTCTCCAGACGTGTTAAAGGCTCTCATAGAAGCGGGGGTAAGTGATAGCCCACATGAACACTACGGGTGGAAATACCGCTTTAGATTGTGTTACTGAACTATATGATGCAGAGAAGTCAATTGAATGCAAAGATTGCTGTAAGATTCTAATTAAGCATACATTGGAAAAAAAACCTCATGAAAAAATGCCAGATTCTGTAAAAAATAATAAGGAATTGGCTCAATATTGGAATGCTTGTGAAGCAAAGAATGAAGGATGGGAATTGATAACACCAAGCACTGAGACACAAGTAGTCGGTGCGCAAAAAGCAAATAAGAACTCCTGCTCAATTCAATAGATCTGTTGCATAATCATTATTTGAATAACAACGCACTCCTTCTATAGCTAACACGTCATACCGCCGCGGAGATCCCGCTAACAAGTAGCGGGATGACGAGGTTTACCTTATCGGATTACGTCATACCGCCGCGGTATCTCAAAGCATAGATCCCGCTAACGGGTAGCGGAATGACAGTTTTTCAAATTGTCGGTAAATCTAAGTCAGTTTAGCTATAGCTCACGCTGCTTGGGTGACAATAGGAAAAAGTTTATTACTTAAGCTTAAAAAACGTGTATGATAGTGTTATTTCGCTCAAATCTTTTGTATTACTATCAAGCATTATCTCAGGATCTATATAGAAAGATACGGGCATAGCTGCTTTTTGTTTTGCTAGCAACATTTGCTCTTCAAAACAAAAGCATGCAACTTTATTGAAATACTTACCTGCTTTGAAAGGCGTAACATTATACACCGCCATACCAAATGAAGGCTGATCAGATAGATTTTTTGCGTAATAAAACGCTAAACTTTGTTCTCCTATGTTTACGTCAACGTAGTTAGTTTCTGATTTAAACTCCCAAGGTAGATCGGACATTATATCAGCATTGAAATGGACCCTGATCTTTTGGTTAGTTATATTTGTTGTTGTGTTAGTTACTTTTCTTATTGTGCCACCATACCCAGTAGCTTTACAAAAAATGCTATATAGAGGCACCGATGCATATGCAAGACATAACATCAATACAACTAGAGATATTAGAAAGAAAACTATAGAATTCTTACTGCCTTTCCTTAAAAAGGAAAACATCTAATCCCTATTGTTGAACAAGTTAAGTAACCTGAGTAGATTGAGAAATATATTAATAAAGTCAAAATAAAGATTAGTTGCACCGAGTATTGCCAATTTAGTAGTAGCAACTTCTGATCCGTCATTATGTTTATAATAAACGTCCTTGATTCTTTGAGCATCATACGCAGTCATTAAGGTAAATACTATTACTGATATAAACGATATTGCAAAGTAGAGAGGACTACTTCCAAGGAATAAATTTACTATAGACGCAATGATTAACCCCCAGATTCCCATAATCAAGAAAGAGCCAATACTTGTAAGATCTCTTTTTGTAGTATTACCATATAAAGCCATAGAGCCAAACATGATTGATGTAATGAAAAACGCCCTTGCTATATTTTCTGCAGTATAAACTATAAAAATATAAGATAAGGAAAGCCCCATTAACACTGAGAACGAGAAAAATATAGTAACGGCAGACTGAGCACTTAGGTGTTGAATTCTATAAGACATGTAGAACACCAATGCAACTGGAGATAACATTACCACAAGCGATAGGACGGGATTAGAATGAATCACCTGAAAAAGACCAGAAAACACTGTTAGGAATGCAACAAGCCCTGTGACGCCCAAAGCTAAAGCCATGTAATTATATACTTTAGTTAGGTAACTTCTAAGCCCAGCACTATAATAAGCGCCTTGAGAGCGAATATCCTGTTCATTTCTCATATAAGACATAATATAACTCCTTTTATCCATTACTTAACACATTATAATATAAAACCATATTTTTATCAAGTGTTTTTATTATAAACAGCTATGCGCTGGCATTTGTTTTAATATAAATAGAATATAGGCCTATTGCTGCTGCATTTGAAACATTTAAGCTGTCAATTACGTTTGATATTGGGATTTTTAAAAGATAATCACAGTTTTCTTTAACTAGTCTTCGTACCCCTTTCTCTTCAGAGCCAAAAATGATTACTCTTTTTTTTTCAAAGCTCTTTATTTCATCTATATTTTCTTTAGCATTGCAATCAAACCCGTAACACCAGTAGCCGACCTTTTTTAAATACTCCATAGTTTTCACTATATTTGTAACGTATATTAGCGGAACGATATCTAAAGCTCCACTTGCTGCTTTTGCAATAGATGCATTTTCACTCGGTGAGTGGTTATGTGGTAAAACCAATGCATTGACATTAAAACAAGCTGAAGTTCTTAAAATTGACCCAATATTGTGCGTGTCAGTGACTTGATCTAAAATGACTATAGTAGAGCTGTCGTTTGAGCTTTCAGCTACTTCTTCGATGCTTAAGTTATGAAGGATAGGAGCAACTTTTAAAGCAATCCCTTGATGATTAGCACCTTTGGGTAAAACGTCATTAAGTATTTTGTTTTCTACTAATCGAACTTTAATGCCCTTACTATTTGCACATTGCTTAATTTCTTTTTCGTGTTCTCTATAGAAATTTTCTGTTACTAACAGTTCTATACACCGCCTATTTTTATTCTTCAGTGCTGACATGCAGGTGTGCTTTCCATACAGCCAAAAATTCTCATTAGTTTTTGACGATTTCATCTTATTATCGAAAATCTGGTTTTTATAGAATAAGCAACATTTTACTATGTTTGAATATTGTTGTAAAATTATACAATTCGATTAATGCGTTTATGTCGGACGATGAGTTGGATTGGCAAAAAAATGTTAAGCCAATAAAATGTGGAAAAGTTACTTTGAAAGTTGATCATAAAGTAAATATAAAGTCTATGGTTGATAAAGGTACCTCCGACTTACAAGGGAATTTTCTTAATACCAATAATGGTAACTCATCATTTTGTCTTGACCAAAACACAAAATCAAAAGTTGATAGGGGTAAATATTTTATAAGCGACAAGCTCGATTTGCATGGCTATAATATAGAGGATGCTTACTGTAAATTGATAGATTTTATTATCAAAAATTATCGAGCAGGGAATAGATGTTTATTGGTAATTACGGGATACGGCAGTGCAACAAATAAAACAGACACTATAAAGAATAACTTAAATAAGTGGTTAAATGATACTAAAATCCAGCATATGGTTCTATACTACCAGCAAGCTACGAAAAAACATGGTGGTAAAGGAGCTTTTTATGTTTTATTAAGAAGGCTTAGGTCCTATTAGCTGCTTAAGTTTCCTTTTAAGCCTTAATTTTTCTTGTATAACCATACAGTGTTCGGCAGCGCGTGACGCACAACTGTGCGAACATTGTGATTTGGGTCTACCAGTACCTCTTTTCCCGTCATCCCGCTACGTGTTAGCGGGATCTCATTTCACTTTATGAGGGTGTCATCCGAATAGCTTGACTACTTGGATCCAGATTGGATACTGAGTTGGTGAGTATAAAAGTATAGCTTCTACGTCATACCGCCGCGGTATCTCAGCCGCTAACAAGTAGCGGGGTGACGAGTTACTATACCGCTGCGAACCGTCATACCGCGATTTATTCCATAGCTGTACGAACATTCATTTTTGAAGGTAAACTGCACAGCAAATGGTGTCATTCCAGTGCTTGACACTGGAATCCAGCCGGCTTTGTTGCATCGCTAGCTATGATGGATTAAAGATAAAAAAGGTGGAGAATATCAGTAGCTTATTATTCTGGTATTTATAACAAGAACGGTCAGTGAATACCTAAATTTGAGTAAAAGAAATTTCACTACCACTCACTAATCCGGCTAAAATTCAAGAATTTCAATGCTTTAGCTATTTTCAATAGAATTAAATTTATTAATATAAATAATAAATTACTATTCTTAAATTTGATCAGATTGATTGCAAAAAAAACAAGATTTTCAATAAGTTGCTTATAATCCTAATTATAGTTAGCCTTTCATAAGTAGCGATGCAACAAAGCCATTCCAGCGTCACGCGCTGCCATGTGATATACAATTTCCTTCGAATTACAACGTACGTGCGCTCTATATGCACTTGATTGACAAATGCTCTCTTATCAAAATCTCAAGAATCTGCACTATATTTAATGCTGCGCCTTTGCGCAGGTTGTCAGCCACTATCCACATATTTAATCCGTGCTCAACAGTATTGTCTCTTCTAATACGCGATACATATACAGCATTCTCCTGTACAACATCAATTTGAGTTATGTATTCACTATCTTCACGCCTGTTGTACACTAAAACTCCACTATCTTCGGCTTCACTTAGCACTTCACGAGCTTGTTCTTCAGTGATATGTTGATCAAATTCCACATTTACTGCCATAGCGTGACCGATAAAGACGGGTACCCTTACACAAGTTGCAGTAACTTTTATATCTTCCTCTAAAATTTTTTTTGTCTCCTCTTGCATTTTCCATTCCTCTTCTGTAGAACCATTTTCCATGAATTCTCCTACATGGGGAATGCAATTGAATGCTATTTGCTTAGAGAATATCTTGGGTTTTTTAGCTTCGTTCATAAAGATTTTTTTTGTCTGGTCATAGAGCTCATCCATTGCTGCTTTGCCTGCACCAGAAGTTGATTGATAAGTTGAAGCAACGATTCTCTTTATTTTTGCTTTTTGGTGTAATAGATGTAGTACTAGCAGCATCTGTATTGTAGTACAGTTTGGATTGGATATTATGTTGTGGTTTTTATATTCCATAATTTTTTCTTTATTAATCTCTGGAATAATGAGTGGCACACCCTCTTTCATTCTAAAATGGGAACTGTTATCTATCACGATGCATCCAGCCTGTGTTGCAATTGGTACATACTCTTCAGAAACATGAGATCCAGCACAGAAAATGGCTACATTAGTTCCAACGAAGTCATAATCCTCAAGGCATAAAACTGTTAACTCTTTGTCACCAAAGCTCACCTTCTTCCCTTCTGATTTTTTCGATGCAAGTACAATAACGCAATCTATCGCCTCATCTTGAAATTCAGCAAGCGTGCTTAATACCTCACGCCCTACTCTTCCGGTTGCTCCAATAACAGCAATTTTGTATCTCATATAGATGAACCTCTAATTTTAAAGTTCTATTATATTTTTACTGACAAAATTTACAATTGTTTTAATATTTTTACCTTGCAATTAATTGTAATTTAGCTATTATTATGCAATATTAGTAATATTACATAATGAAATGAAAGATGAGTAAGGAATACGATGAAACTAAGGTTAAACCTGCAATGTCTACACCTCAAGGGCCTGAAGGAACCAATGGATCAAAGGCCCAAAGTGTTCTTTCAAATAAAAGAAAGCCTACAATAAATTTTGATGATAAAAAGTATGGTGTAAAAACCTCTAAAATAGACCAACAGTCTCTAAACAAAAGACAAGAATCTTCAAAGCTAAGAGATCTCTTAAGGTCAATACCAATAATAAGGAGATTTTTAGCAAGGATTTTCACACCTGAAAAAATAGAAATCATCAGTAACCCTATATATGACAACATGGAAGCATATAAAAAATCGCAGGAAGATTACCCTAGTAAGATAAAAGATGAAACTAGTATAGATGATGAACACACAAAAGAAGTAGATAGTAAACTTGAGAAGGGTAATGTTGAACAAGTGGACAACAAGAAAAGTCGTAGTTCATAAATATCAATCATTTAAAAATTATCTCTATTTATAACATTGTATCTGTTCAGATGCATGGCTCATGTACAAATATTGAAACAAAAATTCCAGTGCTCCTTTCTCGTCATCCCAGTGCGTGACACTTGTATCTTTATGATGTGAGGCATTAGAGCTAAAATACCTCACAGGGAGGGTGAAGCTGATGCGACACTAATGCCATTAAGCCAGATTTTGCTTCCCTCCCATAGAGTTAAAGACTGAACAGTATCTTTTGGAATTATATCACGTATTACAAGGTTAGTCTAAACTCTCAGTTTATTTATAGTCTTGGAGGCAATTTTATGCAAGTAAATGCTATTTTGGGTGTGGATATTTCAAAAAAGAAATTTGATGTTTGTTTGTTAGTGGACAGTAAAAAACGACACAAAGTCTTTCAAAATAATCAAGATGGTTTTGCAAAACTTGTAGTTTGGTGCAATGGCCATGGAGCAAATCTTACTCATTTATGTCTTGAAGCAACTAGTTGGTATGGAGAAGATTTGGCTACTTTTATGCATGATTTAGGACATAATGTCAGTATAGTAAACCCAGAAAGCTTTTGGCAAAAGTGAGCTGCTCAGAAATAAGACAGATAAATCAGATGCAGCTATGA
Organism: Wolbachia endosymbiont of Ceratosolen solmsi; assembly: GCF_017869155.1. Classification (NCBI taxonomy): domain Bacteria; kingdom Pseudomonadati; phylum Pseudomonadota; class Alphaproteobacteria; order Rickettsiales; family Anaplasmataceae; genus Wolbachia; species Wolbachia endosymbiont of Ceratosolen solmsi. The sequence continues at coordinate 33,445 of NZ_CP054598.1, forward strand.
TAGCTAGATTTTGTATCGCCAACAAACCTGCTCTTTGGAAGCCCATTGCACCTGAAATGAGGCATTTGAGGGCGTTGCATGCAATCGCTAAAAGATGATAAGGTGCAACAGACAAATCGCTTGGAAAACAAAAATATGCATTCCAGTTGCAAAGAAGCTATATCTAAAGTAATTTTGGCAATAGAGGAGCAAATTATTGTTCTCGAAAAAGAAATTAATGAGCATATAAATAACTATCCACATCTAAAAAATATGGTGGAAAACCTTAAGACTATAAAAGGTATAGGATATCTTACTGCTGTTGCTGTTGTCGCAGAAATGCCATCAGTTGATAACTTTGACAATGCTAAACAATTTACAGCTTTTGCTGCCAGGACATTATCAATCGGGATCGTCAGTAAGTAAGAGAAGTTGCATATGCAAAATAGGATCTGAGCGTATTCGAAAAGCTCTTTATATGCCAGCTATAGTAGTCAAAAACCATAATAATCATTTTCAAAAGTTTTGTCAGCGTCTAGCAAGTAAAGGCAAATGTCCAAAAGTCATAGTTCTTGCGTTAATGCGAAAATTAATGCATGTCTTTTTTGGTATTCTTAAAAAGAATCAACCATTTAATTGTAATTTTGTTGGATAATTTGTTTGACAGCAGAGACAGTATCTGGGATCCAGATTGGGCACTAAGTTGGTAAACACGAAAGCGATTAATCCTTTACAACGTTTTTGATGGAACTGCGCGAAAGAACTGGATGCCAGTGTCACGCACTGGCATGAAACCCATTTCTTCCTATAGTTGTCTTTTCTCGTCTACCTTATTTTGCCACTCTGCTGAACAGATACATAACATTTGCTATACAGAAACTCTGCGATACCAAAATAAATAAAGAGGTACGCCACTTGCAGTGAATAAGCTTGCGATCAGCAAGGTATTCACAGAAGTTTCAAATATTACCCAGCAGCAAAAGGTTGTTGCTATACTGCCAATTAAAAATTTGTAACAACTCTTTTCTTGCACAATAACTTTGAGAAAAGCAAGACTGCATGCAAGGTAAACAAATAAAAATGAAACTACAGAAAAGTCGATAATTGATGTGATCTGCTTAGCAAAATTGTTGCTTGAAGTGAGGATTAGTAGAACTGAAGTGCCAACGGAGCTGATTGTTATGCCCCAGAAAGGAGAACCGTGCTTGTTTCTTTGAGCAAAAAACTGTGGCATCAGTTTATCTTTTGCAAGGCCAAGGGCCACTTGTCCACTAGCTAGTACCCAAGCGTTTAAAGTACCAACACAAAAAATGAACGCAGTTATAGAAATAATCAAGTGCCAATTGCCAGAGGCCATAATTTTTATTGCGTCAACATATGGTGCTCTTGAACTTGCTAAATCATTGCCATTTATTAATCCCATAATTGCAAGATTGTTGATAAAATACACAACAGCAACAGAGATTGTTCCAAGTACCACAGCTCTTGGTATTGTTCTAGCTGGATTATCAACTGACCCTGCAGGTGCTGTTGCCAATTCAACTCCAATAAAACCCCATAGAGTAATAAGTGTAGAACGTGCAAGAATCTGCGATGTTGTAAGATTTGATATTTCTTCACTTATGATGAAGTTATTTCTATCAAAAAAAAACAATGCTGCTATAGGTATTACAAGCAATACAGAAATTTTTATCACCGTCAATAAAAACTCAACACGTCCAGCAGTAGCTACTCCTCTAAAATTTATTAGTGTAATAATTGTAAGTAATAACATCTCTAAAAACAGATGTACGTTTTGAATATCTTCATGGAAAAATGGTGTAAGATAACCAACACCCACAACTATTACGGCTGTTGTGCTAACCCATGAGATCACCCAATACGTCCAACCAACAAAAAAAGCTGCAGCAGGGCCAAAAGCATGCTTTACATAGACGTGAGGGCCACCCGTTTCCGGAAATTTTGCGCAGAGTGAGGCAAAAACTAAAGCAAGAGATATAGCACCAAGCCCTGATATTATCCAGCTTATAAGGCTATACATGCCATATGGAGCAAGGCTAATTGGAAGCATAAAAATTCCAGAGCCAATTTGGCTGCTAATCACTAAGGCAAAAATAGCCCAAAAACCTATTTTATTTGACACAATAATTCTTATCTAAATAGATTAACAATATACCCTAAACTCAGAAATTTCAATTGATCTTTTAACATAAAAACTTGCATTTTTTCAATTTATTCCTAAAATAGATTATATTAACAGATTATTAAGAGGGGGTTATGAATCCGAGATTAAAAGCATTTTTGGTTGTTTGTAGTATTATTGCATTTTTGATTGCACTTTTGTTTCTCGTGTATTATTTAAATCTTCTTGTTAACTATATCCTTGACCCGATTCTAGTTCGTCCCTTTGAAAGATTATACAAAAACTTAATTGTTGATGGTCTTTATGCCTATTTATCTACAAGCACTTCTAGCCCTGCACTAGCATTTTTGGCTACAGGTTTTATTGTTATTGCTGCGTTTATTTGCCTGAATAAAATGCTTCTTCCCTTGCAAGAGAAGATCATAAACAACTATACCTCCTTTAAAAACAACAATATTGATAGCAATAGCATGTTGTTTGAGGTTTATAAAGATCCAACAATAAAATTAAAGGACAAAATCTTATTCTTCAGTATACACTTGATATATTACCTACAGCTTCCATTTTTGTATATTGCATCAAAGGTATCAGCTCTACGTGGGTTTCTTATATTTAATTTTGGTTTATTATTGTTAAATTATGCACTGCTAATTCCAGTGGCACTTCTTGAATTGATAAAGTATCCATTAGTGAGGCTTTTCTCACCTTTGGGTTTGAATGTAAAGCAGCTAAGCTTTTTGTTTAATGTAAGTGATGTGGGCACTGGCAGTCAGAGCGTTCACACGAGTAGTTTTGAACATAGTATTCTCCAATGCGCTCAAGAGTTAAACAGAAATTTGGAGCTCAACCAAATGTACTCAATAAAGAGTTTGAAGACTACATAAATAATTCAGATGAGCTTACAACTGAGCAAAAAGAGCAATTAAAACTTTATCTTAACTTTAATGGTTCCAATGAAGCAGCTTGGCAAGAATCAAAAACTGGACTAACTCTCACACAAGCTGCAAACTTAGTTTCAACTGCTGCTAAGAATCAAAAATCAGATGTGAATTCACTATTACTAATGAATTTAAAGGATGGACTTGGTTTATGTACTCTGGGAATGTTCGATCGTATTATTTATTCGCTTAGTTGTCTTGAAGCGAAAAATAATTTCTTGGTTCAAATAAATGGAGCAGTGAACGTATTAACACCTAAATTTACTGAAAGATTTTTAAAAGAATATTGCAATTATAAAAAATTAAAAATTTTGGTAGACAAGTTTGAAGATTTTTACTCCGAAGATTATGCGGATAAAAATAATATAAGCGATGAGGTGAAGAGCAACATTAACCAATCAATAATAGAAATAAGAGAATTTGTCTTTAAAGAGCTTTACATAAAATTTTACGAAGAGTATGGAAAAAGTATTCAAAGAGGTGCCATAAAGCAAAAATTAAGGGAATTAGTTACAGATGATAGTATAAAGGAAGCAGTGTATTATTCAATGTATAATATAGAAATCCCTGCAGAACCACCTACTTATCTTGAAAGAGTAAAAGCATTTTTTGGAGGTCATGCAAGGTCTTCTGCTGCTTAGTGGTTTAGTTCGTGCTATATAGCTAAACTAACTTAGATTTACTGACAATTTTAAAACAACAAATTCGTCATTCCGCTACTAGTTAGCGCCGCGGCGGTATGACGTGTTCTATAGCTTTGTCTTCCCTTTTCTGAATGGCTTGCAAGCTGCTATCTCTACAAAAACTATATTTTTCTTCAGAAGAGAGTTATATTGTAACTATGGACAAAATAATCATAAAAAAATTTGGTGGGACTTCGCTAACTGATTTAAACCGAGTTGCAAATTTGATAAAAAACGATATTGAGAAAGGTTGTAATGTAATCGTTGTTGTATCTGCTGTTGCAGGATTTACTGACCAAATGGTTTTTCAGGCTAGGCAAATCTCAAATTTAAGTTATAGACAAGAGTTATCAGAGTATGACGTTATGCTTTCAGCAGGAGAACAAATCTCTTGCGGTCTATTAGCTATCACTCTCCAATCGATCGGAGTTAATGCTAAATCGTGGCTTGCCTGGCAGTTACCAATTGCAACTGATGATTTTTATTCTGAGTCTAAAATAAAAACAATAAAGATTGAACGTGTGAAAAGATCTTTTGCTGAGGGTTATACTGCTGCGATCATTGCTGGTTTTCAGGGTATAAATGATGATAGAATCACTACTTTTGGAAGAGGAGGCTCTGATATATCAGCAGTTGCCTTCGCGGTAGCCTTTGGTGTTAGAACTTGCGAAATTTTTACTGATATTGATGGAATATATACAGCAGACCCGAGAATTGTTCCAAAGGCACGCAAGCTCAAATTTATCTCTTACGATGAAATGTTGGAAATGTCGTCATCTGGTGCTAAAATACTGCATAATCGTTCAGTACAACTTGCAATGAAACATAACATTAAAGTGCAAGTGCTATCCACTTTTAAGGAAGTAGAAGGCACCACAGTGCTACACAAAAGGGATGTACTAGAGAGATACTTAATTACTGGAATAACTTATAGCACTAATGAAGCTCTTGTAACTTTCACTAACCTTGCAAATAACTTGCGTACTTTAAGAGATATAGCAGGAGCAAACGTTAAAATTGATATGATACATGGGTCAAGTTTTGTTATCTCCAAATTTGATATTGATTCAATGGAAAAGTTACTGAATAAGAATGAAAATTATGCTATAAACGATAATGTAGCTAAAATTTCAATAATTGGTATTGGTGTTATGTCTAACACTGAAGTGATGCACCGCACACTCAAGGTTTTAAGCGAAAAAAAGATAGAAATACTTGCTATCACAACATCTGAAATCAAAATCAGTATAATTGTTCAAAAAGAATGCGCTGTAGCTTTAGTCAAAGATTTACATACTGAGTATGAGCTTGATATGCAGCACTAGGATAGGCTTGACGTCCAGTTGTCTAAGAGTATGTCTTGAAAAGGAATGAGGAAAAAAATATGATAGTGTAAGTAAAAAATAGGAGGGAAAATTGTATCCAAGTGATATAAGTGATAAGGAATGGGAAATTTTGGAGCCACATGTTGCACAAGGAAAGATAGGGAGGCCAAGAAAGCACAATATCAGAACAATTATTAATGCAATAAGGTATATAATGAGAGGTGGTTGTCAATGGAGAATGCTGCCGAAAGATTTTCCTCCATGGAAGACGGTGTATGACTATTTTCTCAGGTGACGTAGTAATGGCAAATTGGAAAAATACATAATATGCTAGTAAAAGAGGTAAGAAAAATGTTTGGTAAAAATGAAACACCTTCAGTAGGAATAATTGACAGTCAATCAGTAAAAACCACTCAAAAAGGGGATCCAGAGGATATGATGCTGAAAAAAAATAAAGGGTAGAAAACGTCATATTGTTGTAGATACAGTGGGCTTAATTATTGCGGCTGATGTTCATAGTGCAAGTGTTCAAGATCGTGATGGTGCTCTAAATCTTTTCACTCAAGCTAAATACAAGTCTCCAACTTTACGTAAGTTTTTTGCTGATCAAGGATACATAGCAAAACCGCTGTTTATTGGAGACAGGATACGATTACCAAGAAAGCTGTTGATGTTACAGGATTGTTTCGACAATCTGGACCACAATTTAGCACTGCAGGCTATCAAGAAGCACACAGACTGCAAATGGGTCATACTGTATGTTGAAAGGTGGATGAAATCCCCTATTCAGCAAGCAGATGGCAGTAAGGTAGTTAGGGAAAAAAGGAGTTCCGCAAGGAGGTTCAATAAGCCCAATCATTTCAAACATATTTATGCACCATGCATTTGATATATGGATGAAACAAAATCACCCAACAGTACCATTTGAAAGATATGTGGATGATGCGATAGTGCACTGCAGAACTAAAAGACAGGCAGAATTTATGCGAGCAGCAATTGAAGAAAGATTGGCACAATGTAAGCTAAAATTGCAACCTGATACCAATGCCATTCCAAAACTCCATCATTATACTGCCTTAGTATAACCTTCTCACTTCTATTGTCTATTTGTTTGTTATGTAATAGAAATTGGTATGAGATTGAAGAATTAAGTGTGAACGGTTACAGAATTTTTGCCAAGAGAAACATATAGTTAAAGTAATTCAGATTTGTAAGATATGTTTATCTGCAATTATAGCTTCAACAGTAGGCAATGTTGCTTTTAATTACCTCAACATTTTCTCTTGGCAATTCTTTAATGAACCGAGAAGTGCGCATCGGTTGCCACTGGTTGTTAATTTCCCTCCTATCTGCACATGAAATGATTAACCTTTCTTTGGCTCTGGTTATGCCAACATATGCGAGTCTCCTTTCTTCTTCTAAAGCTTTACCACTTTTGTCATCAAAAGATCTTTGATGAGGAAATAATCCCTCTTCCCAACCAGGTAGAAACACGCACGGGAATTCAAGTCCTTTGGCTGCATGAAGAGTCATAACATATACGGTGTCATCGTTATTCATATTATCCACTTCCATCACCAGACTTATATGCTCCAAGAAAGTTGTGGCATTATCGAAATTTTTTAAAGATGAGATGAGCTCTTTAACATTTTCTATTCGTGCTAAGCCTGTTACCTCCTCATTTTCAAGCATTTCAATATATCCTGATTGGTTTGCTACGATTTTAACGAATTCATGCAGTGGTTTTACGCTTACTATTTCTTCCCAAGCTTTAATTTTATTTAAAAAATCGTTGAGTGAGAGTTTAATTCTTTCGGTTACCTGATTACTATTAACTAATATTTTTGCTGCCTCAAAAAAAGAAATTTTGTTATCCTGAGCAGTCGTGTATATTTTCTTTAGAGTTGTAGCTCCTATGCTTCTTTTTGGCCGATTTACTATCCTTTCGAAAGCTAAGTCATCGTTATTGTTTGTAACAAGTCTTAAATATGCAATTATATCCCTGACTTCCTGACGTTCGTAGAATTTTACGCCACTTATAATCTTGTAGGGAATTGAATATTTTATAAAATACTCTTCGAGAACTCTAGTTTGAAAAGTGGCCCTTACCAGCACTGCAATGTCACTAAATCTGTATTTATTGAGTTTCAATATCTGTTCGCTTATGAACCTTGCTTCAGCTTTCCCATCCCATAATTTTATTAGATTTACCTTTTCCCCTTCAATGTTTGTTGTCCACAATTTTTTTTCTAAGCGAGTCTTATTGTGATTGATAACATATGACGCAGTTGCAAGTATGTGGGATGTTGACCTGTAGTTACACTCTAGTTTAACGGTTTTTGCATTTTTAAAATCATCAGAAAACTTCAAAATATTTTCAACTTCTGCGCCACGCCAACTATATATCGACTGGTCATCATCTCCTACACAGCAAATATTTGAGTGCTCTTTTGCAAGGTATTTTAGCAAAAGATATTGTATCGCATTTGTATCTTGATATTCATCTACCATGACATATTTAAACTTGTTTTGGTAGTAGGACAGAACTTCGGTCTTTTGATTAAAGAGTTGTATGTTATATAGCAATAAGTCACCAAAATCGACAGAGTTAAGGAATTTCAACCTTTCCTGATACTGGTGATAGACCTTGAGTGCAGTTACATATACTGGCCTAAATGATTGAATATCTTCCACTTCAGATGGCAATAAGCACTTCTCTTTCCATTGCTGAATAATATTCATAATGGTCTTACATTTTTCTGATAGGTAATCAGGATTTATTTCATTGATAATATTTTTTATTACCTGTAATTGGTCATCCACACCAATGATTGTAAAATTGGTGTTTAAGCCCACAATTTCTGCGTGCATGCGCAAAATTTTTGCTGCAATTGCATGGAAAGTGCCAAGCCATGGTATGTTTGTGCCCGTTAGCTCAAGTACCCTTGATACCATCTCATTTGCTGCTTTATTTGTAAATGTAACTGCTAATATCTCATCAGAATAAGCGTGACCGTTTCTAATTATGTGTGCTATTCTTGAAGTAATCGTTCTTGTTTTTCCCGTCCCGGCTCCTGCCAGTATCAAAACTGGTCCATCTATGTTAGTTACAGCTGATTGTTGTTCTGGATTTAGCAGTGAGAGATAATCGTTCATCGTAGCCATATAGATTATAACTTCGTAAAGTTAAACCTATGATTGAAATATTGTAAAGGTTTTATTGAATAGAACAGTTAAAGAATGCTTCACTCAAGTGTTACGTTTTGTATATACCTTTGTTAGGCAGCTTGGATGTGGTGGGTAACGATAAATTGATCTGATCTAGGCTGCTGTTTGTTAGGTGGATAGGTGGAGTTTGGAATGACTTATATGTACGGTTTAGCTCCTCCATTTCTCTTTCTTCAACTTTAACAGGGAACTTTGAGGCATAGTGGTTATGCGTTGCAGGTCGTTCAGTGAGATTTTCATATGTTTCTTTCAACCAAGTTCCGATATCATACATAAATCCATACGCTTTTTCTTTAAATTCTCTCCATGATCTACTGAAACTTGCTAGTGTGTTATTGAAGTAAATTGTCATGTAATCTCTTGTAGTGTACTGATAACTTTCACTATTTAATTTACCACTTTGTGTGTTACAAGTTTTGAAATAACCAAATATGTTGTACATTTCGCGCTGCCATTAATTATGAATATACATATATTATACGTTAATAAATTAAAATTATCAAGAACAAGTTAAGTGTTTATTGCATTACTGAGAAAATGCTCTATATAATAATTTAAAATGGAGCTGGAGCTTTGTAGTACAATGTTTTTAAACGTTTAATATAATATTGACTTTACCACGATAGTTACTTTAAATTAGTAACTATTGTTGCAGTTAAAGTATCGATGCCTTTTTTCTTTTATTTTTTTGCAATTCTTAGCATTTTATCTGCTGTATGCGTAATTAGTGTAAGAAATCCTGTGCATGCAGTATTATTTTTAATTTTCACCTTCCTTAACTCTGCAGTGCTTTTTATTCTCCTTGGAGCTGAATTCATTGCTATGATGGTGCTGATAGTATACATCGGTGCGGTTGCGGTGTTGTTCCTCTTTGTAGTTATGATGCTCGATATTGACTACATAAGGTTGCGCCAGGGTTTTGCAAAGCATTGCACTCTTGGTGCTATGTTGTGTGTTGTGTTTTTTCTAGTCATCAGCTTTGTAATCCGCAGCTCAGCACCGAATATAAGCAATGTTATAAACTATAATACCAATAATGTGAAAGCTATTGGTAATTTGCTGTATACCGACTACATGTACGCTTTTCATCTTTCTGGAATTTTGCTACTTGTTGCAATTGTCGGTGCAATTGCTCTTACTTTGCAGGACAAGAAAAAAGGAGTTAAAAAACAGAATGTATTAAAGCAATTGACGCAATCTTCATCTGTAAAATTGGTTAAGGCTAAATTTGGAAAAGGAGTGGAATGGAAATAGGATTAAATCATTTTTTGATAGTTGCTGCTATTTTGTTCACTGTTGGGGTGTGCGGTATTTTCATCAACCGTAAGAGCATAATCAATATATTGTTATCAATAGAAATATTATTGTTGGCGATTAACATCAATCTAGTTGCTTTTTCTGCCTTTATGAATGATATAGTTGGGCAAATCTTTGTGATGTTTGTGTTGACTGTTGCGGCAGCAGAGTCAGGAGTTGGACTTGCAATATTGGTTGTATATTATAGAAGCCGTGGCAATATAGATGTTGAACAAGCGAACTTAATGAAAGAATGAAAGTATGATGGATATACTGAAATTAATAGTATTTTTGCCACTTTTTGGTTCACTATTTGCAGCACTTTTTAGAAAGGATGTTTTTGGTCAGTTAATTACAACGGCAGGGATTGGAATATCTGCAGTTTTATCTTGGTATGTTTTTCTTACCTTCTCTGAAAATTATCACTTGAGTTTATTTCCTTTATTTTCATTAAGTGTATTAAAAGTAAATTGGGCAATTAGTGTGGATGCTCTCTCATCCTTAATGCTGATTGTTATTACCACCGTTTCGCTGGTAGTGCATCTCTATTCTATCGGCTATATGGAGCATGGGAAGTCGAGGTTTTTTTCTTACCTATCGCTGTTCACATTTTGCATGATTGTGCTGGTTGTAAGCGATAATTTCGTGCAGCTTTTTTTTGGCTGGGAAGGAGTTGGCCTGTGTTCTTATTTACTCATAGGATTTTGGTTCCAAAAATATTCTGCAAATAATGCAGCAATTAAAGCATTTGTTGTGAATAGGGTAGGAGACTTTGCACTATTGATTGGAATCTTTCTTATTTATTATACATTTCACTCTTTGAAATTTACTGAAGTTTTTGACACAGCTGATCTTCTTGGCGCGCAGAACATTAGGGCATTCTGCTGTGAATTCAAAGTAATTCATATAATATGCATATTACTTTTTATTGGCTGTATGGGTAAATCTGCACAGCTTGGTTTACATGTTTGGTTGCCAGATGCAATGGAAGGGCCAACCCCTGTTTCTGCACTCATTCACGCAGCAACGATGGTAACAGCCGGTATATTTTTAATAGCAAAATGTTCTTCATTGTTTGAGTTATCAAATGTGGCACGAGAATTAATAGTTATCGTTGGTGCACTTACTGCTTTTTTTGCAGCCACCGTTGCGATTACTCAGAATGATATAAAAAAAATAATTGCTTATTCAACCTGCAGTCAACTTGGTTATATGTTCATGGCATGTGGGCTTTCTGCTTACAATGTTGCTATTTTTCATTTAATGACCCACGCTTTTTTTAAAGCTCTACTATTTCTTGGTGCTGGCAATGTGATTCATGCAATGCATCATGAGCAAAACATTCAGAAAATGGGAAATTGCTGGAAGAAAATCCCTTGCACTTACACTCTCATGTGGATTGGGTCTCTTGCGCTTTCTGGAATATTTCCATTTGCAGGTTTTTACTCAAAGGATTTGATAATTGAACATGCTTATAGCACGGATAGCTTTGCTTTTGTAATAAGCTTAGTTGTTGCATTCTTCACAGCGTTTTACTCTTGGAGGTTATTGCTTCTTGTGTTCCACAGCCAAAAACAAAGTAAAATTAATATACATGAAGCACAGAAGATTATGCTTATACCATTACTGATACTTGCTTTTGAATCGGTATTTTCTGGAGTGTGGGGAGCAAATATTTTGAACATAACTAGTAATGCGTTTTGGAAATCAAGTTTAGTGGTGGTTGATGAGCATGGAGTTCATAATTTCTTTATAAAACTACTGCCAACCTTGGCGAGCCTAAGTGGAATAGCACTTGCGTACCTAATTTACCAATATCAAGTAATTAGGCAAATTAAGAGTAAATTTTTACTTAAATTTTTGCAGAATAAATGGTACTTTGATGAGGTGTATGAGTTTGTTATAATTGTACCAACAAGGTTTATATCTAGGCTTCTATGGAAGTTTGATGTTAAGGCTATTGATTCATTTGGACCAAATGGTGTTGTAAGGTTGGTTAATGAATGTTCAAAAAGTTCTATAAAGTTGCAAACTGGTTATATATTTGATTATGCACTTATTATGTTTGTTACTTTAATAATCGGTGCTTTATATATTATTGGAATTAAATAGAAGGTGTTGTTACTTAGTATATTCTTGCTTCCACTGATAGGAGCGTTGATTTTATCCTTAATCAGGATTAATCATCAATCTATACACCTAAGATTCCTTGCCCTATTTTTTGCTGTACTTCCATTTTTGCTTAGCATTGTAGCTTGTATAGAATTTGATTATAACAATGCGGACTTTCAGTTTGTCAGCTACCCAATTAGAAATGTTGGAATAGGGATAGATGGTATATCGTTGCTTTTCCTTCTGCTTACAACTTTCTTGTTTGTAATTTGTATACTCTACAACTGCAAAATGAGTTATACGACCCTCAGTCCATATATGGCATTGTTTCTACTGCTTGAGAGTTTTGTAGTCGGTTTTTTCGTTTCACTGAATGCTATAAGCTTTTATGTGTTTTTTGAAGCTGTTTTAATACCAATGTTCTTTATTATTGGCATCTGGGGAGGAAAACACAGGGTATATGCAACGTTTAAGTTGTTTCTTTATACATTAACTGGCTCATTATTATTCCTACTTGGCTTGGTGTACATCTATAGCACTTTTGGGACGTTTAATATACAAAAATTAGCTACATTAGTGCCAAGTCTTGATCTTGAAGTGCAGTCATTGCTATGGATTGCATTTTTTATTTCTTTTGCAATAAAAGTACCGATGTTTCCATTTCACACTTGGCTTCCTGATGCGCATGTGCAATCACCAACTTCTGGATCTGTGATTTTAGCTGGCTTGCTTATTAAAATGGGGGGATATGGATTTTTAAGGTTTTCTATTCCAATGCTTCCTCAGGCAAGTTTGTATTTTTCAAATTTCGTTGTTGTGCTGAGCATTATTGCGGTAATATATGCTTCTCTAGTTGCGTTTGCTCAAGATGATATAAAGAAGTTAATAGCTTATTCTTCAATAGCACATATGGGGATCGTTACTGCTGGCCTCTTTTCATTTTGTGAGGAAGGAGTACTGGGTAGCATATTTCAAATGATTAGTCATGGCCTTATTTCTGCTGCTTTATTTTTGTGTGTTGGAATGCTATATACTCGAACTGGAACTTTGGAGATTGCAAAATATTTTGGCATAGTAAACACAATGCCAAAATTTGGTTTTATGTTCATTTTATTTTCAATGGCTTCAATAGGGCTACCTGGAACATCTGGATTCATAGGTGAGTTTTTGGCTATGGTTGGAATGTTTAAGAGCATAGGGTTTTTTACAGGATTTATCGCACTTGGCACTATTTTAAGCGCAGTTTATATGCTGAATTTATGTAAGCAAATAATATGGGGGGTTAGCTATTCTAAATTATTAAATAACCGCTTGGATAGCATAGAATTTTCTGTCTTAATTCTGCTTGCAGTGTTTGTTATTTTGCTTGGATTCTACCCAACCCTTGCACTGAATTATTTGAAGCCATGTATGGCAAATTTGTTAGTCAAATATAATGCGCTATGAATTATATACAGATATTGCCGGAAACGTTCTCTATTATCTCCTCGTTAGTGTTGCTGCTGCTTGGAATTATATTTAACCGCCGAACTATCAACTTATTAGCACTTGGCTGCACAGTGGTAACTTTGATTATTTTAATTATTTCGGCAGAAAACAATGAAATTTTTCTCTTTAATTCGTTGTTAAAACTCAATTTATACATCAGGTCAGCCCAAGGGTTAATTCTCAGCACAGGAATTTTAATACTTTTGATGCTGAATTTATCAAAATATGACTATAAATATGAATTTTCAATACTGATTCTTTTTGCGCTATTTGGCATGATAACTTTGGTTTCAGCAAATAGTCTGATTTCTTTTTATTTAGCTTTTGAGTTGATGAGTATATCTTTGTATGTTCTTGCGAGCTTTAATAAAGATTCAGCTTATTCATGTGAAGCAGGAGTGAAATATTTTACACTTAGTGCACTATCTTCCTGCATTATGCTATATGGAATGTCGCTGCTTTATGGATATACAGGACAAGTCAATTTCTCTGAGCTCGGTTCATTCTTGCAAAGCCATCAGATAACTTATGGAATAGTTTTTGGATTAGTCTTTATCCTAATTGGTTTGTGTTTCAAGCTTGCTATTGCTCCTTTTCATATGTGGGCTCCAGATGTCTATCAAGGTGCACCTACCATAGTAACTGCGTTTTTTTCTACAGCTCCAAAAGCTGCACTTGTAACATTTTTAATTCGATTGATGAATGAAGAGTTAGTAAATGTAAAAAGTTATGTTCAGCCTATTTTCTTATACGTTTCAGCATTGTCTGTGCTTATCTCAGCTTTTGGGGCCTTGCGTCAGCAAAACTTAAAAAGGCTGCTTGCTTACAGTTCAATTGGTCACATTGGTTTTATATTTGCTTCACTTTCTATTTTTACACAAGCAGGAACAGATAGTGCCTTAATGTATCTGGTGATATATATCATCACAAGCATAGGGCTATTCTCATATCTCGTACAAATTGACGATGACGATTGTGATATTGCAAATTTATCTGGTATAGGGAAGAAACGCCCAATTGTAGCATTTCATCTTTCTGTGCTGTTACTCTCGATGTCGGGAATACCTCCACTTGCAGGTTTTATCGCTAAATTTTTTATATTCAAAAGTTTAATAAATTCTGGCTTTATCAGCCTGTCCTTGATCCTTGTAATAGCGAGTGTGATATCATGCTACTATTATTTAAATATCATGAAAGTTATGTATTTTGATAAAGCTAGTGGTAATAAGGTTGCTTATTCTAAGGGTCTATTCATTATTACTTCAGTGGCTTCACTGATCAACCTCGTTCTTTTCTTGTACGTTTTACTCACTCATTGAACTAAAGGACTGACAAGGTGATCCCTGAGGGTTTTCATATTCATCATTACAAAGAAGTTTCAAGCACTAATAAAGAAGCGTTGGATTTAATTGGGAGAGGAATATCAAATGAAACCGTTATTATTGCCGATAAACAAACAGAGGGTAGAGGGCGCACTGGAAAAAACTGGATTTCTCCAGAGGGTAATTTTTATGCGAGTTTGGTAATAAACCTCTTTAACGATTATCTTAATGAAAGCCAGCTTTCGGTGTCATTCCAGCGCGTGACGCTGGAATCTAGAAAAAAAGAAGAATGGATCCCAGTGTCAAGCACTGGGATGACATCAGAGGGCATTGGGATGACAGAGAGGGGTTTGGTGAATAAAATTGCGGATGTCAGCAAATTAACAGAATTGACTTTTGTTACTGCTCTTGCTGTTGGAAATACTATACTGTCATTTATAAATGGTCTAAATCTCCAGTATAAATGGCCAAATGACATTCTAATCGATGGCAAGAAAATAAGTGGAATATTGCTTGAAAAAAGATCCAATTCGAATTGGCTCATTATAGGAATTGGAATTAATGTCAATCATGCACCACTTCCAGGAACAACGTGCATTAGCAATTACGGTGAGTCTGTGTCTAACATAGATCTACTAAAAAAATTAATAATAAATTTTAATAAGCTAAGAAAGCAATGGCTATTTGATGGGTTTTATGCTATAAGAGAAATGTGGTTAAAAAAAGCATTCAAAATGCATGAACAAATCAGTGTAAAGTTAGCTGACAAATTGTATGAAGGAATTTTTGCTGATATAGATAAAAGTGGTAAATTGGTGTTGCAGCAAAAGGATGGAAGCTTAATTTATTTTGATGCAGGTGAGTTATTTATTGGCAGTGCATTATGAATACATATGTAATTTTTGCTTACCTTATTAGTTTTACGTTGATTACCGGAGAACTGATTTTTACCATTTCTTGCTATATTAAAAGTAAAAAAATTCTAGAAAGCCTGAAAGATAATAATGAAGAAGAAACATAAGCGATTACTTATAACTTCAGGAATTTTCTGCTTTTTAAGCTGCATAGTCTTTTTTATTTTAACAACGCTCAAAGAAAATATCTCATTTTTCTATACAGTAAGTGAGGCAATAGTTTTACCAAATAGTCAAAAGCCAATCCATATTGGTGGAATGGTTGTTGAAGATAGTGTGATACGGAGCGAAAGTGAAGTAGTTTTTCAAATGACAGATTTTAACAAAAGCGTTGTGGTAAAATACCAGGGAATACTTCCACCAATGTTTTCAGAAAAAAGTGGTGTTGTTGTGCAAGGTAAAATGTTTGATAATAATACCTTTCTTGCAGATACGGTGTTTGCAAAACATGATGAGAACTATATGCCGAAAGTTTTAAAATAGATTCCTTAACCTGGCTGTATTGAAACGGTATGTAGAGAGAGTCACAGCCTGCTAGCAAGCTGTGACTCTCTTAACTACTATAATATATCATGGTGAGTTGGTGCTTCCCATTCATCTATGTTGTCATCACTAACCGTTCCTATTTTTAATTTTTCAACTTCTTCTCTTAGATTATTAAAGTTTTTTTCAAAATTTCATAATTCTTACTAGTATCGATAACTACCTTGTCCAAATCATATAAATCCTTACTCAATTTATTCTGAACATAGTTTGCATTAAGCCTCAATTGGTAATCCAAGTCAGAAACAAATGTGTCGTTTAATTCTGTGATTAGTTTGTCTAGAACTTTGTGAACATAACCAACCGACGCATTCTTTTCTTTATTGCTCTCAAAAGATTTAGGCTTAATTTTGACTTCTATGTCATCTATTATTCTATATTCGTCTTCGACTATTCTTCCTATTGATTCATAGTCTTTTTCGCTTTCTTTTACACTGTAATTACTCATATTAACTCCTATAAAAAATTATACTTTTAAAATCAACTCAGCTACACTGAAATGGTATGTGGAAAGAGTAACAGCCTGTATCAGGCTGTTACTTTCCTAACTACTACAATATATCAGGATGGGTTGGTGCCTCCTCAGGTAACATACTATTTACCTTACCTGCTAACTCACTTAGATCTTTTTTTAATCCTGCATCATCGTTGCCTATAATATCTTCCAAACTTTTAACTTTAGCTTGCTCTTCTCCTAACATAATATTCAACCCACTAATAAGTTGTTCATTTATATTATTAACTAATGCATCAACTGCTTTTTTAACAGTATGACCACTTGCTGTTTTGCCAAGGTCTTGTATATCCTTATCAGTACCTGTCTTAAGTATAATAAGATCAAGAGCGCTTATAAGTTTTTCTTTATTACCAGTAGTAAAATTATCCTCATTTTGTACAAGGTTTTGCGAGTTCTTGCTCATATAAATTACCTCCATAAATTATTAAAGTTTAAATTATTTTTTAGTTTCACATGCAAACTGTTTTTTCTTTTAACTTATAAACATTAATTTATAAGTATCCAAGTTCGCACTAAACATCTATTACTGTAAATTCAGTATTAGTATCTTGAAAGACGTAAGGTGATAGATGTGCATTATCCCAATTTGCTTCACTTTGCTCAGGAAGCATCTGGTCAATCTTATCCATAAGCTCTCCTATCTTTCCATTTTGCTCTTCAAGTTTCTCTTTTAATGCATCAATAATAGCTTTAGACTGATCCTTACTGCCGAGATCACCAATCACAGCTGTCACTTTCTCATAAGGCAGTTTGTGAATGATATCTTTAAGCTCTTCTGCACCCACGTTATCCAAAAGTTCCTTAAACTGCTCATTAGACATATTGCGAGCAAAAGCTTGAAGTTTTTCTGGGCTGTTAGCTAAAGACTTAATGATAATCTGGATCCTATTAGAATCAGTTAAATCCTGAGCAATTATGCCAAGTTTATCATGATCAAGCTTATTAACTAAGTCTTTCAGTTGGTCTTCTTGCAGACTATTTACTAAAGCTTTCAACTGGTCACCTTCTAATTCTTTAGAAAGTATTGTCAAGTGGTGCTCAGCCAAGTCTTTTGCAAGCACTGTAAATTGTTCGTCATTTAAAGTTTTAATAAGTGCTTTGAACTGATCCATTTTTAAGTGAGGTAAAATTTCTTTTACTTGCTCTGGATTTAAGTCTCTAACTAGAGCTTCAAGCTGAGCATCATTTAAAATAGGAACAATTATTTGTAACTTTTCTGGATTTAGTTCCTGAGCAAGAGTTTGTAATTGGTGATTGGTTAGATGATCCACTAAAGCTTGGAGTTGTTCATCTGTTAAGTTCTTTGCTAAGGTCTGTAGTTGGCTTGAGCTCAGTTCAGGAATTATTTTTTGCAGTTGCTCGTTACTAAGAGTATTGGTAAGAGTTTTTAGTTGGTCGTCTGTTAGGCCCTGAATAAAAACTTTGGTAAACGTGCTTGATAGCAACAGTAGCACATCTCTTATATGTCTCTCACCGTAGTATAACATAATGTCTTGTAATACCTCATTGTCAGGTGAATCGATTATATTTCCTGCCTCGTCTGAAAAATAATATTTATTGTTGCCAGTATCTGAATCTTCCCATGTTACATATTTGTATTCCAATTTTTTTGATTTAATAGAACTGCTACACATAGTTTTGAAAGGCTGCACAAGTTCTCTTGTATATGATAACTTAGCCAACTCATTACCGTAATATACAAATGTATGGTTACTTTTTACATAATCTAAGTTAGAATCACTTTTATAATCTTTGGCTACCAGATTTCCTTCATTTTCTTCCTCCAGACATATGTAACTGTCTAGGCAAGAACTGCCGCAAAGTTTTATAGGTAATAAGCCTAGTGCTACATCGTTTTTATCATCCAGCGATACAAGCTCAACTTTTTTAATAGACATTGTAGGATCATAACCTTCAGGCCACTTTATCAATTTAGTCGGGGTTTTTCTAAACACCTCTTTTCCAGGTACCATCTTAAAAACATGCTTTTTTCCACTCATAGGCGTTACCAATAAATTAATTGTTAGTATTCTAACATTTATTGATTAATTTACTGTTAAGTTGGTATATATTACAATTGTAATAACCAACATTACTTGTGTAGAGAAAAGTTACGAAAAGAAATAGGGATTTTCAGGGAAGTAGTATAAAATCCTCATAGATTAAAATAAGCTGCTTTGACAGGTTTTGTGGCGGCTAGAGCTAATATAGACTGGTGGAGGCAAGCGGGATCGAACCGCTGACCTTCTGCGTGCAAAACAGATGCTCTACCAGCTGAGCTATACCCCCAGGTAATTCTTGCTTAAAGCATAAATCACTCAGGCTGAAATGCAAGAAATATTTATCTGTTAGGCTATTGCTAAATAGTGCACAAATTCTGCAGTTATGTACAATTCTCTATCTTTTTGTCTTCTCAGATTTTTACATCACACTATAAGCTTTGCCAAATGAATCTGTGAATTGAAAATTAACAAGAAGTTTTCCTTTAAAAATTTTTTAACTAAATTATCACTAACGCAGTATATTATATAATTTATTTAACCACACATGAAAATTTTAGTTTGATTAAAATGGATAAAAACTGTATTGATGTTTAGTATAGCTGAAAAATGAAATGATCCCGTAGCTCAGCCGGTAGAGCAACTGACTTTTAATCAGTGGGTCACGCGTTCGAATCGCGTCGGGATCACTCACAAATTTTGAAAAACATGCTAAAAGAACAAGACAAAATATTCACC
The DNA here is from genome assembly GCF_017869155.1 of Wolbachia endosymbiont of Ceratosolen solmsi. NCBI lineage: Bacteria > Pseudomonadati > Pseudomonadota > Alphaproteobacteria > Rickettsiales > Anaplasmataceae > Wolbachia > Wolbachia endosymbiont of Ceratosolen solmsi. The sequence continues at coordinate 52,671 of NZ_CP054598.1, forward strand.
AACCTAAATGGTAAAGAAACTCCACTACTTGAGGGTGCAAAAAAACGTGGTAGCTGGCAAAAAACAAAGGAGTTACTAGATTTAGGATCAGAAAAAATCATTGATGAAGTAAAGAAATCTGGTTTGAGAGGTCGAGGAGGTGCAGGATTTTCTACCGGCCTTAAGTGGAGCTTTATGCCCAAAAATCTTCCAAAAAAACAACCAACATATTTAGTAGTCAATGCAGATGAGTCAGAACCTGGTACATGTAAAGATAGAGATATATTGCGATATGAGCCACATAAGTTACTTGAGGGAATTCTCCTGGCCGGCAGAGCGATCAGCGCATCAGTTGCATATATTTATATCAGGGGTGAATTTTATAATGAATATTTAGTTCTAAAAAAGGCACTTGAGGAAGCCTATAAAGAAGGTTTAATTGGAAAAAATGCCTGCAAATCAGGCTATGATCTTGATGTGTTTATCCATAGGGGTGCAGGAGCTTACATATGTGGAGAAGAAACAGCTCAACTTGAATCAATTGAAGGAAAAAAGGGCTTTCCTCGCATGAAACCTCCATTTCCTGCAGGTGTTGGACTTTTTGGCTGCCCAACTACAATAAACAACGTTGAAACTATAGCCATGGTTCCAGATATTCTGAATCGCGGAGGAGAATGGTTTGCATCTCTTGGTAAACCAAATAATACTGGTACCAAGGTCTTTTGTATTTCAGGGCACGTAAACAACCCGTGTAATGTTGAAGAAGAGCTCGGAATTCCATTACGTGAATTGATTGAAAAATACGCAGGTGGAGTGCGAGGGGGTTGGGATAATTTACTTGCTGTAATACCTGGTGGGTCTTCAGTGCCATTAATTCCAAAATCTATATGCGATACTATTGAAATGGATTTTGATTCATTAAGAACTGCACAATCAGGGCTTGGTACTGCTGCTGTAATAGTGATGGATAAATCAACTGATATAATAGCTGCAATAGAGAGGTTATCACACTTTTATATGCATGAGTCCTGTGGGCAATGCACACCATGCCGTGAAGGTACTGGATGGATGTGGAGGATTATGAAGAGGATGGTGGCAGGAGATATTAAACCTGATGAAATAGATAAGCTGCTTGACCTTACAACTCAAATAGAAGGACATACAATTTGCGCGCTTGGCGATGCTGCAGCTTGGCCGATTCAAGGATTAATAAGACATTTTCGCCATGTTATCAAAGAGAGAGCGATAGTTTAACTCTACTTATACTTCTTAAGCCGTCTTGCTACTTAGCAACCAGAGCTAAAAAATATTGATTCCCTTCCCTTTTAGGTGCTAATTCTACCTTTGCGATATCTTCAGTGTCTCTAATTAGCCGTTCTAATTTTTCCAATCCAACTTCAGTGTTTATAAGCTCTCTGCCCTTAAATCTCATTGTAACTTTGATTTTATGTCCGTGGGCAAGTAAGTCTCTTGCTTGACGCAATTTTGTTCCGTAATCGTGATCACCAATATTGGGACCCAGTTTAATTTCTTTTATAGTTAATGTTTTTTGTTTCTTTTTTGCTTCACTTGCTTTCTTTTTTATATCATACTTTTGTTTGCTATAATCCAGTATTTTACATACTGGAGGAGTTGAATCAGGTGCAATTTCTACCAAGTCTAAACCAACACCCTGTGCAAGTTCCAAAGCTCGTTCTATTAGCACGATTCCTACCATTTCACCACTGTGATCAACTAAGCGTACCTCCTTAGCTGTGATGAATCCATTAATTCTGTTTTTATTGTTCTTTTTAACTTGCAAACTTTAACTCCCTTAATTCAAATTAATACTTTTTAACAGCGATTCATTAGCCTTTTCCAAAGAAAAAGACTCCTGTCTTTCCGATCCTAAATTTCTCACTGACACAGTTTTACTTGTAACTTCATTTTTGCCTACAATCCACAATATAGGAACCTTGTTTAGACTATGCAAACGTATCTTATAACTAATTTTTTCATTGGTCAAATCAGTCTTGACTCTCACACCTTGTTCTTTTAATACATTGCTGATTTCTGTGGCGTAACCGTCAGCCTCATTTGTAATGGTCAGAATAGCAAGTTGCGTTGGAGCAAGCCAAACTGGAAATTTTCCTGCATAATTTTCTATCAAAATTCCAATAAAACGCTCAAAAGTCCCAAGAATTGCCCTATGTAGCATAACAGGGTGATGCTTGTGTCCATCTGCCCCTATATAAAAAGCTCCCAGACGTTCTGGTAAAATGAAATCAACTTGCAATGTTCCACATTGCCAGCTTCTGCCTATTGCATCTTTTAAAACAAACTCTAGCTTTGGACCATAAAATGCACCTTCACCAGGATTAAGTTTATAACTCAAGCCCGCTTCTTTAACGGCTTCAAGCAGCGCTTTTTCAGCTCTATCCCATACTTCATCATTACCTGCTCTAATACCTGGACGGTCTGAAAATTTCACAGAAATTTCATTGAACCCAAGCTCTGAATATACTTCTTTTAAAAGGTCACAAAACTTTATAGTCTCAGAATTCACTTGTTCTTCCATACAAAAAATGTGTGCATCGTCTTGCGTAAAACCACGCACTCGCATCAGTCCGTGCAATGAGCCTGAGCTTTCATTTCTATGGCATGTGCCAAACTCTGCCATACGTATTGGTAAATCACGATAGCTTCTGGTGTGAGAATTAAAAATCTGCACATGACAAGGACAATTCATGGGTTTTATTGCTAGCTTTTTGCTTTCAGATTCATCAACAATAAACATATTTTCACGAAACTTATCCCAATGTCCAGATTTTTCCCACAGCTCTTTGCTTACTAAAATAGGAGTTTTTACCTCAAAATAGCCATTATTTATTAGCTTCTTTCTGATGTAAGACTCAAGAACATTATATAGAATATATCCTTGTTCATGCCAAAAAACCTGCCCAACAGCTTCCTCTTGGATGTGAAATAAATCCATATCCTTGGCAATTTTGCGGTGATCACGTTTCTCTGCTTCTTTGAGACACTCAAGATAAGCGTTTAATTCATCCTTATTTCTCCATGCTGTGCCATATATTCGCTGCAACATTGGGCCCTTTGCATCACCTCGCCAGTATGCACCCGCTACTTTCATAAGTTTAAACGCTTTAACTCTGCCGGTTGATGGTGAGTGCGGACCACGACATAGGTCAATAAAATCACCTTGCCTATAAACAGTTAGGTTTTCACCCTCTGGTATGGATGAGATAATATCAACCTTATATTTTTCGCCTATACCACTAAAGAAATCAATTGCCTGCTTGCGAGTCCAAACTTCTCGAACAAATCTGTGGTTACTTTTTACAATCTCTTTCATTTTCTTTTCTATTGCGGTAAGATCGTCCGTAGTGAAGGTACGATCTGTAGCAAAATCATAGTAAAAACCGTCCTGAATTGTTGGACCGATAGTAATCTGAGTATTAGGAAATAGCTCTTTCACTGCCTGCGCCATTATATGAGCAGCATCATGCCTTATTATATCTAAACCCGCTTCGTCACTCAGTTGTATTACCTCTATCTCTGTATCAGATTCAATTTCACGTGAGAGATCATATAACTCACCATTTACTTTCAATGCAACTGCTTCCTTTAAAACATTCGGCTGTAGTATATCAAAGCCAGTGACTTTACCACTGTATTCTTTTACTTTTTGTTCGGTTGAGAAAGTAATCCTAATCATTTATCGACCCTTTTGTCTAACCCTCTCTTTGTCATCCCAGTGCGTGACACTGGGATCCATCTTATTTTTATAATGGAAATTAGTTTAATGTATGCTCCTAAAATCTGTTGTCCATTGCACAATTTGCAAATATTTTTATACCTGGATCCCAGTGTCAAGCACTGGGATGACACCTTTGTGTTTGAGGCAAAACAGGCCATAACATTTAACATACTGCCCTCGCAAACAAATGTTCGTACAGTTGTGTATCAGCTACTTGGATGACACCACCCCTAGTGGGCACTGCCCCTAAATCATAATGGATAACAGGGTTATAAGCTCTGAACATTAATAATAAGGTCTATTCTTTTTTAACCTGAGTGCAATTGCGTCTTCCCAAATTTCACCATTACGCAATAACTTTTCTTTATTGTACATTAGCTCCTCTCTCGTTTCAGTAGCAAATTCAAAGTTAGGACCCTCCACAATTGCATCAACTGGACATGCCTCTTGGCAAAGCCCGCAGTATATGCATTTTGTCATGTCAATATCATAGCGTGTGGTGCGACGACTACCGTCTTCTCTTTCCTCTGCTTCAATAACTATTGCTTGAGCAGGGCAGATAACTTCGCATAATTTACAAGCTATGCACCGTTCTTCACCGTTTGGATACCTACGCAACGCATGCTCACCACGAAACCTTGGACTTAAAGGGCCCTTCTCCATAGGATATCTTAACGTAACCTTTGGTTTGAACATATATTTCAATGTAATAGCAAACCCTTTGATTAACTCTGCAAAAGACCAATACCAAGCTAATTTCTTGAGCATAAAATATTTAAAACTTGTGTCAGTCATTATAAATCATATTATCAGTTTTCAAAATAAATATTTTCACCTGGGTGACTTTTACAGCTTTTCTATATAATACATTCACTAGTATGATAGTACTGCATTAATATAAACTAGCAAGATAGATAAAAATTTTGAATATTTTCAAATTAGGTATTTTGGTTTCTTAAGTGTAATATTGCTAAGTAGTTTATATAAATAATGACAAACACAAATGAAACTATTTTCGCTTTGTCGACCGTATTTGGTAAGTCAGGAGTTGCAGTAATCAGAATTTCAGGCAATTACGCGCTTAAAGCTTTAAATCATTTTCATATTAAGAAAGAAATTAAACCAAGATTTGCTACTTTAGTTGATCTATATGATGATTTCAATCAATTGATAGATAATGGAATAATCATCTATTTCCCTGCTCCAAACAGTTTCACTGGCGAGAATGTTATAGAGTTACAAGTGCATGGAAGTAAGGCAGTCATAAAAATCATCTTGGAGGAATTATCAAAAATTTTCGTTATGGCCAGGCCTGGAGAATTCTCACTTAGGGCTTTTCTAAATGGTAAATTTGACTTAACTCAAATAGAAGGAATTGCAGACTTAATTGACGCTGAGACGAAAATGCAAGCTAAACAAGCGATTAAGCAGATATCAGGAGAATTGGAGAGACTATACAGCAATTGGAGGCAAAGATTGATAACGATACAATCCAAAATCGAAGCACATATAGACTTTCCAGAGGACATTTGGGCAGAAAAAAGTGAGTTGGAAAAAATTAATAATGAAGTGCAATCTCTCGTGCGATTGATACAAGAGCATTTAAATGATAATAGACGGGGCGAAAGGTTGCGTGAGGGTTTACATATTGTAATAACTGGTAAACCAAATGTCGGTAAATCAACTCTGTTTAATTTCTTAGCCAAGCGTGATATTGCTATTGTTTCTGAATATGCAGGCACAACAAGAGATATACTTGAAGCTCATATTGACATTGGCGGATACCCAATCATTCTCTCTGATACTGCTGGAATTCGTGAGAGTTCAGATCCAATAGAATCAGAAGGTATAAGTCGAGCGAAAAAGAGGTCTTTTGAAGCTGATTTAAGAATAGAACTATTTCCTTTTGAACAGCGTCATAATATCAATTGCAACGTTGTAAATAGCGATACTATTTATGTATTGAGCAAAGCTGACGATGTTATCAATAATCACAATATAAAAATTAATGGCATAGATCTTTTACCCATTTCTATTCTAAAGGAAATAGGTACAAACAAATTGATCTCTCTCATAAAAGAGAAGGCAGAGGAAAAATTTGGGCATGATAGAGACACCCCTGTAATCACTCGGCAAAGACATAGGAATCACATGAAGAAAGCACTGGAACATTTACAACGTTTTAATATCGATAATCCAATTGAGTTGATATCTGAAGATTTGAGGCTTGCTGCATTTGAACTTGGTGCGGTGATTGGAATTATTGATGTTGAGGAAATATTGAGTAGTGTGTTTAGCAACTTTTGCGTGGGCAAGTAAAGCTTTTATAGATTGCTTAAAATCAAATGTTGTGATAGAAAAGAAATGGACGGATGGCCGAGCGGTTTAAGGCACCAGTCTTGAAAACTGACGTACGTGATGAGCGTACCATGGGTTCGAATCCCATTCCGTCCGCACAGCATCTCGCTATGCTAGCTGATTTTTAGAGCTTATTTGGACTATGTGGTTCATAACGCTGGAAATCTTGTCTAATCTAGCCACATCTTTTAAAAATACATCCCTTTGTAAATTGACCTTGTTAGCAAAGAAAGCTAATATCTATAAATAGATCACCATCTGAATATGAAAACCGATATAGTAATAATAGGTGCAGGACCTGTTGGAATATTCACTGCTTTTCAAGCGGGAATGCTTGATATGAAATGTCATATAATAGATGTTTTGGATCAAGCAGGAGGACAATGCACAGCTCTTTACCCAGAAAAGCCAATATATGATATACCTGGTTATCCTGTAATTACTGCCCAAAAATTAATTGAGCAGCTAATGGAGCAAGCTTCGCCATTTAAGCCTATTTACCATTTAAGTCAAAAAGTAGAAAAGATTTCGAATAACTGCGATCAAAGCTTTATTATCATAACTAATACAGGTACAGAGGTAAAATGCAAAGCCGTTATTGTTGCTGCAGGTAACGGAATGTTTGAACCTAACTGTCCGCCCTTGAATGGTATATTAGAATATGAAAATAAATCTGTATTTTACAGTGTAAATAAAATTTCTGATTTTCAGGATAAAACTATAGTCATTGCAGGGGGGGGTGATTCTGCGGCTGATTGGACTGTAGAACTTTCTAAAGTTGCGAAGAAAATTTATGTGATACATAGGAGAAAGGAATTTCGCTGCACTCCTGAAACTAGAAATAAATTAGAATCACTTGAAAGTGATGGAAAGATAGAACTGGTAGTGCCATATCAATTACACGAACTAGCAGGAGGTAATGGGCAATTGAGCACAGTGATAGTAAAAAACATTGCCTCTAAGGAAGAAAAAGAAATATCCGCTGATTTTTTGCTGCCATTTTTTGGATTGTCAATGAATCTTGGTCCAATAAACAATTGGGGTATACAGTTAGAACATAGCCGCATAGTTGTCGACCCAGCTACACTTAAAACCAGTAGAGATAGGATATATGCAATCGGAGATATAGCTATTTATTCAGGCAAACTAAAGTTAATATTAAGTGGTTTTGCTGAGAGTGCCATGGCTTGTCATGACATATACAAAGTAATCCACAATTCTCCAGTCAATTTTCAATACTCGACTTCGAAGGGAATTCACGGGAAAGAAAAACTTCCTTGACAAACCTCGCCAGCTCCCTTATCATGAAACTGAAGCTATTGTATTTGCTTTCGCCAATCTGCAGATTAAAAGGTAAGGATTACTTAATGTATCGGCGTCTTATGTTCAATTTTTTGCAGTATATAGATACTGTATGTCTTTACAAAACTTCATCTACATCTAGATTTTTATCTAAATAAGCTGAACGCGCTTATAAAGCGTTACAAGACATCAAAAAATGCCAATACTCGACAGAGATAGTAAAAGACTAGCTAACTCGGGGATTCTTTGTCTTTTTTTCTGCTTAGTAAATTTCTTAAACATTTGCAGCGTAAGTTAGTTGCAATTAAAAGCAGCTAAATCTTGCTTGTCAAGCGTTTAAAACATAAAAAACGCCAATATTTTAAAGCGGATAATAACCCCAGGGCTTCTTTTGCCTTTTTTTTCGTTTGGTAAATTTCTTAATGTTTATGGCTAAACGACAACCGTCATCCCGCTACGTGTTAGCGGGATCTATGTTAAGGTATAGTAGGGGATCTATGTTAAGAGATACCGCGAATGAATCGCGGTATGACGGTGTAGATGATGGTTAAGTAATTCGTCATCCCGCTGCTTGTTAGCGGGATCTAGAGATACCGCGAATGAATCGCGGTATGACGTAGGACTGCTGTCATTCCAGTGCTCCTTTTTTTGTCATCCGAGTAGCTGACACTGGGATCCAGGAAACTTAACTTTACACCAGGTGAATGTACAATAAGAACTGGATTCCAGACTGGAATGACACCGAAGGGGCTACTGGGATGACAGGAGGTAATGCAGGAAGTCTAATAGTGCAGCAACACGGAACCCCAGGTCAGGCCTGCACCTATTGAAATCAGCAGTACCAGATTTCCTGATTTTATTTTTGATTCTTGTATTGCATAGTCTAAGGCCAGTGGAATTGATGCCGATGAGGTGTTTGCATGCTTATCAACGGTATTAATCACTTTCTCTATAGGAAAATCTAATTTCTTTACTACTGCTTCAATAATACGAATGTTTGCTTGATGGGGAATTAACCAGTCAATATCAGTGATTTTCAAATTATTGCATTTCAGAGTTTCCTCTACTGAGGCTGTTAACTTATCCACTGCATGTTTAAACACTTCTCTTCCATTCATGCATATTTTTCCAGAATCACCAGTAGAGGATACCCCTCCGTTCGTACATAGTATGTCCACATTGCCGTCAGAGTATAAGTTTGTTGATATGATGCCGCTTCTACCCATTTCTGATTTCATCACCACTGCACCAGCACCATCACCAAAGAGTACACAAGTTGACCTATCTTCCCAATCAACAATCCTAGACATTATTTCAGCACCTATAACCAATGCATATTTAATTCTATTGTTAGATTTTATGAGCGAATCAGCAACTGTAACTGCATATATAAAACCAGAGCATGCTGCTTGTACATCAAAAGCAAATGCGTTTTTACATTTTAACTTACTTTGTACAATCGTTGCACAGCTAGGAAAAGTTTTATCAGGAGTTGTTGTAGCAACTATAATCAAGTCAATTTCATCTACTGAAATTTTAGCTTTTTCTATAGCACTTTTTGCTGCATTTACAGCTAGATCTGACGTTAGTTCTCCTTCATCTGCTATATGCCTTTGAACTATTCCTGTTCTCTGCCTTATCCATTCATCGCTCGTCTCAACTATCGATGCAATTTCGTTGTTACTCAACATTTTTCTTGGTAGGTAAGATCCAGTGCTTAATATGAAACTTTTATTCAATATGACTTACCCCGTTAATTATCTTTTGATTTAAATTTTCACTAATTGCATTTACTGCAAATTTTATGGCATGGGCAAAAGAAATAGCATCAGAATTTCCATGACTTTTAATGATGATACCATTCAGCCCTAAAAACATAGCTCCACTTCTAATTTTGGGATTAAAACGCGTTAAAGCTTTATTTAGTTTGGATTTTAACAATATACCAACAAGCATTTTCGCTATCCACGAATTGAATACTTCCTGCTTTATTAGATTGATAAAGGTACTAGCGGTTGCCTCAGCCGTTTTGAGCATTACATTGCCAACAAAACCATCAGCAACAATCACATCTATACTACCCTCTAAAAATTCACTTGCCTCTATATACCCTTTGAAATTAATGCCTGGAGCGTTTTTAAGCAACTCAAAAGCGCCGCGCACTGAGTCATTACCTTTAACTTCTTCTGTGCCGATATTTAGCAAAGCAACTTCAGGATTGTCAATTTTTAATGCTATTTTTGCAAATATACTACCCATTAACGCAAATTGAAATAATGAGTCGGCATTACAATCAACATTTGCACCAAGGTCAAGCAAAGCGAAGCTTTTTGTCTTAGTTGGACAGATAGAGGCAATAGCAGGACGATAAATGTTTGGTAATGTTCCTAAAATAAATCTGGAAATTGCCATCAATGCTCCGGTGTTGCCTGAAGACACCACTCCGAAAGCTTTACCTTTTTTTACTGCCTCAATGGCAGCTTTCATACTTGAGTCTTTACGATGCCTCAGTGCAAAAGATGGCTTATCATTTGCAAGAACATTGTCAGAACAATGAGTAAACTCAGAATTGTTACTTACTTTTTTGTATTTTGAAAGCAAAGGAGATACTTCTTCCTTATCTCCATAAATATGAAAAAAAACTTTAATGCCTGGGTCAACAAGGTTGTCTAAAAAAAAACCAGCACCATGAATTACGGAAAGAGGCGCAAAATCGCCCCCCATAGCGTCAAGTGCAATAACTATATTATTATTGACCGTAGGTAACATATCATAATAGTCACTCTGCCTGTTGCTTGATGAAAACCCGTTTTCCTTTGTAACTGCCATCAACTGCTACGTTATGAGGCAACATGAATTCCCCAGTTGTTGAACATACCACAATATTCTTAGGCTCAATAGCATGATGAGAACGATGCATATTACGCCTTGACTTTGACTTTTTTCTTTTTGGAACTGCCAAAACTTCCTCCATTCTACTACAAAATTCAATTCATTAGTAACATGTTTTTTACAGGAAGTAAACAGGGATAGTAAAATAAGTAAGGTTTGCTTATGTAATTGAGTTCTATAGCTAAAGTGGCTCTACAATTTGAAAAACCGTCATTCCGCTACTCGTTAGCGGAATCTATACCGCGAATGAATCGCGGTATGACGGTTCGCGGTGGCATGACGATAAGCTCGTCATTCCGCTACTCGTTAGCGGAATCTATGCTGAGATATCGCGGCGGTATGACGTAGGGAAACCTTTCTTGGGTTAAGCTTTAAATTAAAACATCAAGTATATTGAACTTAAAACATATCTCAGCTATACTTTGCGATAAAGTTAATAAAAATTTTAATAAAATCAGTAAGACTAACCTCTAGCTAAAATGAATACAAAGTGAGCTTTTTTGATATAAATAGTGTTAGAATAATTGGTAGGTACTTTATCAATTTTTTGTTAAGGCTTGGTAGTGCATTCATATTTTTTATTCAATCTCTATACCACTGCCTTGTGCCACCATATTATTTTAGCAACATAGCAAGACAAATTATAGAGATAGGCTTTTTCTCTCTGCCAATTGTTGGGCTCACTGGAGTTTTTATAGGAGCGGCAATAGTTTTACAAAGTAGCTTGAGTGACCCATTAATTAACCAAGAACAGATAATACCCAAACTTGTTACGATCACTATCATTAAAGAGTTAGGACCAGTTTTGATCAGCTTAATAATGGTAGGAAAGGTTGGATCATCAGTTGCAGCAGAAATTGGTACAATGCGCATCACCGAGCAAATAGATGCACTTACAACCTTGAACATCAACCCTTTTAAATATTTAATTGCACCAAGGATTTTAGCGTCAATCATAGTATTTCCCATACTTACAGTATGTGCAGATTTAATAGGAATATTTGGAGGATGTATCACTGCAGTCTTCGAATTTAACCACAATTTAAATATATACATTAAACACACAGCTCAGTTCTTTAATACGTATGATTTTATAACTGGGCTAATAAAAGCAACTGTATTTGGCGCCATAATTTCTGTCTCAAGCTGCTATTACGGTTACCATTGCAAAGAAGGTGCACGAGGAGTAGGTGTTGCTACAACATCAACTGTTGTTTTATCGTCCATACTGATCATTTTAGCAAACTACATGATTACTTTGATACATGCGTAACCCCATAATATCAATATTGAACTTAAGCTTATCTTTTGATGATAGGACAGTACTAAAAGATCTAAATTTTGATATATTAAAAGGGGAATCATTAGTCATACTTGGTGGCTCAGGAAGCGGCAAATCTGTATTAACAAAAACAATTATCGGCTTGCTTGCTCCAGACTCAGGGTCTGTTAAAATAAATAGTAAAAGCAAAAATAAATTTGGGGTTTTATTTCAAAATTCCGCTTTATTTGACTACGTTACAGTGTGGGAAAATATATCTTTTAATTATAAAAAGCGCTTTAATATCAGCAAAAAAGAGGCAAAACAGCTAGCAATCGAGAAGTTAAATGATGTTGGACTGGAGGAAAGCATAGCAGATATGTTTCCAATAGAGCTATCAGGTGGAATGAAAAAAAGAGTGGCACTTGCAAGGGCGATTGCACACAATCCAGAAATCATTATTTTGGATGAACCAACTTCAGGATTGGACCCAATTATGTCAGATATAGTAAACGAGATAATAATAAAATTATTTAGAGATCTTAACCCTACAATTATCACGATTACACATGATATTCATAGCGCATTTAAAATAGCTGATAAAATAGCAGTATTATATGAAGGGGAGATCATTTCCCATGGAACTGTTCAGGAAATACAAAATACTAATAACGAATATATAAAAAAATTCATTCATTATATATAGCTAAAGATATATACACTATTGCTAACAGTCATATTTTTAAGTTTTAACTTTGTAAAAGGTAGTGGACATTGGAATTCAGATTTTTTCAAACTGGATCCTATAGCTAACACGTCATACCGCGATTCATTCGCGGTATCTCGGCATAGATTCCGCTAACTAGTAGCGGAATGACGAATTTGTCGTTTTTCAAATTGTCGTAAGTCAGTTTAGCTATATATAGGATGACAGAAATTGTTTGTATTAGCTATATTCAAAAGCTCTATTGATATTTTGCAATATTTGTGATAAAATAATAGCTTAAGGTTGAGAGTAAAAATTTATGAGTGAAGCTCAAGGTCCAAATATTGCAGAATGGCAAGCGCAGCAGCAACACCAAGAGGCTGCTGGTGAGAAAAGTGGTTTTGGTCTTGGTCATAGTGACTCTGTTTCAACAGTCGTGGATGGAATGAAATGGTTGTTCAACTTTCATGAAGGAGCAATTGCTGCTTATAGTAACGTGTTTGAAGGTTTGGTGAGTGGTAGTAGTCTAGTAACGCTGTTTGGAAAATCAGGTAATATGTTTGGCATAAAATTTCTTGAAGGCCTTGCAGAATATTTTTCAGGTGGAGGTGGGGAAGATATGCCATCAGAAGGAATGGATATGGCTCATGGTGATGATGGACATCACTCAGATGATTACCCTCATGCCAATAACGAAATAGCTCATAATGCTGATGGTTTGCAAGACATGCATGATGCAGGTGATCACCATGGTCAATCTTTTTCACCTGGTCCTTCACCATCTGTTGGCGATGACCACGGACATGAACTTGGTTAAACGCTTAAAAACTGCTGAATAGTATGCGAGAAGGCCTAATAAGAAAAGTTGCTGTTGTTATAATTAACATGAGTTTGTCTTAGTGAAAAAGGTTTCAGTTTTAGGGTCAACAGGAAGTGTTGGAAAAAAGACTGTAGATTTGCTCTCAAAGAGAAAAGAAGAATACCAAGTGGAAGCACTAAGTGCCCATTCGAACTTTGCTCTACTGGCACACCAAGCAAAACTGCTAAATGCAAAATATGTTGCTATCTCCGATGAAAGGCTTTACAAAGATTTAAAAGAAAATCTACTTGGTACAGATGTAAAAATAGCAATTGGTGCTACAAATATTGCTACCATACCTGTTGATCTCTCAGTTGTTGCAATAGTTGGCATTGCAGGCCTTGAGCCAGTTATGGAGGTTATAGAAAGCGGTACCAAAGTCATTGCATTGGCAAACAAAGAAAGCATTGTTTGCGGTGGAAAGTTATTACTTAAAAAAGCTAAAGAAAAAAACGTACAAATAATCTCTATTGACTCTGAGCACAACGCAATTTTTCAAATTTTGCAAAATGACGACAAATGCATAGAAAAGATCATACTTACTGCTTCTGGTGGACCATTCTTAAATTATAGTTCTGAGCAATTAAGAAATGTCATAGTAGATCAGGCGCTTAGTCACCCCACTTGGAATATGGGAAAGAAAATCTCGATTGATAGCGCAACAATGATGAATAAGGCACTAGAGATAATAGAAGCACATAACTTGTTTAACATCAGCCCGGATAAAATTGAAGCAATAGTGCATCCTGAGTCAATAGTACATGGAATTGTAACTTATAAGGATGGGTTCAACTTTGCTGTGCTTGCAGAGACTGACATGGCAATTCCCATTTCATATGCTTTGTCTTGGCCGGAAAGATCAGCTTTAAATCGTAAATTAGATTTAACAAAGCAAGGAAAATTGACCTTTCAAGAACCAGACCATAAGCGTTTTCCTGCGCTAAAGCTTAGCATGGCAGTGTTAAACTCTTCTGCTCCACAAACAAACAGTATTGTGCTCAATGCTGCAAATGAAATAGCTGTTAATGAATTTTTGAAGTCACGAATCGGCTTTTTAAAAATAGTAGAAGTAGTGGAATCAACAATGGAAAGTTTTGATAGTTATACTGATATTAATTCACTATCTGATATAATAAATATTGATTGTGAAAGTCGTATTATTGCTCACAAAATTGTTGAAAGTAAAGTTGTTGCGTATAGCTAGAGTAATGTAACCAGACTGCATTCTGTGATTTTTTTTTAGCAAAGCACGATACACAATCGTCATTCCGCTACTAGTTAGCGGAATCTATGCCGAGATACCGCGGCGGTATGACGGTTCGCGGCGGCATAGCTATCTTCAAAAATATGGTTGAATAATTGTTAATAATAGTGTATAATTATTAATATTTTTAAGCACTTTGGCTATGGCTTTATCTAAGTTTCTCGACCCTAAGCTGGATTTAACCTTTAAAAGAATCTTTGGCACTGAAAAAAATAAGAATATTCTCATACATTTTTTGAATGATATTTTAGGGTTTACCGAGATAAATACTATACAAGAAGTGGAATTCCTCAGTACTATAATGGATCCTGAAATTGCCTCTGATAAGCAAAGTATAGTTGATGTTCTTTGCAGGGATTCTAGTGGGACCAGGTATGTGATTGAAATGCAGCTTACTCGCGATAAAGGCTTCGAAAAACGAGCTCAACTGTATGCTGCTAAGGCTTACTCAAGACAATTAGATAAATCTGGCAACTACATTGATTTAAAGAAAGTCTTCTTTATTGCTATATCAAATTGTAACTTACTTCCTGAAGAAGTTGATTATATATCCAACCACACTATAAGAGATGAGAAAACCAATGAGCATGACTTAAAAGATTTTCAATTTATATTTATTGAACTACCTAAATTTCCTAAGAATAAGAAAGAACAGCTAGAAAGCATAGTGGATCGTTGGTTATTTTTCTTCAAATATGCAGATGAAACTACGGAAGAAGACTTAAGGAAAATAGCAGAAAAAGCACCAATAATAAAGTTAGCCTACGATGAATTAGACAGGTTTAGCTGGAATGAAAAAGATTTAGTAGCTTACGAAGAAAGAATAATGGATCTACGGAAAGAAGAAGCCATTCTTGAATACAGACTTGATCTTGCTACTGAAAAAGGCAAAAAAATTGGTAAAGAGGAAGGCAAAATTGAAGGGAAAATCGAAGTCGCAAAAGCAATGCTGGCTAATAATGTTGATGTTAACACTATTGTCAAGTTTACTGGCCTTTCTATTAGTGAGATTGAAGAATTAAGTGTGAACGGTACAGAGTAATTTCAAAGTGCATTTGCAGTTGGAACGGATACATTTAATGAGAGTCCCATTTCACGGTGTTCAAATCTACTCCTTCTTGTACCATCTCCCAAAGTGGGCTCATTTCTCTCAGTCGGCCAACATTTTTAGCAACAAGATCTGCTGCATACAAAACTTCTTCTTTAGTTGTAAATCGGCCTAGGCCAAATCTAATTGATGAATGCTCAAGGTCATGGCCATTATTTAGCGACCGTACGACATAGGAAGGCTCAAGAGACGCAGACGTGCACGCAGAACCAGAACTTACTGCTAAATCCTTGATTGCCATGATGAGAGACTCACCCTCAACATAGGGAAAGCTCAAGTTTAGGTTGCCAGGAATTCTATTTTCATAATCACCATTTAAAACGATATCAGGAAACGCTTCTTTTATCTTGTTATACAAAATATCCCTTAATTCTTCCACTCTAGTTGTTTCTTTTTTCATTTCTTCTTTAGCAATACGTGCCGCTTCACCAAAACCAACTGCAAGAGGTGTTGGAACTGTTCCAGAACGCATGCCTCTTTCCTGTCCACCACCACTAATTAGTGGTATCAGCCTAACACGAGGATTCTTTCTACGGACATATAATGCACCTATTCCCATAGGCCCATAAATTTTGTGGCTAGAGAGACTCATAAGATCAATGCACATCTCATTAACATCAATTGGAACTTTTCCAAAGCTTTGAGCTGCATCTGTGTGGAAAAATATATTACGCTTCCTGCATATTTCACCAATCTCCTTTACAGGCTGAATTACTCCGATTTCATTATTTACCATCATCACTGAAACCAGGATTGTTTTATCAGTAATTGCTTCCTCAAGCTTTAATAAATCTATAATTCCGTTTTGCTTAACAGGCAAATATGTAACTTTAAAGCCTTCATTTTCCAGATGCCGACAAGAATCCAGAACACACTTATGCTCCGTGCAGACAGTTATTATATGATTTCCTTTATTTTTATAAAAGTGAGCAACGCCCTTGATTGCCGTATTATTTGACTCAGTTGCACCTGAGGTAAAGATAATTTCTTTGCTATCTGCGTTCACCAGATCAGCGATGTGTTTCCTTGCTTTTTCCACTGCTTCTTCAGCAGTCCAACCAAATGAATGGCTGCGAGAGTGTGCATTACTGAACTCACCAAAGTAAGGTATCATCACCTCTAAAACACGGGGATCTACTTTAGTAGTAGATTGATAATCAAGAAATATTGGTAATTTTATTTTAGCATCGTGTATTTTTTTACTTTCAACATTCATAAAGCTACCACGGAGACAAAATTTACAATTATTTTATAGCATTAAAACTTAATTTTTTCAAGATATAATCTTGCATCAAGTACAAAAGTGTCATCCGAGTAGCTGACACATAACTGTACGAACATTTATTTGCGAAAGCAGTGTGTTAAATGTTATAGCCAGTTTTGCCTCAAACACAAAGGCAGTGCCCAGACACTGGGATGACACCCTATTGGTGGCAATTGCTTCCAAATCATAATGTTTGTACAGCTGTGCGCCGTGCGCTGGAATCCGTTTTAGCCCTTATCTATATCTCAGTTCCACCAACAGTTATTGCGTCGACTTTGAGTGTCGGCTGACCAACTCCAACGGGCACATTTTGTCCATCTTTCGAGCATGTGCCAACACCAGGATCTAACTTTAAGTCATTACCAACCATAGATACTTTTTTCAACACTGTTTGACCGTCACCAATTAGTGTTGCTCCTTTTACTGGCTGTGTAATTTTGCCATTTTCTATTAGGTAAGCTTCCGAAGATGAAAAAACAAATTTTCCTGACGTTATATCAACCTGCCCACCACCGAAATTTACTGCATATAGACCTTTCTTTACGCTAGATATTATTTCCTTCGGTGTATACTTTCCGGGCAACATATAGGTGTTTGTCATGCGCGGCATAATAACTTCTTTATAACTTTCTCTTCTACCATTACCAGTTGGGCTTACACCCATGAGTTTAGCGTTCATATGATCCTGCATGTATCCTTTTAGGATCCCATCCTCTATCAATATATTATAACTGGGTGGAGTGCATTCATCGTCTACGCTGATAGAGCCGCGCAAATTGGGCAGAGTTCCGTCATCAACTACTGTGATGTCACTAGCTGCTACTTGTTTACCCACAGAATTTGAAAATGCTGAGACTTTTTTGCGATTGAAGTCGCCCTCAAGTCCATGACCCACGGCTTCGTGTAACAATATTCCTGGCCAGCCTGGACCTAAAACGACTGTCATTTCTCCGGCTGGAGTTGGAATTGCTTCAAGATTTACCAGTGCTTGTTCTAACGCTTGGTTTGCAACTTCTTTCCACTTTTTCTCAGAAATAAACTTACTATAAGAGTCCCTTCCACCATGCCCTGCAGAACCTCTTTCGGTACGGCCATCTTTTTCTACAATGACTAGCACATTAAAACGTACCAGAGGCCTGATATCGCTTAATCTGTGATCACCCTTTATTATTTGTACAACTTGCCATTCTCCACTTAGAGTTATTTTTACTTGCTTCACGCAGTTATTTTTGGACCTTACATACTCATTAACCTCATTGAGTAGCTTAATCTTTGAATTCAGATCCATTTCATTTATAGGGTTAATCCTCGAATATAGGCTTTTTGTCTCTTCGTTTAAATTTATTGAATTTGTCTTGTTTAAAGACACTGAGCTTTTTACCATAGAAGCAGCATTACTAATTTCTTTTTCGCTGATCTCAGAAGAACAAACGAAAGATGTACTATCTTCACAAAAAGACCTTAAACCAAATCCCCTTCTAGTATTCAAGTCCATGTGTTTTAATATGTTATCCTCAAAAACCAGAGACTCCGACTGGCAAAATTCTAGAAACAGCTCACCACCATCGCTATTGCTCAAAGCGTTATTGACTATTTTATATACGTTATTAATATTAACATTGTTTTGAGCAAAAAATATTTGATCTAGATTTGGCATTACCTTTGAACTAAAAATTGTTTAAGTATATTATTTAACTTTAACATAGTAAACTATAAAAAGCCCGGGTGGCGGAATTGGTAGACGCGCTAGCTTCAGGTGCTAGTAACTTTTTAAGTTGTGGAAGTTCAAGTCTTCTCTCGGGCACTCTTAGCTTCCATATTGCTTATTGAATTAATTAATGTTATAATATAACATATTAGGTAATATTCATGCTATGTATAGTGAAAAAAATAAGTTAGCCTGCAGAAAGAAGGTACGAACTTACTCGAAACGCTTAGTTACTACACTATCTACTATCTCTTTCATTGGATACATAGCGGCATTGGTCTTGAATATTCCTGTCTTAAGTCTGTATTTTAGTATTGCCTGCACTATATTAAGTGTACTTTCATCTACCTTAAACATATGGTCATTAGCTGATTTTAGGCAGCGTGATCTTAATAAGCAGCTTGGTGTAGAAAACACTCCTGGACAAGAAAAACTAACGAAGATCTGTCTTGATATTACATCTAACGTTTTGTTTTTAATAGGAGGAATTACACCTATATTGCCCTTTGAATCTCCTATCATTCCTTTTGTTTCCACTGCCTTTTTTATTCTAGGCTGTGCCTTTATGGCAACTAATATCGTTCGGACTAGGATTAGCGAACCACAGGCAAAAAAACCTACTGATGACCACTCCCTAACTGCAAAAGCAGCTTAAGTATTAACTTATACAGGAATATTAGCTATATAATTCCACTGAAGAGAGCCATTCAAAAGAGTTCGATGTAATTAGCGTCAAAAAAGTGTAAGCAGAAATTGTGGGCTTATTGGGGTAGGAGCGCTTAGTACTCCTACTTCCACATCAATTACTTGAATAATTGCTCAAGCTATCAAAATAAAAGTTTTTATTCAGTAATTTGTGTATAAAGTGTACTATTTTACTAGTAGTGAAATAAATCAGAATGAAGTCTATTTTATTAACGAGGCCTTTATTGGACTCGTTCAATACAAGAAATATATTGAGAAAGTATGGATACAAAGTTTTTATAGAACCAGTATTCACAATAAAGTACTTAAATCCTGATATATCTGCGTACGAATTTGACGTTGTGATATCTACAAGTAAAAACAGTGTAAAGGCTCTTAGTCAAATATGCAAAGAGGATGACTTTCCGATTATTACAGTTGGTAATTCAACCATGCAGGCTGCAAAAAATTTGGGATTTTCTGATATAATCTCAGCAGACAGCAACGTTGATGGTCTGATATCATTCATAAAAGCTCATTATTCAAACGCAATAAAGTTCTTGTATATAAGGGGACAAGAAGTATCATGTGATCTAAAAAAGAGATTATCTGAAGAAGATTTTAACATAAGAGAAGTTGTACTCTATAAAACAATTATTAAAAGGAGTCTAACTAATAGGTGTAAAAATTTGCTGTTGGATGGTAAAATTGATAGTGTTGCTTTTTTTTCCTCACAGACAGCAAGGGTATTTTGTTCATTAGTTCTAAAAAGTGGGCTATCTCATGTGATGAGCAATATAACTGCATATACCATGAGTAAAAACATTGCTGATAGTTTAAAGTTAATCAAATGGAAAAAAATTATAACATCGAGGTTGCCTACTGGGGAGAGTTTAATTGATATAATTAATAAGGATTGTTGATGCTAAAGATTGCAACTTGGAACGTAAACTCTATACGCAAAAGAGTTAACCAACTTTGTAGTTTTATAGTTGATAGTCAGGTAGATATAATTTTGCTGCAAGAGATAAAATGTACAGAAGAGCAATTTCCTTACGCAGAGATAGAAAAGTTAGGATATGAATATGCTATCTATGGACAAGTTGCAAGAAATGGCGTTTGTGTCTTATCTAAATATCCGATACTGGAGAAGTTTAAAATTGACATTGTGGAAAGTCATCAAGAAGCACGTTATATAGAGTGTGTGATAAAACACACCAATCATAAGGTAAGGGTAGGAAGTGTATACGTTCCAAACGGTCAAAGCCCGGACTCTCAAGCATTTGAATATAAACTCAAGTTTTTTGATAATCTATATGAAAGGATGAGCACTTTGTTAAAGAATGAAGAGTTAACTATTATAGCTGGCGATTATAATGTTGCACCGGATGAAATTGATGTCTTTGATTCAAACTTATTGAATGGCCAAGTGTGCTTTCATATAAGAGAACGTGAGAAGTTAAGAGCGATCTTGAATCTTGGGTTTAAAGATGCGTTTAGAATATCTCACCCAAATTTGCAACAATTCACTTGGTGGCATTATCAAGGCAATTCACTCAGAAATAATCAAGGAATGCGAATAGATTATATGCTGTTATCACCACAAGCTGTAGATAAATTGGAAACATGCTACATAGATGATAGATTGCGTAAGCTAGAAAATCCGTCTGACCATACTCCTGTTGTATGTGCTATAGAATAATAGTAGACCTCTTACACAACTCACTTTTTGGCAAACTTAGGTAATCCCTGCTTGTTTGTTGCTTGTGTTTTCTTCCCTTCGTTTGTTTTCCTTTCTTGTCCAAGGTTGATCTTGCTGTTTGCTTTCTTCGTTTCCCCTGTTGTTTTCCTGGGAAATTTGCTCAGGAACAGGTTGTTGTTCACTCTTTTCTTTTCCTTGGGAAATTTGTTCAGAAACAGAGGTGCCTTTCTCAACTTCTGTAACTGGGGTTTTTAAAATATCATCAATGCCCTCGAGAATTTTTCCATTCAGTTTTGCTCTCTTTTCTGTATCATCTTTATCTTGTGAGCTAGGGTCATACAAAGTACCTTTTTTGTTATTTGAAAAAAGAACCTCCACTCCTCCTTTTATGGCAAATATTGTGCCGATAGCAGTAAGAACTACTCCGAGTGTAGTAGGACCAAAAATTAACATTGGAATAGTGGAAAGAAGGACAGGAAAAAAGATCTTGCTTAAGAACGTTGTTACCATCTCTTCATCACTGAGTGGTGGTTCATCCTCTTCTTTCTTGTCTTTACCTAAGAATGGTATTTTTTCTTTCATCCCATCCATAAAGGAGCCAGAAATATTTTTCGGGTCTATTTTGATCCCTCCAATTAGCAGCAGCATTTCCAATACAAACTTTATGGATGAATCTTTAGCTTCTGTACCGCGTATATCAGCTACACAGTCATCTACTACTTCTTTTATTTTACCATTCTTGAGATTCTCCTCATTAGCTAATTTTTTCTCTCTAATTTTCTCAAATACGGAAAGTAAAAACTGAGAAAAATTCTCTTCACTGAGTGGTTTTATATCTTTTGGATTGACATTATTAAGTAGTATGTCCTTATAAGCTGATATAAAATAATCAGTTATTTCTTTGTTCTCCTTTAATTCGGCTTTACCTTCTAATACTTTTACAAAGTAATCATAGATTACCTGATGTTCCTCTTTTTCAAAAATTTTCTCATCTTTGTTAGTTACCTGATTTGAAGGTTCCAAATTCTTTGTTTGTGGAGTTAATATTTTTGTCATAACTGAGTTACTCACATTTACTATACTTCAATTGTAGCATATTTTTCATATTAATTCAAATAATCTATACTCTTAGAATCCGCCATGTTTAAGTCATAATTAAGAGCCCAGTTGTCGCCAACTTTTATTTCTACTTCAAGTGGTATAGAAATTTCTACTACACCTTCCATTATATTTTTCACAAGTTTTGCTGTTTCTTGCACCTTTTCGTCTTCTACTTCAACCAGTAGTTCATCGTGAACCTGGAGGATTATTTTACCTACTTTCAATTGATCAAAAAGCTGAATTGTCGCACGTTTTATTATATCAGCAGCGGTTCCTTGCAGTGGTGCGTTTATTGCTGCCCTTTCTGCAAATTGTCTTATATAAGGAATTGTATTGTTTATGTCTCTTACAAAGCATCTTCTGCCAAACAAAGTTTCTACATAACCATGCAATCTTGCGATAGACACTGCTTTTTCCATATAGGCCTTTATTTCTGGGTAACAGGAAAAATAGTAATTAATGTATTCAGCAGCTTCCGCAATGGTAATTCCAAGCCGCTTTGCAAGACCAAATGGGCTAATGCCATATATAATTCCAAAATTGATGGATTTTGCTTTGCGTCTTAATTGCTCATCTATTTCTTGCACTCCAAAAACTTGCCTAGCGGTGATCTCATGAATATCTTGTCCGTTTGCAAAAGCTTCTTTAAATGCTGCAACGTTTGCAACGTGTGCCAGGAGTCTCAATTCTATTTGTGAATAGTCAGCAGAAATTATCTTATGCCCTTTTGGCGCAATAAATGCTTGTCTGATAAGATTTCCCTCTTCGCTTCTGATAGGAATATTCTGTAAATTAGGATTGCTGGAGCTCAGCCTTCCAGTTGCAGTTGCAGTCGTTGAAAAGCTTGTGTGTATTCTACCATCAATGGAATCAACTTGCTTTATTAGCGCATCAGTGTAGGTGCCTTTTAATTTACTTAAATGTCGCCAATTTAAGATTTTACTTGCGATTTCTACCCCTTCTTCTTCGAGTGCCTCTAGAACTTCATAATTGGTGCTATACGATCCAGATTTTTTGACTTTTTCTTTTTATTAAGCCCCATTTTATTAAATAAAACATCACTTAATTGTTTTGGCGACGCAATATTAAATCTTTCCCCTGCTAAGTTATATATCTCATCTTCAAGCACGGCAATTACCTGCTGAAATTTATCGGACAATTCCTGTAATTTTTGTATGTTCAGTAATATCCCATTTTTCTCCATATCAAATATTACTTTCATAAGTGGCTTATCGAAGCGCTCGTAAATTGTGAACAATTTTTCCTGAAACAACCTTTGCTTTAGCTTTTCGCGAATTGCTATTAAAGTTTTTGCCGAGAAAATTTCTACATCTCCACTCAAATTATGTGCAACTATGTTTGGAATACTGTGATCATGCTTTCCTGTATCCAAGCTATACGACATTATCATCAAATCATCAACTGAATCTAACATCTTCTCTATTGCAGGGAAGATTTTCCTGATCTCTTTAATGTTATGTATTATTTTAAGCACTCCATTTGAGAGTAAAGTTGAGTTAATTGTAATAAGTGCATCTTGTATGCTGTCTTGCTCTATATAAAAAATATTACTTTCGCTATAAGATAAGGAAATTTTATTTAATAAGTTGTCTTCAAAGTGGCAATGAATTGCAATTCTGCCTTCATATCTACAATGCTCCAAAAATTTCTCTAACTCTTCACTACTATATTCTATTTTCTCTTTTGTGCTAGACCCATTATAGGAAAAAAGCTTTTCCATTTTACCTATTAAAGAATTGAATTCATACTTCTTTAAAAAGGATAATAGTTTTTCCATATTTGGAGAATGGACTTCATATTTTGCAATATCATGTTGAAGGTCTACTTTTTCGCATAGTGATAAAAGTTCTCTTGAAATTAGAGCTTTTTCCTTATGTTCGGTGAGAATATTACGAATCCTCGTTTGCTCGATATTATCAATGTTCTCTATAATATTATTCAATGAATCAAATTCATCTAGTAATTTAGCTGCAGTCTTCGGACCTATTCCCGGAACGCCTGGAATGTTGTCAGATGCATCACCAGTTAGAGAAAATAAATCAAGAAGCTTGTGTGAGTTTACACCAAATTTTTCTATTACTTGTTTTTCATCTATATATATATTTTTAATGGGGTCGAATATTAAAATATTGTGGTTCAAGAGTTGAAATAAATCTTTATCTGATGAAACGACTACCACTTTAAAGTCTTGGTGGTTGGCGTATTTTGCAGCTAGTGTTGCGATTATATCATCTGCTTCATAACCTTCAATCTCTTCATAGCTGAGGTTAAAAGCTTCTACCGCTTCTCTCAGTATGGTAAACTGTGGAGTTAGATCCTCAGGAGGCGTTACTCTGTTCGCTTTGTACTCAGGATATAAATCGTGCCTAAAATTCTTTTTTCCTGCATCAAGTGCTATAGTTAAATAGTCCGAATGGGCAATGTACTTAAGAACCATATTCAGAAAGCCATATACACCACCTATTGGCATTCCTGTTGTGGTAATTAAGTGAGGTAGTACATAGTAAGCTCTGAAAAGAAAACCATAGCCATCGATGATTGTGAAAGTTTTTTCTTTCATTGTAGATATTTATGCGTGCTTTTGATGGTCCACTATTTAGCTGAGAAAATCAAGTTTTTGTTTTTCTGCTTTTGAGCGTTGTAAGAGATTTTACCGAAAATAGCATTCATGATGGGGATGTACACATATGACCTTACCCAGAAAAAGTGGAGAGAAAGTTTGGAATGTTTTTTACAAAAAGAATGATGCATCAAATTGTTCTGGAATGCAATAGTTAATAGTGACGTTGTTTGTTATAAAAAATTTCTATGTATTCAAATATTGCAGTTCTAGTTTGTTGAGCAGAGTGTTGTGAAGTATCAATAAGTATTTCTCTTTTCAATGAGCTAAAGAAGCTTTCCACAACAGAATTGTTGTAACAACAACCTTTATGACTCATCTATATTCTTTACAGCTAAGAGATATTGATAACCTTGCGAAGTATATTGTGAACCTTTATCACTATGTAATAGTAGATTTTTGGCAGGTTTACGCTTGTTAACGTCCATTAATAAAGAGTCCATAACCAATTTATTGAACTGCTCATTAACTACCATGCGTAAATATAGATCGATTATTGTTGCCAAATATAGCCATCCTTCTTTGGTTTTTATATAAGTAATCCCATACTTTATTTGGTTGATCGACAATAAAGTTTTGGTCTAATATATTGGGAGCTACTGTCCGTTTGTTGTTTCTTAATTTTAAATTTTCTTCTCAATATAGCCTGAATACCATTTTTCTGCATAATACTTTGCACTGTTTTTAAGTTGCAACTTTTACCCAAAGCCTTTAATTCAGAATGAATTTTAGGAGCTCCATATCTACATTTAGAAGCTTGATATATTTTTTGAATATCTGCTAATGACTCTTTATTTGCTGATTCTCTACTGCTTATTTTCCTTGTAGTCCACTTATAGTAGCCACTAGCAGAAAACCCTACATAATTCCTGCACTTTATAGTGTTTACTATGCTCTTTTATGAAAAAATATTTTACTCTTTTTGACTGGCCAGGGCTTTTTTTAAAATGTCTCTTTCTCTTGTTACTTTTGCTAACTCTTTCTGTAAATCAAATCTCTCTTTGTCATAAGGTGCTACATCTGGAAATGCATTTGCCGCTGACTTTTTTTCGTTATATTTCTTCATCCATTTTCCTAATACACTATCCCTTATTCCTAGATCTCTTGCTACTTTTGCAACTGGTTGACCTACCTTTCTTTGTTCATTTGTCAGCTTAACAGCTTCCAATTTGAATTCTGCCTTATATTCTCTTGCCATTTCTAATCCTCCAAAATTTTATTTTACCCGAAAAAACTCCTTTCTTTCTCTCCACTTTTTCTGGGTAAGGTCACTATTTGTTAAGTAATTTACACTTCAGAGTTTATCTGCTTTAAAGTTTACTCTATTCTGTTTCAGCATTTGTCATAAATCCTTAATTATTTCTGACTTTTTAGTTCAGTTTTTAACCATTCTTTCCTTAACTTAATGGCAGTGACAATAAGCCTATCTATCATTCTGATGTGATTTCAGTTTTGTTTACGTGCAAACTCTCTAATCCCACCTTGTAGTTAGGATAAATTAGAGAGACATTAAGATCTTTTTTAATTTTAACATTACTTACTCTCTTTGATCCTAAATAAAAACTCTGTGCATAATCTGGTAACTCAATTGGTTCTGGAGGGCTAACATTGAGAAGTTTGGTTGCATATATTACCACTTCAGATTGTGTAGTGGGTAAATCGTCTGCACAATTGTATATTTCACCAGGTTTTATGTTTTGCATGGAAGAAAATAAAATATTTGATATATCTTCAACGTGAATACGAGAAAAAAAATGCCCTTCTTTTTTCACATTTCTTGCTTTGCCAAGCTGCAAGTCAATTAACACGTTCCTACTAGGGCCGTATATTCCAGCTAAACGAAAAATATGTACAGGCAATCTGCTATTCAGCCACTTCCTTTCAGATTTAAGGCGCTTTACTCCTCTGATTTCTATAGGTTTTGTTTCAGATTCCTCATTCACCCAATTACCAGAGTGATCACCATAGACGCTAGTTGCAGACAAATAACCAAGCCATTTTACATTTTGCAGGCAATCACCGTATCTCTCCACAACATCATCGCCATCTGGAGGAATAGAAATTAAAACGTGCGTTGCGCTTTTAAGCAGATCTTGACTAACTTTCTCATAATTAAAGAGGATTACATCTTGTATATTTTTACTTCTTGATGTGCCACTAACTTTCCAACCCAAGTTCAGTAGTTTTTTCGATAAAAATTTAGCTACATATCCATAACCAAAGCAAAACAAGTGCATGAAAATTAATTTTTAAAATTCTTCTTGATAAATTCTACTCCTAATTTTATTCCCTCTTCATTAATAATATGCCCTAATGCATGAATTGGGTGTCCTTCAACATTTACTCCATTTTCTTTCAGAGCTTTAACCGCTAAGTCGAGGGACGAAAAAGGTACCACGTCGTCAGCATCACCATGGATAACACATATGTTAGGTTTTGACTTGATCTCTGGTGCAGTTTTTGAAGGTGAAAGAAATCTACCAGAGTATGCAACAACTGATGCACAGGATTGAGAGCGGGTGAGAGCTGTATGTATTGCAAGCATTGCTCCTTGAGAAAATCCAACTAAAGAAAGTTGCGTATCTTTTAAATTAAGCTCCTTTAATTTTGTATCAATGAAATGATTTACAATTGATGTAGCATTTTTTACTCCATTATATAGCGCTTCCTCACTACGATCTTCCAAGCTGAACCACTGATAACCATCACCTATTTCTCTTTCAAACGGAGCATTGGGTACTGCAAAATATGAACCCAGTAAAAACTTGCTCATAACTTTAGCAAGGTGAATGAAATTATCGCCACTTGAGCCCCAACCATGTAAAAAAATAATCAAATTTTTCTTATTTCCGCCTGCACAAATTTCTGGGCCTTTAAGTTCAATCATTTCTTTTCCTTTTGCGTTTATATTTTTATTTAACACTAATTTTCAAATTTGTAAAACCAATGTGCAATTACGTTCCCGATACTACAGATAAAGTAACTTAGGTTCATCGACGATTTGAAAAACCGTCATTCCGCTACTCGTTAGCGGCTGAGATACCGCGAATGAATCGCGGTATGACGTAGGGAAAACCTTAGCTATAAACCTCAGAAATAAGAAAACAAACTAGAAAAAATACCTCACTATAACTGCAGCCTTAAGCAACGTACCTTATTTATTTACGAAAACTGGTATAAATGCTATGCAAGTAGCTACACTACTTGCATGGCATCAATAATTGACCTCGACTTACCGTCCAACTAGAAAGTTGTATATAGAATGACAGAAATCCAGATGTTATTTATTTACTTTCGATCTTTTCTATCAATTTTTTAACTAAGCCTCTTAGCTTTTTACTGGATTCATCAAGCTCTTGAATCTGCGAGCTATGCTCTTTCATTAGTTCCTTATAGTTACCTCTTATGTAGTCAATCATTTCCTTCATCTGAGCAATCATCTTGTTAACATCCATACTGCCCAAATCAGGTATCATGCCAGGCATAGCCCCTTCTAACATACCGCCAGCCATAAGCTGCTGAGACATTTGCATAAATGGTTTTAAAGTCTGATTAAGCAATTCAGGATCCTTGGCTAATTTTTCTATTTGCTCTTTGCAAGTATCCATATACTGCTTCATAAATTCATCTTCTTGCCCTTTGTCTATCATAATTATAACCTACCTAAAAATACGTGTTCTTTATTATATATTATTTTAAAATTAAAAACAATACAAAATACCTGTCACAATTGCATTAATACTTTTTAAATAATAAAAAATGCTCCTTTGCTTATAAAGGGTCACATACCTTCTTTAACCATTCCTTATCTTTTACGCTATTTTCTAAGTTTTTATAGACAAATTGATGGTAGCCATTTATCCATTCAATTTCATCCTTAGTAAGCATTTGCACATTTATTAGTCTTCTATCATATGGAATAGAGGTCAGTTGTTTAAAGTTTAAGAAGCCATTCTCTTGCCTGTCAACATATATCAGATTTTCAATTCTTATTCCATACTCTCCCGGAATGTAATAGCCAGGTTCGTTGGAAAGTATCATCCCTGGCGTGAGTTTCACTTTATTACTTTTTGATATTGCTTGTGGTCCTTCGTGTACTGATAGGTAACTTCCTACTCCATGCCCTGTACCATGCATATAGTCCATTCCAAATTTCCATAAATGCGTACGTGCCAATATATCCAATTCTCCACCAGTAGTGCCGGGGGGAAAGATGACACTTGCTATAGCAATGTGAGCTTTCAACACTATTGTATAGTGGATTATTTGCTCATTGGTCGGATTACCAACTACTACAGTTCTTGTCACATCAGTTGTGCCACTAAGGTATTGGCCACCAGAGTCAATCAAATATAGTCCATTTTTCTGAATTACCTTATTCGTCTTACTGCTTGCACGATAGTGAATTATTGCACCATTTTCATTAAATGCGGAAATTGTTGGAAAGCTCAATTGTTTAAACAAATTCTGCTCTTTTCTGTATTCTAAAATCTTTTCTTCAGCTTCAAGTTCTGTACCAACATTATTTTCAAGCCAAGATAGAAAATTTGTAACTGCCACTCCATCTCTGATATGCGCATTTATAGCCCCAGCTATTTCAGTTTGGTTTTTTGCTGCTTTATAAATTAGACAAGGATCTTCTCTCTCAGCTACCTGTTTATCTTTTATTACAGCCATGATACTCATTGGAGTCGTGCTTGGATCCATGACTATTGAATTTAGCTTGTGCAGCGAATTTTCTAGCTCACTAATATCAAAAATATTTATATGATTGCCTAAATTTGCTTCTATAGTTGAATGTTCTTTATCTTGAATAAACAAATTAACATTACCGCTTTTATACAATATAGCACGGCCCAATATACATGGAGTATATTTAGCATTTTCATTTCTTAAATTTAATAACCATGAAATTGAATTTGGATCAGTTAAAAGCACTGCTTCAGCTTCTTTATCTATGCTTTTGGCAACTTTTTCACATTTGTCCTTACTACTTTCACCAGCATGTTCAATAGAATGTAAAACCACTGCTTGTTTTCGATAGTCACTTTTTTTTCCAGCTAAACAGGGTATTAATTTACAGATATTCTCATACTTTCTTATATCTTCTATGGTAAAATATTGCAAATAATAACCTAGTGAGGCAGTCGATGTTAAGTTTGCTTTTATCCATTCGCGTGGATCCTCTTCTTGTATATTATATACTTGAAAATTGCCCTGATCGAGCTGATTGTGAGCTTGTGTGATATAGCGTCCATCCGTAAAAAATGGGCACTTGTTGTTTTTTGTAACAATGAGCAGCCCATTTGTTCCTGTGAAGCCACACAGCTTTGTTAGCTCCTCTGAATACTCATTTAAATATTCATCTTTGGTGTGTAACATAAACGCCTCAGCATTTATTGCACGCATAAAAGAACGAAATTCTTCGATTTTTGACATAGAACACCTCACACAAAATTAGCAGCCACTTTCGTTTTCCTGTTTCTCAAATACACTAATATGCTCACTATCGCTGCAGGAGTGATGCCTTGTATTTGCTTTGCAATGCCAATCGTCGCTGGTTTTATCGTCTGCAACTTTTCTATTACTTCACTTGACAGGCCTTTAACTTGTGAATAGTTAAAATCAATTGGAATTTGAGTGTTAATTTCCTCTCGTAAAAACTTCATATCCGCTTCTTGTCTTATTAGATAAGGTTTGTATTTTGCTTCAATTTCAACCGCTTCGCATATTTCATTCTTAGTTATGCTACCCATTGCGGTGCCATCCCAGCGCGTGATGCTGCTTAACTCCGGCCATATTTCTTGTAATTTATTCCAGTCGATGTTTGGATAGCTAAGTAAATCTAGTGCCGTTTTTCTTATCCCATCATAAGATATTTTGATACCATAAGACCTAAGCTGCTCAGGAGTAATCGTCAGACTCCCTAACTTCTCTTCAAGCTGCTTAATGGATTCAAGTTTATTCTGTAAAACAGAGTATCTCTCATGCGAAACAAGGGAAATATCATAACCTTTTTGTGTTAATCTTCTATCTGCATTGTCTGACCTGATAGCTAGCCTATATTCTGCACGTGAGGTAAATAATCTATAAGGTTCGATCACCCCTTTGGTGACTAGATCATCTATCATTACGCCGATATATGAGTCTGTGCGATGAAGAACAAAGCTTTCTTTTTTTTCAGATGCAGAGAGTGCTGCATTAATTCCGGCAATAATTCCTTGCCCTGCTGCTTCTTCATATCCAGTAGTGCCATTAATTTGGCCAGCAAAATATAGGCCTTTAATTTTCTTAGTTTCAAGAGTATGGCTTAGTTCTCGTGGATCAATATAGTCATACTCAACTGCATATCCAGGTCTTAGTATTTCTGCATTTTCAAGTCCCTTGATACTCTTTATCATTTCACACTGCACTTCAATAGGCAATGAATTTGAAATTCCGTTCGGGTATATAGTATCATCATTCAGGCCTTCTGGCTCTAGAAATATTTGATGACTACTTTTTTCTGCAAATTTTTTAACTTTAACTTCAATTGATGGGCAGTATCTTGGTGCAACAACGTCATCTAAATATGAAGAAGCTGACCTGTGGAGATTTTCTCTGATTATTTTATGCGTGTTTTCATTAGTATGGGTAATAAAGCATGATACCTGAGGTTGGTTAATTTTTTCTGTTAAGTAAGAAAACGGCACAGGTGGGTTATCACCCACTTGTTCTTGCAATATTGACCAGTTTATAGTGCCACGATCGAGCCTTGGTGGAGTTCCGGTACGCAGTCTACCTAATTTGAAATTATATTTCTTCAACGTATTTGCAAGTTCTACGGCAGACTTATCTCCCATTCTCCCTGAAGGAGTTGCTTGCTCTCCTATATGAATCACACCTTGCAGGAAAGTCCCTGTAGTTAAAACGACTTTGCTTGTCAGTATATGCTCCCCTGAGCTTGTTATTACAGCTTTAATGCACAATTCTCCATTGTTATTACTCTCTATAAGAAAATCGTCAACCGACTCTTCTTTTACCGTCAAATTATTATAATTTAGAATAATTTCCTGTATTGCTTGCTTGTATAATTTTCGGTCTGCCTGTACACGCGGGCCCCATACTGCTGCACCTCTGCTGCTATTTAAAATGACTGAGTGTATACTTGCTTGATCGATTGATCTTCCCATTATTCCATCAAGAGCGTCAACTTCCCTGACTACAACACCCTTTGCAACTCCTCCGATTGCTGGATTGCAGGACATTTCCCCTATAGTTGAAATTTTATGAGTTATAAGCAGCGTGTTTGCACCAAGGCGAGCTGCAGCAGCAGCAGCTTCGCACCCTGCATGACCACCACCTACTACTACTACATCATATTTATGCATGCCTTCTTGAGTAATTCTTACTCTACTAATATTCTAACTATTAGCGGTTAATGTCAAATTTTACAGTAATTAACTATTTCAATCATCAGTGGCCAATGTATAGCTAACTCACGTCATACCGTCACGGTATCTCTAGATCCCGCTAACAAGCAGCGGGATGACGGTTTTCAAATTATTTAGTGGGGCGAGCGACCAGGATCGAACTGGCGACATTCAGTACCACAAACTGACGCTCTACCAACTGAGCTACGCCCGCCAAGATATAAAATTTCTAACATAAGAGCGCAAATAGTCAATTGATTATTTAACTCTCTTTTTGCAGAGGGTTTTAAGTTTAGCCAATAAATATTTTCATTGATACTTTTACCATTATAGTTAATCGTATTGACACTAATGAAGTAGTGGTATGTTTAAAAGTATTTTCACATTTAGTTTTTTTACGGCTATTTCAAGGATCTCAGGGTTAATAAGGGATGTATTAATTGCTACGGTTATTGGTGCGAACTCTCTTGCAGACATATTTTTTTCTTCGTTTCGCTTTGCCAATCTATTTCGAGCATTTTTTGCAGAAGGAGCGTTCACTACCTCATTCATACCGTTATATTCGACAGAATCATATGATAATAAAAAGGCATTTAATTTTGCAAGTAGTGTAATATCCATTACGTTTATTATCTTAGTAATTTTTTGCCTTATTATGCAAACTTTCTCCCCTTATATGATTCAAATTTTTGCTCCTGGATTTGACCAAAGTAAGTTTACCCTTACTGTTACTTTATCAAGAATTATGATGCCCTACATAATCTTTGTTTCAATTGCATCACTTATTGGTGGAATGCTGCAAGTAAAGCAGCATTTTGCTTCAACAGCTATTGCACCAATTGTTTTGAATC
Source organism: Wolbachia endosymbiont of Ceratosolen solmsi (assembly GCF_017869155.1). NCBI lineage: Bacteria > Pseudomonadati > Pseudomonadota > Alphaproteobacteria > Rickettsiales > Anaplasmataceae > Wolbachia > Wolbachia endosymbiont of Ceratosolen solmsi. The sequence continues at coordinate 85,520 of NZ_CP054598.1, forward strand.
TCTGTTTAATCATCAGTTTATTTGTGCCTTACGTAAAAACTCCAGCGCACAACCTTTCTATAGCTGTGCTGATAGGAGGAGTTTTTCAATTGTTGCTGATGCTATTTAGTGCATACAAGTTAAAGGCAGCTTTTTCTTTTAGCCTTGAATTAAGCAATGAAGTAAGGTTGTTTTTTAAGCGTGTGGTACCTGCAATTATCAACAATTGTGTAACTCAAATAAGCTTATGGATTGATACAATCATGGCGAGTTTTATACCAAATGCGGTGTCCTATATATATTATGCCGATAGACTAAATCAACTACCGCAGGGAATAATCGGTACTGCAATTGGTACAGTGCTTCTTCCTTTAATTTCAAAACAGGTGGATAATACTGAAAATATAGTCAAAATACAGAACAAGGCTCTCAACATAGGATTAATGTTAATTATGCCAACAACTGCTGCCTTTATCATTATTCCCGACATAATTTTACTTACGCTTTTTTCTTACGGCCGGTTTGATCATTATGCAGTGCAGCAAACTGTTCCCACTTTAATAGCATTTTCTCTTTCTTTACCTGCATTTATTATAAATAAAGTATTGCTACCTACATTTTTTGCTAAAGGCAATCTGAAAATACCAACCATATTTTCGCTAATGTGTCTTGGAATTAATGTAGTGCTAAACCTTTTGTTAATGAACGAGTATCAGCATACGGGGATTGCTATTGCTACTTCCGTTTCCACTTGGATAAACTCTATTCTATTAATTAGTTATTTAACAATAAATAAAATGTATAAGGTTAGCCAAGCGTTATTGTTAAATGTCATGAAAATTTTTGTAGCAACGGCAGTCATGTCAATAGCCCTTTATATTTTTAATTCTTTGTTGGCAGGATTATTTTTTGATAAAATGTTGGCTCGTATTGTTTATTTAACGACTTTAATAGCTTTGAGTGTTATTGTTTATTTTGGTATTCTCTATTTAATATTTAAGGGAAACTTTAAGCATGTGTAAATTATGAGACTTTCTTTATATGCTATATTATCAATCTCACTGCTATTAATTCTCATGCATGTTGCTGCAACTTCTAAGGATTGGAGTGGCTACAGGAAATATATCATAAAAGAGTTAGAGAAGACGTATGATGCTAAAGTGCATATTGGGGGAAAAATTAAAGTTTCGTTGATTACCCCAAAGCTCACTATTTATAATGTATACGTACAATACAACGAAAATAAAGAGCAAAAGTTGTCAGATTTAATTAGTGTAAGAAAAATTGAAATAAGGCCATCGTTCCTATCGTTGTTTTTATTTTCGTTGCAACCAAAGTCAATCACATTGTTTGGCATGAAAAGCAACAAAGAAAATTTACTTAATATTATAAATACAAACGCCAGTGGTAACACAGTCGATATAGTAATAAAAGACAGCCAAGTAAGTTTCAAGAATGATTTCGCTGATATTGTTAACATAAAGGAAGTTGCTGTAAAAAAAAATAAGCAGTTTTTTGGTAAAGTAAAGGTAGGTGATAATAATTACGATTTTTCAGGAAAGGTTAATATCACAAAAAGGAATGTACACATTAGTGTTGAATCAAATTTTGTAAATTTGCTATTTACAGGTAATAGAAATCAAGAAGAACTCCAGGGTAATTTAACATTAACAATTAATAACAGTTCCGGTTCTGTGAGTGATTTAGCAAAAATCATTAATCTTAGCTTTCTCTCTTGTGTTATTCCTAGCGAAAATATCAAGATATCATCCAATATAAGTCTTAATGAAAGTGAGTTTACGGCAACTGACTTAAAAATTGATTCCAAAAGCATGCAAGCTAGCGGTACAATACAAAATGATAGAAAAGGCAATCACACTAATTTCAATATTAGCTTCAGTAAAGTTGATTTAGATTCCATACAAAATGATTCACAAAGAACAATGAATATGAAGGATCTTCTGGAATGTTTTAGAGCAGTTGTGCCAAAGAACTTGAGCTTAAATTTTAATATGGAAGCTTCTAACATTCAATATCAAAACAAAATATTGGACAATTTCCGTGCTGTACTAAAATCCACTGATGGCAAAGTAAAAGTTAATACGCTTCTTAAATTTCCTGGAATCAATAATATATCTTACTTATCAGGAGAGATCTCAAACAATAATGTCCTATCTGAATTCAACGGTGATTTATTAGTCGAAGGAAATGATTTTGAGTCATTCATTTCATGTTTTTTCCCTTCTATAAAGATGAAAGAAAACCAGAAAAATCAATTTACACTAAGTTCTAAACTGCACCTTGCACCAAGAATATTATCTATCTCAGACATTAGACTGCTAAATAATAAGGAATCCTTGCAAGGGTCAATTAGAGTAAGCCATACAAAAAAACACAATGTGGTCAATGGTGAATTTAGCATGCATAATCTTGATGCAGATAAATATGATCATTCATTATTTAGCAGTTTACCTAAAATGCAATGGCTGAAAAATTTTCAGTATGATGCAAATATAAAGGCCCGTGTTAATAACCTTACATTGAATGATACGAAAATTAAAAATTTGGATTTTTTGCTGAAAATGGAAAAAGGTAAGCTAGTTGCAGATAAAATAAAACTATCTGGAGAAGATTTCGATATTACCGGTAATGCAAAAATATTAGCAGATCAAAAATACGCCAAACCTTTATTAGATGTTAACCTTACAGGCAGTAAATTTAATGGAAATATCTTTAAATTACCGAATTTAGTAGAGACGAAAAGAAATTCAAGAAATGAGATAGATCAAATTCAATGGTCAACAAAGCAGCTTGATTTTTTGGATGATAAAGAAGGCTTTGATGCAAATGTGCAAATCAATACTGCAGAATTTAAAACCGAGCAGAATGTTTTAAAAGATTTTAATTTGGATGCGGTAATGAGAAACAACACTATCACTATCAGGCAGGCAAGTTACGTATTAGAACACGGGCAAGTGTTTTTTCAGGGTTATTTAAGATCAGACTCAATAAATACAAGGTTTTCTATTGTAAATTTGGACACTAAAAAGATTGGTAAGGTTATAGGAATTGACAATGTAAATGGTCAGGTAAGCTTAAATGGTGAAATCAAAACTCAAGGAAAAAGTTTTCATGATTGGGCTAGTAACTTATCAGGAGATGTAAACTTACAAGCGCAAGGAATAGAAGTTACTAATGTAGATTTCAATTCATTTATCACTAATTTGTTAAGCAGTAAGAATAAATCTGAAATTTCCACACTTGCTTATGTTGATATATATAACGGTAAAACATCTTTTGAAAATATTAGCGGAAAAGCAAGTATTAAGAGTGGTATATGTTCAACTAGTTTACAATTCGGGATTGATCAAGCATCAGGGTCAATCTCTTCTAATTTAACCTTATCTAACTTCGCTTTAGCTTCTATATTCAGGTTCTTTTTCATACCACCAAATTATAGTAATCCAATCTATATCGATATGCATTTGGATGGCCCTATTTGGCGTCCTAAGATGAGTTTTGATGTAGACCAAATCTTCACCGCTCTGGTTGGCAAGAAAAATAGTTGATTTACTTAGGCGTACGGTTTAGGAGACAATGAACTCATCTGAACGGGTACAAACTTAACCTAACTCATCACCACCTGGCAGTGGTGGCAAGCCAAATGCTTCTCTCTTTTCGTTGAGCGTCATGAAGCTTGCGTTTTCTACGTATTTCCACAACTTTTGTCTCTTTTCCATGAGAATCTCTATTGCATCTTTGTCGTACGACAAGCACAGATCTTCACCAAATTTTGGTGTTAGCCAAGAATTCAGGTGACAGATAATATTTTCTAGCGTTGGTAAAACCGTCTGTTCCCAAAGGGACAAGCGTGCTTCGACTAAATTGCTATAAGTGTTATCACCTGGTATGCCAAGCAACTGCGGCGGAACGCCAAAAGCCAGGGCAATATCACAAGCTGAACTGTGTTTGGACTCAATAAAATCCATATCCATTGGTGATAAGCTCATTTCTTTCCACTCCAAGCCTCCTTCAAGCAATATCGGCCTCCCAGCATTGACAGGACCTGAATAATGATCATTTATCTGTGCTTTTAAGCGTTGGTACTGCTCTTGACTTAAACTTCCACCACTTCCATCTTTTGCTGATTTTACAACTATTGCACCACTTGGTCTTGCTCCGTTTTGCAACATCGCTTGATTCCAAGCACCAGCCTGATTATGCTGATCTATACTATATGCAGCCGCCTCAATTGGTGATAACCCATACCAATCATTCAAAGGGTTAAAGGTCTTTAGGTGCAACACTGCTGAACGTCCGGTTAGTTTATCAACTTTAAAGTCATAACTGTTGTTATTTATGGCATAACGATAGTTATAAGGAACGTTATTTCTCCCTGGAACAATTTCAACCCTATCGGGGCGCAGAAGATAAAGCTCTGTTGGTGGTTTTCTATTGTTCTGCGACTCAACCATCAATATATAAGAATTGCCGTTAACTAACCGATAAGTTACAATCCCCTCAATAAATTCCGATTTTGATGTCATTGGATTAGGAGAATAAAGTAATTTCAGTAATGGATGGGCTTTTAGTTGCGATTTTCCCTGTTCAGTAAGCTGGCAGAGAGTAAGAGGTACCGAAGATGCAGCACTTGCAATCATATTGATTGCTCGAAAGGCAATAACATTTTTTATGTAACCTTCCTCAGCAAAACTTACATAATCACGCTTACTCCAACTTGGCTCCATCATTAGTTGCAAAGCAGAATATTTAGTAAATACTGCGCTTTTTTTTCTTTGAAAGATGTTGAAATTCATATGTGCCTCCTAAAAAATTGAATTTGTGGTAGAATTATATCAATTGGTGTCACAGGAAGGATATACTAACGTACGAACATTATGTTTGAGAGCAATCTCTACACAGTAGTTAAATGGCAGGCACAATAAGGGGTAGCAAAAAGAATGAGCTTTTTTTTGAGCTGAGCGAAGCCACCTAAGGTAGAAAATGAATCAGGAAGAAGTAAAAATATATTTAATATTTATATGATGTACTTACTTATAAATATCTTTTCTGTGTCCTATCTCTGTGATAACCACTTCATATTTTATAATATTTACGGAATAGATAACGCGATAATCACCTACCCTTAATCTTCTTTGTCCTTTAAATCTGTAATATAATGGGTCACCAAGGTTAATGGGATCAACTGTAAGGCGCTTATTTATCGCATTTATGATCCTTAATCTTATTGTTTTTGGAAGAGCTGGAAGGTCTTTCTCAAGAACGCTTTCTATGAAGATAATATTGTATTCCAGTCTACATCCTCACTTCTAATTTTCTTCACACCTGAAACATTACGTCTAGCAGCACGCTCAATTAGTATTTTATCTTCCTCATTTTCAATTGCTTCTTGTATTAGCTTCTCTGCTAGTTCTTTAATGGACTTATTTCTTATTTTAGCCAGTCCAGCAAGACACTCTGAAATTTCGTTGTTGAAAGTTATGCTAAATTTTGAGTTTGCCATATATTTTACCTAAAATCTACTAATAATTATACAACATTTTTCTGAATTTTTCAATAAAAAAAGTTGCCTATACGTAAAGAGGACCTGTGTTGACAAATAATTAAACATTTGTCATGTACTATGTTTGTTAAGGAGAAATAGCACAGAAGTTAGTATTAAGTATATTAGGAATAAGAAAGGCTGCGCCCAGTGTCACACACTGGAATAACAGGAAAAAACGAACTGCTATACTAAAAAAAAAGAAATAGAATATGACAGAATGGCTAATATCTAATCAGCTTATTGATTATAACTGTGCTGTAAAATCCATGGAAGAGAAAATTCAACAAATTCACAATAATTCAGCAGACGAATTGGTATGGCTACTCCAGCACCCTCCACTTTATACTGCAGGAATCAGTGCAACAGCTGATGATATTGTTGAAAAACTATTTCCCATATATAAAACAGGAAGGGGTGGTAAACACACATATCATGGTCCAGGACAGCGCATTATATATTTAATGTTAAACCTTAAAAAAAGAAACAAATGCGATATAAAGCTATATATTAGAGATCTAAGTAAGTGGATCATAAATGTTTTAAAGCAATTTAATATACTTGGAGAGTTTAGAGAAGATAGAATAGGTATTTGGGTAAACCATAACGGAGTAGAAAAAAAAATTGCAGCTTTTGGTATCCGTTTAAGAAAATGGGTAACTTATCATGGCATAGCGCTTAACGTCTTTCCAGACCTCTCTCATTATAAGGGTATTATTCCTTGTGGACTGCAAGATTATGGCGTCACGTCAATGGAAGAACTAGGAGTGAAAGTTCCACTCTCTGAATTGGATGATATACTAAAAAAAGAGTTTTATAAGATATTTTAATGATTGTTTACCTTTTATATTTCATTCTCACTTTATGTGCTAACACAGGTATTCATGCAATCGACCAAGTTGATATTATTGCTCCTTCTTCGAAGGGAAAAGAATCAGATCTGACTACTATAAAAGAATATGTAGAAGCTTTGGATTTTAATCCCCATATTTCGGAGAAAATATATAGTAATGATAATCCATTTTATTCCAACTCTGATGAATTCAGAGCAAATGATTTGATTAGTGCACTAACTAATGACAGTAAAATAATTTGGTGTATCAGAGGAGGAGAAGGGGCTTCTCGGTTAATTCCCTATCTAGAAAAGTTACCCAATGATAAAAAAGAAAGGATTGCTCAAAACAAAAAAATCCTCATAGGCTATAGCGATATAACTGCCTTGCACACCTATCTACAAGCTAAATATAATTGGCAAACTCTTCACGGCACCATGTTGGAAATGATAGTAAATAACTCCATTTCTGAAAGCTCTGTTAAAAAATTGAAAGAGTTAATTCTTAACAAGCAGGATTCTATCAGATTTGATAAGCTAAAGATGATAAATAATGGCATTAGACTAAAAGATGGCAGATTAAAGTCTAAAATCATCGGTGGTAATATGACTTTAGTTGAAAACAGTATAGGAACTGTTTGGCAAATAAATGCGAAAGGTAAAATTCTATTTTTAGAGGACATAAGAGTCTACCCATACGCAATAGAGCGCAGTTTAGATCACCTAAAACAAGCTCACATCTTTGATGGAGTACATGCAGTAATCTTTGGGGATTTCGTTAACTGCTATAACGATAACCTTGTTAAAGTTGTAAAAGAAAGGTTTGCAAAAAGTGTTAACTTTCCTGTATTTACAATGAAAGGGGTAGGCCATGGACATACAAATGATCCTTTACCTTTTAACACTCACGCTATTATTAGCGTTCAAGACGAAAAAGAAGGTTTGTTTTTTATGGACGTGCAGAATTTAGCTAATCTTATAGCTAACGCGAGCTCTACGTCATGCCGCCGCAGTATCTCTTAGCCGCTAACACATAGCGGGATGACGGTTGTTAGGGTGTCATGCAAGTAGCTGACTACTTGGATCTGGTAGGCTTAAATCACAATGCCAGTAAAGCTGCGACCCTAGAGCTACTATCTCTCACCCACTGCAAATATTGCACGGTACTATCCACTTGATCATCGTGTCGAGTTTCAGGAAACATTAAAATCTCATACTCAAAATCGTTCAGCCATACTGCTTGGTGCGGCAGAAAAACCTTGCCAGACTCTATAATCGGAACAATTTGATAAAATCGAGTGAGTTTGTCATCATGTGGTACTATTTCGATAATTGGTAAATCACTGTTTGTCTTTAGCTCTTGCACCAATTGCTGACCACTTGTTTTTGCTTCGATTAAAATTGCGTGCGGTGTCCATCTTGCAGCTAGTGACAGAACTTGCTCTTTAAGCTTTGGATACTCAAGCTTTGCGCGATATACATCGAGTAAATAGAATTTATTGCCCACTTTTGTCCAGGTGGTGCAGACGCTAAAGTTGCTCATGCTGCTTGTTGAAACTGCAGTGTCCCAGCTCTGAGTGACATATGAGAGACTATCAGAAAAATTTCTATAGCGCTTCAGCCACTCTCGTTTAATTATACCACTTGAAAGTGGCAGAGGGTTTTGTTGATATTGTGCAGCAAAAGCGTAACTTCCAAGTTCAACCTTTATCATCTCAACTTCTTCTTTTCCTCCATCGAGGGGATATAGCAACTGACCTTCTTCTCTTGAGTATAATATTACGGGTGGTGTCATTCTAGCACTTGATGCTGTAATCCAGCTTTTGTACTCATTTGTAGTTACTCGGGTGACAGGAACAAGAAAAGGAGGCGCTGGCTTTTTGATTGAATAGATAATCTCCTTATTTTCAGATATCATCGGTAAACAAGTATGGTTCCATATGTTTTTCGGTTTGGAGAGAAGGTGTCCGGTCAAATCTTCCTGATGTAGCCTATGCATCACAAGAACAATTACTCCTTTTTTTCTGTCGTTGAGCCTGGTTACTAGAGTCTGGTCAAACCAATTTGTAGCACGCTTTCTAAACGTTTCACTCAAAGCTTGGGCGGGACTCAGTGGATCATCCACGATGATGAAATCACCACCTTCACCTGTTAACGTCCCTCCAACGGACGTTGCAATTCTGTATCCTCTCTGCACTGTTTGAAATTTGTATTTGGTATTCTGATCTTTGGATAGTTCTACCTCTGGAAACAGCTCTCTATATCAACTAGACTGCATTATGCATCTTGTATCGAGCGAGTGCTTTTCGCTAAGCAGCCGAGAGTAGCTTGCAACTATTATTCTTGCAGTTGGCTGATTTCCCAGTATCCATGCGGGCCACGCAACACTAGCGCACAGGGACTTCATTGAACGCGGAGGCATATTGAATATTATTCGCCTCATTTTGCCAACATTTGCCGCTTCAAGTCTGTCTGCTATGACTTTTATATACTGATAATCATTATACTCACACCCCGGCACCACCGTTTGAAAGCACAGTTCAATGAATTTTAGAAAGTTCATGATATAATGTTGAAACCAACGCGTGACGCTGGGATGACAAAAAAAGGAGCACTGAAGGCTATAGGTGAGACGTCGCGGTATCTCTAGATCCCGCTAACAAGCAGCGGGATGACGAATTACTTAACCATCATCTACACCGTCATACCGCGATTCATTCGCGGTATCTCTTAACATAGATCCCCTACTATACCTTAACATAGATCCCGCTAACAAGCAGCAGGATGACGAATTACTATGCCGCCGCGAACCGTCATACTGCTGCGGTATCTCAGCCGCTAATAAGTAGCGGGATGACGGTTGTTGTTTAGCTATAAATATTAAGAAATTTACCAAATAAAAAAAAGGCAAAAGAAGCCCCGTGGTTGGCTAATTACTTACATTATACTTTCAAGTATGGCGTTTTTTTATTCTAAACGTTTAATAACCGCGATTCAGTTGCTTTTAAGCCGCAACTAATCTAAATTATAAACATTAAGAAATTTACTAAACAGAAAAAAAGGCAAAAGAAACCCTAGGGTAGCTAGTTATTCACTATCCATTTTTTAAATCGGCGTTTTTTGATGTTTTAAATGCTTTATAAGCGCATTTCAGCTTATATTAGGTAAAAACCTAGAATTTTATAAAGACATAAGATGCACATAGTGCAAAAAATTAAACATGGGACGCCAGATACGTGAGTTTTTTGTCATTTAATCTGTACAGAGAAGATAAATAAATAGCTTCAGTTTCATGATAAGGGGACTGGCAAGGCTTGTCAAGCAAGTTTTTTGCAATATCAGGGGATAATTTCGACCATAAATCCCTATCAATAAATTTTAACAAAAATACTTCAGTGCATTTTCAAATATAAGCATTCCATCACCATATTTTGGCATAGCCACTCCTAAACGTTTACATTTTTCTTTTTCAAGAGGCCAATTATCTTGCTGAGTAAAAAATATTCCCCTTTCTGGATGGGGCATTAAAGCCAATACTCTCCCACTTTTATCTGATAAAGCTGCCAGATCGTATGTAGATCCGTTTGGATTGTGAGGAAATTGTAGGTTAGCGTAGTTGCCATTTTCATCAATGTAACGTAATGCGGCGGAATTGCTCTCAATCAATTGGTTCAAAGTATCTTGATCCATAAAAAATTTGCCTTCCCCATGAGCAATAGGGAGATATAGTTCACTCAGGCCCCGTAGCCAAACAGAATTACTCTTTGAATTAACTCTCACTCTAATCCAACGGCATTGATAATTGCCTATATCATTATGGATTAAAGCTAGATTAGAGAACTCTGGAATTAATTTTACTAATATCTGACAACCATTACATATTCCTATAATCAGCTTGTCCTGAGATAAAAACTCTTGAAACTCATCCAACAAGTTGTTTTTAATGCGTAAAGCAAATGCATTACCAGCACCAGTGTCATCACCATAGGAAAAACCCCCTGGAATTGCAAGTATATTGCTTAATTTCAGTTCACCTGGATTATCTATGATATCGTTAATGTGAACGATTTTTACTTCAATATTACCAATACCAAGTTTTCTGCTGCATTCCATAAATGCAAATGCAGTTTCTTTTTCGCAATTTAAGCCATAACCAGATAGGACTGTGATTTTCATGAATTGCTAAAAATTAAAAAATTCGAATTTCCTTTTTACAAAATTTGCTACTAAATTTAACGCAAATAACACCAATAATAAAGCTATAATTGCAATAGCAGCAAGTTCAACAAATGCAATTTCAGGATTGCTTGACCATATGTATATTTGCACAGGTAGAACAGTTGCCGGATCGAAAAAGGACGTAGGTGTATCAGCAATAAATGCCACCATACCCATCATAAGTAAAGGAGAAGATTCACCTAAAATCCTTGCAATTGCAAGCACAGTACCATGTATTATTCTTGGTAACGCAATCGGTAAAGAGTGATCTAATATCACCTTGATGTGAGGTGCACCGAGCGCAAACGCTGCATCTTTTATCGTAATAGGAACATTCGCAAAGGCATTTTTTGTTGCAATTATAATATTAGGTAACATCATAAATGAAAGAGTCATTCCACCAACAAGTGGTGAAGAGCGTGGTAGCCCAAATATGCCAAGATAGAGAGTTAAGCCCACTACACCAAATATTATTGAAGGCACTGCAGCAAGATTATTTATGCTAATTTCTACAATATTAGTCATTAGCCTATTTTTAGGCATAAATTCGTAAAGACAGATGCCCGACATAATTCCTATTGGTAATGCTAATGCTAGGCACACTATAATTGTCATTAATGAACCGATAAACGCTCCTAAAATCCCTGCATTCTCAGGTTCACGAGAGTCAGATTTAAGGAATAAAGACTTATTAAAAAATTTTTTCACTCTCCTCTTTTCTTTTAGCCAATCAAGTAATTTAGCATAACGATCATTCAAATATTTATCTTTATTTATTGAATTAATTATACTTGACGCGGTAAACCAGATCTCATATTCACCACTATCTTTTACTTTCTTACGAAAAAATTTCTCTAGTTCTTTGTAAGAATTACGACTTAAAATTTCGTCACCGTCTTTAAAATCAGTTCCTCCAAACACCTTACGTAAAGAATCGTTGAGTAAGCCAATGGACTTATACCGCAAATCACTAGGATTACTCGCCAAAGTAAGATCAGCATTTATTTCAACTGGCAATAAAATTTTCGTTACTGTTAAGGCACTGTAAGAGTTAACTAATATACTCAACAATATACACACAGGACAGCCAAGTGAGATAACTAGTGCCGTGAAAGAACAAAAGCGTAGCGCTCTGTTCTTTTTATTTTTCCTTTTTATACGAGCATGTACACGCCTTGACTGAAGTAATTTAAGGAATTTTTTCTTTATACTCATTTATTTTTCCTGGATCCCATCGTCAAGCCCACAGCTGTACAAACGTCCAGTTTAATAACCGTTGATGTCATTCCCTATTGTATCTACTTAGATTTCTTTTTAACATAAGTAGTACGTTCTTTGATCCTTGCAGCTTTTCCAAATAGTTTGCACAGATAATACAGTTTTGCTCCACGAACCTTTCCTTTTCTTGTCACTTGCACTGAAACCAGTGCAGGAGAATAAACAAAAAACTGAGACACTATACTTTCTCCATGGCTAACTTTTCTGACTGCAAAAGAAGAATGTAACCCGCGGTTCCTTTTTGATATACATACACCTTCAAATATCTGTATACGTTCACTTGTACCGTCAACTACTTTAAAAGTGACCTTCAAATCATCGCCAGGACGAAATTCCGGTATTTCTTTAGCTAACACTTGCATTTGCTGTTCGTTAAATTTTTTAAGTAAATTTGTCATTTATCTCTCCACTCAATAATTCAGGCCTACGCTTTTTTGTTATAACATGAGACTGCTTCTGCCTCCAATCACTTATTTTTTTGTGATTGCCAGATAACAAAACCTCAGGTACTTTATATCCCTTCCACTGCTCAGGTCTAGTATATTGAGGATATTCAAGTACACCACCACCATAATTAAAACTTTCTTCAGTAATACTATCGGTATTATTTACTACACCTGGAAGAAGTCTAATGCATGCATCAAGAACCACCATTGCAGCTGGCTCACCTCCTGAAAGTATATAATCTCCAATACTTAACTCATAAGGAGTATACGCATCAATTATCCTTTGGTCAATACCTTCAAATCGACCACACAATATTGTTATATGAGGAAACTCTAATAATTCTCTGGCAATATTCTGATTAAACTTAGTTCCAGATGGAGTCATGTAAATAAACTTAGTGTTTTTATGAACAGAGAGCATACTATCTACTGCATCACCAACTACATCAGAACGCATAACCATTCCTGCTCCACCTCCATATGGAACATCATCCACAGTTGAATGTTTATCTTTCGCAAAAGAACGAATATTTATTACTTCAAGGTTCCATATTTTTTTTTCTAACGCTTTTCCGGCAAGAGAATAGTTCAAAAACCCCGGGAACATTTCTGGAAATATGGTTAATATTGTAACATTGAATTCCATTAAGGTTTATTTTAAGTTATTTGGGGCTATACTCTAAGAACAGTAAATTGATATAATATATAGTTAAATTAAACATGTCACTGAATAAAACGATATACGAAGGTAAAGCGAAAGCCATTATTGAAACTGAAGATTCATCAACTGTCATACAGCACTTTAAAGATGATGTCACAGCATTCAATAAGGAAAAATATGAAATTATTGAGGGCAAAGGAATAATTAATAATCATGTTAGTGCTTTTATCATGGAAAAGCTCGAAGAAGCAGGAATTAGCACGCATTTTATAAAAACTCTGAATGAAAGAGAACAGCTAGTCAAAAAGCTCAAGATAATACCTCTTGAGGTGGTAGTTAAAAATGTTGCAGCTGGCAGCTTTTGCAAACGTTTTAATATCAAAGAAGGTGAGAGGCTTGCATCTCCTATAATCGAGTTTTTTTACAAAAATGATGACCTAGCCGACCCAATGGTAAATGAAAATCACATACTGTATTTTGATTGGCTATCTAGCAAAGAAATGGATGAAGTAAAAACTACAACTTTAAAGATCAATGAAATCCTAACTGATTTATTCTCAAATGCAGGCATAGATCTAGTTGACCTTAAATTGGAATTTGGCAGATTGATAAATGACAGTACTAAAATCATTTTAGCCGATGAAATCAGCCCTGATAACTGCAGGTTATGGGATAAAAATACTTATAAAAAGCTAGATAAAGACGTCTTTCGTTTGAATTTAGGAGATTTAAAGGAAGCATACCTAGAAGTTGCAAAAAGACTGTCAGTAAAGTTAGGTTAACTAAATACTACTCTATCAAGTGGAGGGTTACATGCCTCATCAAGTTTTCCAATAATTTCAATTTTTTCTCCACGTTTTTGGAAATGATTTTTCACGTTTTGCATATTCTCAGAACTTACGATCAATACCATACCAATACCACAATTAAATGTTTTTAGCATTTCTTTCTTCTCTATTTTACCCTCCTTTGTTAGCCATAAAAATATATCTGGCCATTTCCAGGAATTAATGTCTATGTTTGCAAATAAGTTTTTTGGAAGAATTCGCGGAATATTGTCTACCAAACCACCACCCGTGATGTGCGCAATACCTTTTACTTGTGACATGATAGGCAGCAAAGAATCAACATATATTTTTGTTGGTTCAAGTAGTATTTCACTCCAAGATTTATTATTCCATAGAGATGTATCGTTATAATTTATACCTAAGCTTTTGAAAACATGGCGCACTAAAGAAAACCCATTTGAGTGAATTCCACTTGACTCTAAGCCAACTATATAATCACCTGCTTTCATCATACTACAGTTTGGAAGAATTTGCTTTCGATCAACTACACCAACCACAAACCCTGCAAGGTCATAGTGATTATTACCATACATTCCAGGCATTTCTGCAGTTTCCCCACCAACCAATGCTATTTTAGCTTGCTTGCACCCCTCTGCAATGCCCTTAACCACAGATAATAAAACATCTTTGGTCAAAACGCCTGTTGCAAAGTAATCAAGGAAAAACAAAGGCGTTGCTCCTTGTGCAAGTAAGTCATTTACACACATTGCAACTAAATCTATACCTATAGTATCATGTTTATTCACTTCTTGAGCTATCAACAGTTTCGTACCTACTCCATCAGTTGAGGAAACGAGTACTGGATGGTCATACTTCTTACTTAGTGCAGCAAAATCAAATAACGCAGAAAATGAACCTATTTCGCTGATTACTTCTTCTCTAGTAGTTTCTTGAGCAATAGGCTTGACTTCTTTTATTAACTTATTATATAGTTCAATATCTATTCCTGATCTGGTATAAGTATTCATAATCCTTTTATAAATTTTAAAATTGTTAATACTATATTAATGCCTTGATATAAAAAGTGCAACGAAACTTTCTCTTAATTGACTATTATATACTTACCAATATAGGGTAACTTAAATCATTTATAATTATCCAATGAACGAAAATACCAAAAACATACTGTTAATAACGGAACTGCTATCAGGACGGCTGCTTCATGACTTTGCTAACTCTATGAATGGAATAACGTTTGGCGTAGAAGAGCTTGAAGTAATAGATAAGAATGATGCTGATGCGCAGAAGGAAGCGTTGTTGTTTCTTAAAGAAAGCTCCGATGATTTAATATATAAACATAAAGTTATGAAGCAGGCATATTCTTCTTCAATGGATAATTATAGCTTTGATAAGACCAAATCTAATATCGAAAATTATTTATTAAAAAAAAAGTAAAGCTTACGTGGAAAATAGACGCATACTCTGCAAAAAATAAGGAAGATTTAATTGAAAAGATAAATAAGATAATTTCTAATATGGTGCTAACTATAGCCAGTGCAGTGGCGGAAGTTGAACTAGTATCTGTTTTACTGAGTCAAACAGAAGATAAAATGCTATTAACTATAAAAATTCTAAATGAACACAAACCAATAAGCAAATCATTAGTAGACAAATTAATCAAAAAAAATGACACTAATTTAAATACAAAAGATATTAATATCTATATGACCTCTTTATTATTAGAGTACTATAACACTGAAATGCATTATACTTGCGAAAATAATTTGCTGGAAATAGGTTTAACTATAACTTGAGTTGCATATTTGGTTATTACAACTTTTTCTTCGTGTCAAGGCATTCCCCGACAAGGGGTACCAAATCTAATTTTTGTAATCACTTAAGTCTAGTACTATTTTATTAATGTAGCGCTCATTTGCATCTTTGATGATAAACTTCATACCATTTTTATATTTAATGACTTCATCTACAGAAGGCACTTTACCAGCAATCGAAAGAATCAAACCACCAAGTGTAACATAGTCTTCTTCAGGGTCACGTAATTCTATTTTTAGATCCTCTTCTATATCTTTTATAAGAGCCCTTGCTGATACTTCAAACTTATTTTGAGACAATTCAGTAATGGTATATTCTGAATTTATTTCGTTTTCACTATCAATGTTTGGTATTAGTTCCTCTATAAGATCAGTCATTGAAATTAAACCATCAGTTCCACCATATTCATCCAATACGATAGCTAAGCATGATTTAGAAGAGTTCATCCTAACAAAAAGATTAGTTGTCTTCATCGAGGGTGGAACAAACATTACGCTTTGTATAATATGTTTCAGATTAAAATTTTTATCCCTATTAAAAATAACATCTTTTACATAAAAAAAGCCTATTACGTTATCAAAGTTATTTTTATAAATTGGTATTTTAGTGTGGCAAGTGTTTTTTATCTTCTTTATTATTTCACGCTCGCTTGACTCAATGTCTACTGCGCATATCTCTGTACGTGGAGTCATTATATCCATTATACCACAATCGCGGAATTTTAATAGACCATTAAATATATTAAGGTCTGGCAGATCTTTCATTAATGCCTCAGTCGCACACTTTTTCAACACAGAAGCTTTTTTGAAAAGGAAGAGAAAAATTCTATATGCTATTTTTTCTACTAAGGTTCTTTTTTTACTCAATTTATTCCCTGTAATGGCAAAAACGTTTTCAGATTAGATTTATCAAGAAAACTGTTATTAAATGTTTAATAAGCATGTGAATAATGTCAAATTAATTTGTGAATTATTTGTTGATATAAAATACCAACAATTGATCAACAACTTTTTCAACAACATATACATAGTTGTGTAACAATGCATGATGGTAAAGTATTTTCCATAAAAGAAAATTACTAACACTCTAAACACCTTACTTATACACATAAATCATAACAGAAAATCAATAATATACGAAAGTTACTCACATATTTATCCACAAGTTGAACAACGCCAATTTTTACTGAATTTTAAGTTAGTAACAAGTTATTGATAGAACTATTATTATTGCTATACTTTAATATACAAAAGAATAAACAGAATAGATTGGAAAGCGGCAAAACAACAATAGCGAAAATTATTAAGAGAAATGAGCCGGGTGGAAGAGTGCCTATCTGGCTAATGCGTCAGGCTGGCAGGTCTCTTCCTGAGTACCGCAAAGCAGTAGAAAATATGAATAATTTTATGGAGATATGCTACAACACAGATTTAGTGACAGAATTGACGTTACAGCCGGTGACAAGATTTGACATGGATGCGGCGATAATTTTTTCAGACATTTTAATAATAGCTGATGTTTTGGGTTGTGACGTGAATTTCGTACGCGGTGTAGGTCCAATAATAAAACCCGTGGAAAGTCCTAAGGAATTGAAGGGTCCACAAGAAATTGAAACTACAACCTTACCAATTCTAAACGCTATAAAAAAAGTCAGAAGCCAATTACCAAAAAAAAAATCTCTCATAGGATTTGCTGGTGGACCATGGACAGTAGCCTCATACATCATAGAAGGTGGGAGCAGCAAAACTTTTTCCAAAGTATTAAATTTTTATCCTTCGTGTTTGAAGGAAATAATTGAACGAATAACGGAAGTAACGATTATTTATCTAATTAAACAGATAGAATTTGGAGCAGATGTTATTCAGCTATTTGACAGTAATGCTGGTGCGTTATCGGAACCATTGTTTAAAGAATATGTTATCGAACCAACAAAGAGAATTATCTTGGCAATAAAGGATAGATTTTCTGATTTTCCAATAATAGGTTTTCCAAGGTCTGCTGGAAATCTTTATAAAGATTACTGCGAACAAACAGGTGTATCTGCAGTAAGTATAGATTATAATGTTCCAATAAAATGGGCGAAAGCGAATCTAAACATCCCTCTACAAGGAAACCTTGATCCTAATCTTTTAGCCTATAATAAAACGGAAGCAATCAAAGAAGCAAAACGTATAATAGATTGCTTTAGAGATTTACCCTTCATATTTAATCTCGGACATGGAGTACTCCCTGATACTCCAGTTGAAAATATTGCTGCGTTGGTAAACCTGGTAAAAAGCTACTAATACAATACACAAAATTCCTAGCTTTTTTGTTGTACGGGGTTTATCATTTAAATTTAGCTTCAGTAAAATATGTCAGACCTTGCAAAAAGAATGTTCCTAATAAAACCATCACCTACGATTGCTGTAACTGATAAGGCAAATAAGTTGAAAAATGAAGGAAAAAAGATCTGTGTTTTAGCTGCAGGAGAACCGGATTTTGATACTCCAGATCATATAAAAAAAGCAGCTATTCAAGCAATAAGTGAAGGTAAGACTAAATATACTGCTGTTGATGGAACGCGTGAGCTGAAAGAAGCAATAATTAATAAGTTAAGAAAGGATAATAACCTCGAGTACACGCTTAACCAAATCTGTGTTGGTACAGGTGCTAAGCAGGTGTTATTCAATTTGTTCATGGCAACAATTAACTCTGGAGATGAAGTTATTATTCCAGCTCCTTATTGGGTTTCATATGTTGATATGGTAAGTCTTTTTGGCGGCTTGCCAGTTGTAGTAGAATGCAAACAAAATTTTAAACTGACAGCGGAATTATTGAAAAGCAGGATAACTAAAAAAACTAAATGGTTAATTCTTAACTCACCGAACAACCCTGCAGGAGCTGTGTACACATGTGATGAATTGAAAGACATAGCACAAATATTGCTTGAATATCCACATATGAATGTCGTTACAGATGATATTTATGAGCATATAATATACGACGAAAAGTTTTTTACTATCGCTCAGGTTGAGCCGAAGCTTTATGATAGAGTTTTTGTAGTCAATGGAGTATCAAAAGCCTATGCAATGACAGGCTGGAGAATAGGGTATATTGCAGGTAGAAGTGATGTGGTAAAAGCTATCTCTACGCTGCAGTCTCAAAGCACTTCTAATCCAAATTCGATAGCACAAGCAGCAGCAGCAGCAGCATTAAACGGTGATCATAGTTTTTTGAAAGAAAGAACAAGGATTTTTAAGAGTCGTAGAGATTTTATGGTGAAAGAGCTAAATTCTGTCCCGGGATTATCAGCGTCTGTTCCACAAGGTGCGTTTTATTTATTTGTCTCATGTGAAGGATTGCTCAGTAAAAGCACAAAAAGTGGTAAGATAATAAATAATGATTTAGATTTTACTGAATACTTACTGGGAGATCATTTGGTTGCTGTGGTTCCAGGAATTGCATTTGGTCTAGAAAATTTTATCAGAATTTCTTATGCAACCTCTCAGGAACAATTAGAAATTGGATGTGATAGTATTACTAAAGCGTGCCAGGAGTTAAAATGAAATAGACTATCCATTAATTACCCATTTCACCGCGTCAAAAATATTCACTAAGGTTATCTTGAATGCTCTAATTTGTGTTTTTCTATGGAAGGCATTTTTATTGATTGAGCAAGTGTCTTTCTAATATTGAATTCCTCATTTTTTTCATTTTGTTGCAGTAAGTTAATGTTATTTATTTTATTTACTAAATCTTTCCCCTTTTCCAGAGTCTTTAAATCACTTTCGTTAATGTGATGTTCATTGTAAAATTCTGCAACAATTTCTTTTCTTTTCGGATAAGTATTTAAAAATTCCAACACCTGATGTTTAGCAACAGCTTGAATAAATTTCTTATTAAATCTTGAATCGTTATATAGATCTTCTAAATTTTCATCGTAGTGTTTTGCTTCATTTACAGCAAGCTTTATTATCTCTTCTATACCACTTAGAAGTTTCCTATACAATTTGTCGTATCTATTGCCTAGCACGTGTGTAGCGAATGTTTGTTCAATGTATTTTGTTATGTAATTTTGCAGCGTATTATCTATCGTGCTTATATTCATCAGCCTGCTTTAATATTATATTAACTATTTTACACATAAAAAGGTTAATATAATATTAATAGAATACTTCTGAAGTCAAATTTTACTGAAAATTATGGTATTTAAGATATAATTGTCAGCATGAAATAAAAACATAAATAAAATGGATCTTGTAACAAAAGTGAAGCTCAAGATAAAGATGAATAAGGGTAAAATCATAAATATACTTATCATTTGTGGTGTAATTTTTTTTATATACCTTATTCATGAGCCAGTTGTAGATATGGTAGAAAAAATTATAAGTAAAATAAAAGGTCTCTTTTAAAAATAGAAAAAGTGAACTTTTTCCATCATCCAAACTTGAACCTGGAAAATTTAGTTAATGCATAAACTACTTATGTTGGCTATGAGTTCAACTGTATAAAATTCCGGTAAATTAAAATAAGTATTCATAAAAATATTGTTTTCTATAAACAGAGTATCTATAATACTAGCTTTTGGGTAAAGTATTGCAGAGGAATTTTTTAATCTGGTTGTTGGCGTCACTGTTTTATGCATACCAATATATATTACGCGTAATTCCAAATATTATAATTCCTGAATTGGTAGTAAGGTTTAATATAGGAACAACAGAAATAGGACAATTTTGTGGACTGTATTATGTAGGTTATGTGTTAGCACATATTCCTGTAGGTATTCTTTTAGATAGATTTGGTTCTAAAATTGTTATACCGATTTGTATTGCATTAACATCTTTAGGTGCTTTACCTTTAGTCAGTTCTAATGATTGGAGTTATTCTATTATTGGAAGAATAATTACTGGTATTGGATCCTCTGCTTCAGTACTTGGACTCTTTAAAATAATAAGTATTTATTACCGTAGAGAAAAATTTGCCATGATGTTTAGTATATCAGCTATTATTGGCATCTCAGGTGGTGTATTTGCCACTAAACCGTTACATATCTTATTTAATAAGTTTGGGTGGGACTATGTGTTTGTTACATTTATAACACTGGGATTGTTGCTTGCTCTTGTTTCCTTTATGTTTATACCCAAAATTGATACTTCAGAAGAAAGATTAAATATTAAAAGTTTAAGTGAAGTTATATTCAATAAAAATGTTCTATTAATAAGTTTATTTGGTGGCTTTATGGTTGGACCATTGGAAGGGTTTACAGATGTATGGTCTGCAACATTCTTGCATGAGATGTATGCTATAGATAGACAGGTTGCATACAATATTTCAAAATGGATACTGATAGGCTTTGGTTTTGGATATTTATCACTTTCTTACTTACTAGAAAAAAAACCAACCAAACACTATGAGATAATAATTTCTTGTGCTATGGCTATGATAATTGTGTTTTTATTACTTTTTATATGTAACATTAATTCACTTTTAGCATCCATATTACTATTTATAGTTGGTTTTGCTTCTGCGTACCAAATTGTTTTGACTGCCAAAGTTGTAAATCTTGTGAAGGATGATGCGGTAGCAAGTGCAGGATCTGTAAGTAATGCTATAGTTATGAGTTTTGGCTATTTTTTTCATACCGTTATTGCAAATATAATGAATTTTTATTGGGATGGTAAGATCGTTGATGAAAAACCGCTTTATGGAGCCGATGTAATGGTTAAATCTATGTTAATAATACCTATATGTTTACTAATAGGTATGATAGGCTTTTGGCTACTTAAAGTTATAAGCTGTAAAAAGAGCTAAGCAGATTTAGATGATTAATATAGTATTGTTTTTTATAACTAAAGTATCTATAATCCTAAATTTAGCTGAGATTCATGTTGCAGAGGAATTTTTTAGTCTGGCTGTTGGCGTCACTGTTTTATGCATACCAATATATATTACGCGTAATTCCAAACATAATTGCGCCTGAATTGATAACAAAATTTAACATAAGTATTACAGATGTTGGCCAGTTTGGTGGGTTATACTATGTAGGCTATACGCTGGCTCACATACCTATTGGTCTTGCTCTTGACAAATTCGGGCCAAAATTTGTTTTGCCTATTTGTATTATCTTAACATTTACCGGAACATTACCACTTATATGCTTTGATGAGTGGTATTATTCAATACTTGGCAGAATAGTCGTTGGAATTGGGTCATCCGCTTCAGCAATTGGGCTTTTTAAAGTTGCAAGCATGTATTTTGCGCAAGAAAAATCAGCAAGAATGGCCAGCTTATCTATAATTATAGGAATTTTGGGAGGGATATGTGGCGGGTTACCTTTAGACTTCTTACTCGATAAATTTGGCTGGAATTATGTTATCTATACATTCTCAGCATTTGGGTGTTTACTTGCTCTGTTGCTGTTCTTAGTAACGCCTGAAAGCAATGCTCAACAGGAAAAAGTTAGCATTAGAGACTTAAAAAACATACTTTTCAACAAGCATATTATTCTAATTAGCTTTTTTGGTGGACTCATGGTCGGTCCAATGCAAGGTTTTGCCGATGGTTGGGTGAAAGCATTCTTTTTTGAAGTATATAAAATGAATGAAGACTTGGCATCTTCTCTCTCTTCCGTAATATTGATAGGAATGTTAATAGGATCATTCTCTTTGGCTTATTTATTGGAAAAATATAAAAATAAGCATTATGAAGTAATAATTGCATGCTCATTTGCAATGATCGCTAGTTTTCTTTTGCTTTTTACTCAGATTGGTGGCTTGTATGTTGTATTACCTACGCTTTTTATTATTGGCTTCACATCTGGATATCAGGTGGTTACCATTTACAAAGCGATAAGTTATGTAAATAATAACTTAGTAGGCCTGGCTACAGCTGTGTCAAACATGATAGTTATGGTTTTTGGCTATTTTTTTCACACTGGGATCGCAAAAATAGTAGATTTGTGTTGGGATAGAACAATAATACAAGGAAATCCTGTGTATGGTGCTGAATTGCTGATAAAAGCAACATCAGTTATTCCTGTATGTTTGCTGGTGGCTGTTTTTGGGCTCTTATGGTTAAAAAATAAAGATTTTAGAGAAGTTGATTGTAATAAGTAGATAATTTATCGAAGGCTTGTATGATAAAATCGTTAGATGTACTAATTTAAGGCTCTTGTTATTATGAAATATAATACTTTATTTTACTTTGATATTTTTGTTTTAATTGTAATTGGGTTTTATTAGGTGGTAGGTATGTCGAAAAGTAATTTTTTGTATGGTTGATAGTATCTCTTTCTATGCATACCAGTATGTGTTACGTGTCATGCCAAACATAATTGCGCCTGTATTAATAACAAAATTTAATATAAGCATTGCAGATTTAGGGCAATTTAATGGTCTCTACTATGTGGGATTTACACTAGTTCATATCCCTGTTGGTCTTTGTTTTGATAGATTCGGTCCAAAAATTGTTTTACCTATTTGTGCTGTCTTGGTGTCTATTGGAACATTACCTCTTGTGTGCTTTGATGAGTGGTATTATTCAGTATTAGGTAGAATAATTGTTGGGATTGGCTCGTCTGCGTCAGTAATAGGAGTATTTAAAGTTGCCAGTATGTATTTTCGCGAGAAAAATCAGCAAAATGGCAAGCATATCTGTTATTATAGGGCTATTAGGGGCAATATATGGTGGTCTACCAATAGAACTTTTGCTTGATGAGTTTGGTTGGAATTATGTAATTTATATTCTTTCAGGGTTTGGTTTCTTACTCGCTTTATCTTTATTTTTAGTTATTCCTTACAATGCTTACAACTTTCGAAAAGAAAAAATTAGCATGAAGGATCTAAAAACTGTGCTTTTCAATAAATATATCATTCTAATTAGTTTTTTTGGTGGCTTAATGGTAGGTCCACTAGAAGGTTTTGCTGATGCTTGGACAAAAGCTTTTTTATGTGAGGTATATCAAATGGCCGGTGATCTAGCGTCTTCAATTTCTTCTGTTATATATGTAGGATTTGCAGCTGGATTGCTCTCTTTTGCTCACATATTAGAAAAATATCCAAATAGACATTATGAAGTTATTATTGTCTGTTCCTTTGCAATGATTGCTAGTTTCCTTTTACTTTTTACACAGGCTGGCGGATTGTATATTGTATTGCCTGCACTTCTTGTTATAGGTTTCGCTTCTGGATATCAAATAGTAACACTGTACAAAGCATTAAGTTATGTAAATAATAACTTAATAGGATTAACTACAGCTGTGTCAAATATGATAGTCATGGTTTTTGGCTATTTTTTTCACACTGGGATCGCAAAAATAATAGATTTGTGTTGGGATAGGACAGTGATACAAGGAAATCCTGTGTATAGTGCTGAGAATTGCTGATAAAAGCAACATCTATTATTCCTGTATGTTTTCTGATAGCTGTTTTTGGGCTCTTATGGTTAAAAAAGCAGGATAAGCAGTCTTAAAATTGCTTGTGCATCTTAAAATTAAAGCGAGGTTTGATCTATGATGAGTGTTTTAAAAAAAATCTGTGGCTCTAAAAATAGTTTAAAGTCTTTTGATAACGAGGTTTATCAGTCTATAGAAAAAGAATTACAACGCCAAAAATCACAATTGCAATTAATTGCATCAGAAAATTTTGCAAGCAAAGCGGTAATGGAGGCACAAGGCTCTTTTCTGACTAATAAATACGCAGAAGGTTATCCAGGTAAAAGATATTACTGTGGTTGTGAGCATGTGGACAAAATTGAAAGTCTGGCTATAGAGAGACTTTGTAAGTTGTTTGGTGTAAAATTTGCAAACGTTCAACCTCACTCTGGTTCTCAGGCGAATCAAGCAGTGTTTGCTTCACTACTTGCTCCAGGTGATACGATACTTGGATTGTCACTGAATTGCGGTGGGCATCTAACTCATGGTGCGGCACCAAGCCTTTCTGGTAAATGGTTTAAGTCAGTTCAATATACAGTGAATAAAGACACTTACTTGCTGGATATGGATGAGATAGAAAAGCTGGTGCTGGAGCATAAACCGAAATTGATCATAGCTGGTGCTTCTGCTTATCCGAGAAAAATGGACTTCAAACGCTTTCGCGAAATTGCAGATAAAGTTGGTGCTTATTTGCTTGCAGACATTGCTCACTATGCAGGGCTTATTGCAGCGGGCGAATATCCATCCCCTGCTGAATATGCACATGTTATGACTTCCACAACTCACAAAACTTTGCGTGGTCCTCGTGGTGGAATAGTGATGACCAATGATGAAGCATTACACAAAAAAATTCAATCTGCAGTTTTTCCAGGATTGCAGGGCGGGCCACTTATGCATGTGATAGCTGCAAAAGCTGTTGCATTTAAAGAAGCATTAGCACCAGAGTTTAAGACTTATAGCAAGAAAGTCGTGGAAAATGCGAAAGTGCTGGCTCAAGAATTGCAAAAGCATGGACTTGACATTATAACCGGTGGCACTGACTCTCATATAGTGCTAGTTGACTTAAGATCGCAGAAATTAACTGGAAAAGACGTTGTAGATAGCCTTGAGAGAGCCGGTATTACCTGTAATAAAAACTCTGTACCATTTGATACAGCAAAGCCGACCATCACTTCAGGGCTCCGTTTTGGCACCGCTGCTGAGACAACACGCGGACTTGAGGCAGAAAATTTTAAAGAGATAGCTGGTCTAATAAATGAAGTAATTCAAGGATTAATCAGCGGAAATAGCTCAAGTGTCGAAAAAGCAGTAAAAGCTAAAGTTGAAAGGATTTGTAGTAATTTTCCTATTTATTAATTTATGTGGTGTCATCCAAGTAGCTGGTAGAAACGAAAAAACTTACTTGACACCCTTCGCCAGCCCTCTTATCATGAAACTGAAGGTATTCATTTATCTTCAATCTGTGCAGATTAAACGACAACAGTATTACGTAATTGGCGTCTTATTTTTAATTTTTTGCACTATGCGCACCCTACGTCTTCACAACATTTCTGGGTTTTTACCTATATAAGCTGAAACGCGCTTATAAAGCGTTTAAGACAGTATAGCACGCCAATTTGCAGGATTAGAGAGTGACAACTAGCTAATACGGGATTTCTTTTGCCTTTTTTCTGCTTAGTAAATTTCTTAAACATTTAAACTAAGATGAGTTGCATTTAAAAGCAGCTAAATTGCAGTGTTTAAGACTTAAAAAACGCCAATACTGAAAATAGACAATGACTAGGGCTTCTTTTGCCTTTTTTCGTTTGGTAAATTTCTTAATGTTTGTAGCTAACATGAACAAACATTTGAGAGTAACTTCTGCTAGTAGGGTGTCATCCCAGTGCCCAGACACTGGGATCCAGGAATTTTATTAAGTTGGTAAGCATAAAAGTAGCCGTTTTATGTTAAAATACAACATTTTAATGATTATGAAAAGGCTGGATTCCAGCGTCACGCGCTGGAATGACATTGTAGGGTGTTATCCGAGTCCTTTTTCCGTCATCAGAGGACCATATGACGTCATCCAAGTAGCGTGACTACTTGGATCTAAGCTGTATTACCAAGTCCAATTAAGTGCAGCATCATCACTTGTTGGAGGCTCAAAATACGGTTGTGACATTTCCTCTTGCGCAGCTCTTTTAAATTCTGGACTTTGTATGCTTATCTTTGTTACATGCTCTTGTAAGGCTTTCTCAGCAGCTATTTCAGCAGCTGTTGGACTTTTACCATCTGCTCCTGTCTCCCCTTTTAGCCCTTTACCTCCTAAGAACACCTTTGCTGTTTGATCATTTTTGTCACCATACGCTGTGTCAGTAGCATCAAGAAATCCTCCTAATTTATCTACTAAAATTGATTTGTCGCCGTCTTTTGCATCAAATATAGCATTCACGACATCTTTCGCTGCAGCTTTTGTTTTAAGCTCTGTAGCTTTAACAAAAGCAGTCTCTGCAGCAGTTTTAGTGTAAACTTCATCGGCTGGAGCAGCTTTAATATATACCTTATTTGTAAAATCAGGAGAAGCAGTTATAGCATCCACAACAGGCTGTTTTACTACTTCTGTTTTTAGCGTATCTGTAAGTCCTAAAGTTTTAACAAATGCATCATCAACACCTTTTTTGGTATAGATACCTTTATCATCAGCACCTTTTGCTAATTCTGGTATTAAAGCATCCACAACAGCTTTTTCTGCAACTTTTGTTCCAAGATCTGCAGATTTAAGAAACGTGTCATCAACACCTTTTTTAGTATAGATACCAGTATCATCATCACCTTTTGCTAATTCTGGTATTAAAGCATCCACAACAGCTTTTTTTGCAACTTTTGTTGCAAGATCTGCAGTTTTAACAAACGCAGTATCTGCATCATTTTTAGTGTATACTTTATCGGTAAAATCAGTAGAAGCAATTATAGCATCCACGACATCTTTTGCTGCAGCTTTTGTTTTAAGCTCTGTAGCTTTGACAAAAGCAGTATCTGCATCAGTTTTAGTGTAAACATCTGCAGTATTAGCTTTCTTTCTCAACTCATCATCCACACCTTTTTTAGTATATATACCTTTATCATTAGCACCTTTATTTAGTTCCACTATCAATTTTCCTAAAAAATTTTTGTTAGTTGCAAGGTTTTCTATTGTATCTATTGTACTCAATTTTTCACTCAACGCCATATCACCCTCCATTAATTACAAAAACCATAGCATGCATGAAAATAGTATAATTTTCGTTAATGTTAGATTTTACATAAGATTTCCTTGAAACTTGTTGTTTCAGAATTCTTCTCTTGTCATTCAAGTGTGTAGCAGATGATGTCATTCCAGTCTGGAATCCAGCCTTTATTATGCAGCCACTTATTTAAAGTTAAGTTTTCTGGATCCCAGTGGGCTTTGTTGCATCGCTAGCTATGATGGATTAAAGATAAAAAAAGATAGGGAATATCAGTAGCTTATTATTCTGGTATTTATAACAAGAACGGTCAGTGAATACCTAAATTTGAGTAAAAGAAATTTCACTACCACTCACTAATCTGGCTAAAATTCAAGAATTTCAATGCTTTAGCTATTTTCAATAGAATTAAATTTATTAATATAAATAACAAATTACTATTCTTAAATTTGATCAGATTGATTGCAAAAAAACAAAGATTTTCAATAGGTTGCTTATAATCCTAACTATAGTTAGCCTTTCATAAGTAGCGATGCAACAAAGCCATCCCAGTGTCTGGGCACTGGGATGACACCGAAGGGGCTACTCGGATGACAAACCCTGTCATTCCAGGGCGTGACGCTGGTTTCCATCCAAGACGGCAGTGCTTGACACTGGAATGACAAGAAGAGGGCACTGCCCTCCTTGTATGTATTAGATATAGGCCGAGTTGTGGTCGTGATAAATGTGATCGCTTGCGCAATCGAACATTTTCACAAAACCATTCTCTAGATAAAGATTATATTCGTGATGTTGATCTGATAATACAATATTATCTTGCTCCTCTGAATTGAAATGACTTGAATCTGACAGCAATTCGTAATTTGGATTATCTATTTTACTAATGCTGCTTATTACTTTGCCATTACCACTTGATATAGCTAAACTATAACTATCACCATCCTTCATTATCTTGATGGACACCTTATCTTCAGGTAACACTATAAGCTTTTTCGTATCACTATCGTGGATTACGAATTTGCCTTTTTCAAAATAGTATTTGTCTTCCGGCAAAGCACCAACCTTGTATTCTGATGTGTGCAGTTTGTTCCAAAAATCTAACACAGATTGCTTTTCTGCTCCTTCCGCTCTATCATATAAGGCTTTTACATCATTATAATCTATCGTTACATTTGCCTTATGTTTCCCTTCTGAGTCCTGCTCGTAGCTCTTTTCTATTTTGAGAATTGTGTCTTTTAATACTACCTGTTCTTGCTCTTTCTCCTCCACTGAAGCTGACCTTTTTGCCCTTGTTGGAATTTGTGGCTGGTCAGACTGCATTTCACTATTGTCGTTTGATGCAGTTTTCTCTTCAGCAGCTTGTGCAACAACATTAGTAGTACTATGAACTTCTGTCTTAGTTTCACTTACTTGCCCTTTTGGACTTTCGGTTTTTGTATATATTCTCTGATAGTCCGTGTAGCCTCTATTAGTATCACCGATATCACCACTACCTTGATCGAAAGTTATTTTTTTACTTCCATTTCCCATATCCTCAATTTCAACTTGAGGAGAAACAGATGCTAGGAAATCGTTATAACTGTAGTTGTAGTCAGCAGAAAAGAATATTTTACCTTTGAAGTTATGGAAGTTATTAGATAACATTCCAATTTCTTCGTCGCCATCAAACAATTTTACTTTAGTGAAATATGTTTGATCTTTTATTCTAACTATTTCACCGCTAGAGTTTCTTTGTATGTGGTAATCATTTGGGTCGTACTTTATAGCAAAAAGTTTGCCAGAGCCATATTTCTCTAAGTTTATAAGGCCCACATTTACATGTTTATGGGAATAATCTCTCTTTTCATATTCATGTGCAAATATTGGATCTATGTATCTATATTCATCTGATATATTTGGCATACCTATTGGATGTTCATTACCATCTTTTGTCACCGGAACAAGCTTATATGCTCCGTCTTTTTCCACTAATTTTAGATGAGTAATACTTTGTGGTAGTTGAAACCTTACATTTGCTCCATGGTCATGAATAAATAGATCACCTTTCTCGGTAATATAAAAGCCCATATTTTTAAATTCATGTAAGCGCTCGTCTCCTTGCTTTACGACAGCTTCATATACATCATCGTCTGTCCTATCTGTTCCCTTATTATCCAGTAATTTTCCTTTTTCCACGATTACTCCATTTGCCTTTTGCTCATCAGAATATTGTGCATGTTCTGAATCCTGATGATTCAAAATTTTGGTACCTCTAAGAAGCAGAGAATCTAAATCTTTTTGGATGTGTCCAGTGCTAGGATGCAACAATTCATTTTCATGTAAATGCGCTTCATCAAAGTATTCATCGCGTTCAACTGTTCTGCCATCTATTAGGGAAGCTTTATAATGACCATTTTCTTTTGTAACTGCCATGTAAGCACCGCCTTCGTATGAAACATTTAAGTTGTGTAATATATCCTCAAAAACGAAAGTTTCTTTAGTTTGGCCTTCAACTTGCTTAAAAAATCCTGATTCGCTCAATAATTCTCCAAGCTTTGTATTTCCGTCATATATAGACAGTGCACCCATATCTCCTTGACCATGAGCTTGCATAGAAAAAATCTTACCTTCTTGTAGATCAATATGATTTGTACCTCTTATCAAGTTTGAATCGATATTGATCATCTCTTCTAACATCTTTTCTACATCGATGTTCTTAGTCGCTTTTACTTGTTCTAAGCCAGTGTTTATGGTTTCATCAAGTAAGGTACTTTTTAATTCCTCATATTTGGAGGGAATTGAATAATATTTGTCTGAATACTCTTCGTAAGAAATCTTCCCTTCGCTATATTCTTTATTTATCTTGGGATATTCCATTTGCCTCTGCTCATCCAGATTTTTTAATGCATCATCATAAGCTTTCTTTAAATTTTCATCATACTTTGATAGCATTCTAAAAGCCTGATTTTTATACTCTAGACTGTTTCGGTACTCATTACCTTGTTGGTCAGAGTAAGTTAGTTTATCTTGTCCATCGGAAGTTTTTACTACCTTGAGGAAATGATATTCCTTTGATATATCAAGTGTATCATTTGTTGCCCTATTTATAGCACGAGCAACATCATAAAATGCAACGTGTTCTACAGGAGAAAAACTTCCAACGTTTTCTCCATCCATTTTTTCTATATTTGCTTTATAGTAGGATACGTTTTTAATTTCTCCACCCACTATTTCTTGACCAGTTGCTATGAAATCTCCTTTTGTAACTTGCAAAGCGTTGAGATGTTCCATTGCAGTTTCTGTATCATTCTCAGCAAGCCAACTTTTGAAGTCAGTATCGTGTCCTTTTATGTCTTTCAAGAAACTTTTTGACTCATCTGAGTTACCTTGACGTAAAGCATCTAGGTAGTCTCTTAATAAACTAGGATCTTTTTCCTGTAAGTACATTATCAACGCATGACCTGTTTTATAAACTAGGCTATTTGCTTCGCTGTCCTTTGAGTATTCTAAACTTAAAATTTTATCTAAATCCAAATTTGCAGCTTCGGTCTTGTCAATACTTGATCCTTGAGAATTGAATTTATGATCTGAATGATGCTCAAAGTAATCTGCAATTCCTTCCATTAATACTGTAGGTAAAGATTTGCCTCCTGTAGCCAAGTAAGTTAAACCATGTGCAAATTCATGCTGAAGATTATGAACGCCACCTTGCTGGTAGACGTACATTTCAGCAAAAACATCAGCTTTCCCTTTGTAGTAACATTTACCACCTTCGTCTCCAAGGTAAGAACCGAAACGCTCGCTTCCACCAAGGTGAGTGTAATCATCCTTGTCATCAAACATGTAAATTTTAAATGTTTGTTCTGAACTGCCGCGTTCTAACTTGAATGTATCTTTAAAACTAGTAGCTGTTTCTCTTATCTCACTTTCAATGTTAGCAACTTTACTTGCTCTTAAATTGTGAGAATAAACCTCTACTTTAATATTTAAATCTTCAACTTCTATAACATGTGGCGAATTAAACCCTTTGCCGTTATTGTTGAAGTATTCTTCTTTAGTTATATTTTTATTTACTTGTTGATTGATTGCCATGATTCTAACCTATAATTTATTAACTCTTCAAATATCAAGCATAAAGTAATTTCCCTAAAAAAAACGTAAATTCCTGTATTAATATAATTTATATCTTAATAAATAAAGTATAGATAGTTAACTTAATATGTAAAATTTAGAATATGGCTGAAATTCTATACAGCTATATTTCGGAATCACATTGGACAAGGACAAAAGCAAAGTGGTTTATTGACTTTCATTCCACCAAAGCACTATACTAAAACCACGATGGGTAATTAGCTCAGTTGGTAGAGCACTTGCTTGACGTGCAAGCGGTCGCTGGTTCGAACCCAGTGTTACCCACGTTTTTGTTCATGAAAAGATTTTATATGACAGCAGTGCATAACGGTAAACACTCAGCAGCGCAGTCCAAGCGCTTAATCTATTCCATAATAATAGTTGCGATAACAATGTTTATGGAAATAGTAGGTGGAATAATTTCACATTCGCTTGCTCTATTATCAGATGCAGGGCATATGCTCACTGACCTCTTCGCCTTGGTTTTAAGCTGGTTAGCACATAGGTTTTCAGCTAAGAAATCCGATTTGCAGAGATCATACGGGTATCATCGGTTGCAGATAATTGCAGCATTTGTTAATGGTTTAACTCTATTCCTCATTGCAGTAATCATTATAATTGAGTCAATAAAAAGGTTTATTTTTCCAGTCAATGTTGAGTGGAAAGTAATGTTAATAATTGCTACACTTGGCCTGATCTCTAATATCATAGTCTTTTTTATATTACATAGTAAATGCGAGAGCAATATAAACATAAAAAGTGCTGTACTACACGTTATAGGAGATATCTTAGGTTCTGTAGCTGCTATACTTGCATCCATAATTATCATGCTTACTGGATGGCAAATAGTAGATCCAATCTTATCAGTATTTGTTAGTGTGATAATTCTAAATAGTGGCTACAAAATTCTAAAGAATTCTTGCCATATACTCCTTGAAGGTACACCTGAGGGTATATCTGCTGAAGAGATAAAAAGTAAGATCACATCAGAATTACCTGAAGTGATAGATGTGCACCACATACATACATGGTCGCTGTCTGATAATTATTTTATAATTACCATGCATGCTAAAATAAAGCAAAATGTGCAGCACACCAATGTTTTATATGAAATAAAAAAAATATTGCTAGATAAGTTCGAAATAGCACACTCTACAGTTGAAATCGAGTATGATGAATGTGCGGATAATAAGATACTTAAACATTGACGTTTTAAATTATTATGCTATTACTAAAGTGTAATGATGTTGAAGGTAAGCTATGATAGGTATTTCTCAAATACAATTTCCTTCAAAGGAATCTAGCAGGCTAAAGTTTGTTAGTTATTTTGCAACTTTTGTTTCTTTAAGCATTATCACTAATCCCGTTAATGTTCTTTTTTCTCTTGGTACTATATTCTTCAGGTCTGAAATTAAAACTCTTTATATCTACAAAGAAATAAAAACGGCAAAACAGCAAAAGATGAGCAAAAGGGAATATTGGGAAATATTTTTTAAGAACAATACAATCAAGGTAGCAGCCTTCCTCTTGTTTTCTGCTTTTATAACATATCTAACTTTCACTACCACTTTTTTGCTTATTTCGTTACTGGGAACTATACCACTTACAATGCTATTGGTTTTATTGCAGAGTGAACTGAGACCAAAAGATTTTAACCCATTTACGCTGCTTAAAGCTTCTATAAATTTCTTTTTGGAGGGTATAAAAGAGAATTTACGTGGTATGGTTAATAGTTTTGATGTTAAGCTTGAACATTTACTGCCCCATCAATTAAATGATGATATCATTAAAAATATTGATAAATTAAAAGATAAGTATGGTGAAAAAGTATCCGAAGACGTTATTAATGATAGAGAATTTAAGCAATTTATTGAATATATAAATGATTTAAATGAACTTAATTATCGTCAATTTAGTGATGAGGATAAAGGAAGAGTAATTACATTTTTAAATGACTTTTGCAAAGATGATCAAAAGCATAGCTCCGGCTTTACAGGTGGACAGATTTTACTTTTAGTTCTGAAAGCCTGCAATGATGGAGACAGAGAAGCTGTAAAAAATAAAAAAGACGCGTTAATTACAAATTTGCTTGATAGCCAAACTTTCTCTAGAAAAGAGCGAATCCCTAACACCTGTTTTACCGGTATTGTCTACAGAATGTTAAGCACACTAGAGGGTATTCATCCTGATCCAGAAATTAGATTTACTGCTCCGCAGCAAATATCAATTTCAGAGGCAAAAAATGAAGCACGTAAGTTCATGTTAGACAGGTTAAAAAACAAAAAAAACAGTAAAGAAATTCTTAAGGCTTGGTACAAAGCTCAGAATGACCCTAACGATGAAAGTCAGAAGATAGTTGATAATTTTATTTCAGAAGTAAGTATTCCTTTAATGAGAAAATTATTGAGTTTCACTTCTCAATATAGTGAACAAATTGTGCTGATGTTAATGAAAGATATTAGTTCTATAAAGTTAGTAGAATTCTTGGATGAGCGCTTATCTTTTTATATTGCACAAGAAACAAACACAAGATGTTGTGCTGATATAAAAGAAAAAGTTTTTCTAGAGCTTTTAAACCAAAATTTACTCAAGACAGATTTTTCTCTCAAGGATTCATCTGTGGATGAAGCTAAAAGAATAGCTAGCAAAATAATAATAGGAGAAGTCGAGAAATTTAGGTCAGAAGCTGTTGAAAAGGCTAGGAAAGTTAACCCTATAGAAGTTCAAGTAGATGCTACATTGCAAAATCTGTCAGCCTTGCCACGAGAAAAGAAGTGTTGCATTGCGTATAGCAGACTAAGTAGCCAGTATAAAGGTGATGAAAGAGAGATAATGGAGAACATCTTACTAAAAAAATTAGAGATAACGAAAAAAGAAATGAATAAGATGCTAGAAGAGAATGATATACGTAAGCTAAAATTAGCACTTGATGATGCATGTAAGAAAAGTGGAAAAAGCATGGAAGAAATGATAAAAGAAGTAGAGGAAGTAGTCTCAAGTCGTTTCTCGCATGAAGTATCTGTTAGTAATATAGCAGCAGAGTCAGCATGCTTATAAAAATTTATTTTCCTTACCTTGCAGAAGATTCACAATATTTCTGTGGTGCTTTAAGAAAACTAGTGCTCCTATAATTAGTAATGTTAAGAACAAATTCCTCTGAAAAAAAAAGGACCATGCTACAGCCGTTGAAGTAGCACTGAGTGAAGCAAGGGAAGAGTATCTAAAGGCAAGAAAGACTATTATCCAAATTATTACGAATACTAAAGTAATATCAATGTTAAATGCTATCAGTATCCCTAGAGTGGTTGCAACGCCCTTTCCTCCACTGAATTTTAGCCATACAGGAAACATGTGTCCTAAAACTGCTAAAATTGCAGATATGTATATACAAAGATTATCATCAAAAAATTGTTGTGCTATATAAACGGCAATAAATCCCTTAAAGGAATCCAGAAGTAATGCCAAAGCAGCAAGAAATTTATTTCCTGTTCTTGCAACGTTTGTAGCACCAATATTACCTGAACCTATTTCTCTTAAGTTTATCCCTTTTATTCTTGTAATGATTAAGCTAAACGGTATTGAACCGAGTATGTAGGATAGTATAAGGATTACGTACCTCTCCATCATATCCACAGTTGTTGTAATTTGAAGGCAATTTGTTGCCTTGAACGACGTCGTTCCAGCGTTTCTTTTCGTATCATCTGAGTACCAGAAGGGTGTCATTCCAGTGCTTGACACTGGAATCCAGATATAAAAGTATTTGCAAATTATGCAGTTGACAACGGATTCTAGGAGCATATCTTAAAAATAATGTCCATGATGAAATAGACTGGATCCCAGTGTCACGCACTGGGATGACAAGAGAGAGTTCTGAGGTAACAAGAAGATGGTACTGAAATGACATCTGTTGTTGTACCTTCATATGCCAAAATTTAATTAATTTTATTATTCCTCAGCCTTTTTAGGTAGCACTGAACTTCATCGTTAATCTGATTGCTAAACAGTATAAGAGCTGTCATGTTGATCAAAGCTAAACAAGAGAACAAAGTTCCACCGATATTGGCAATAGCCATTATATCTTTAGAAAGGCCAGAGAAAAACGCCACAATTATTACCGCTATGCGGTATATCACTATACTTTTTGCACCGAATAAATATAGCCACCCCATTTCACAACAATATACAAATGAAATTACCGAAGAAAATGCAAACAAAGGAGCAGCTACTGTTAGAAGGATAGGAAACCATGGAGAAACTGTCTCAAATGCCTTTTGAGTAATTAATATTCCCTCACCAACACCTGTTTGGTATGCACCTGTTATTACTATCGTTATTCCAGTTAAACAGCAAATGAGCATTGTATCAAAACACGGCTCTATCATTGCAACAAGCCCTGTTCTTACTGGTTCTTCATCTTTAGTTGTTGCATGAGTAATTGAAGCAGAACCAACACCCGCTTCGCTGGCAAAGATTGCCCTTTGAATTCCAGCAACAAATGCTCCTACCATCCCTCCGCCAACAGCATTGAAATCTATCATAGTGGAAAATAATATTTTCAACGTATAACCAAGGTTATGAATATTAAATGCAATAATAATAATACAACTAAAGATATATATAAGTGACATAATAGGCACTAGTGCAGAAGATACTCTAGCTATCCTTTTAATTCCACCAATAATCACTAGAGCAAGCAGCGCAGAGATTATGGAAGAAAGAAACCAAGAGTGACCATCTACCCAACTTGAATAGCCAGATAATATGGAAACCATTTGGTTGGTTTGAAACGCTACACTTCCACCAAGACCTGATAATACAAAGAATACTGCATACATGGCAGCCAGCACAATACCAAGTTTTTTAAATCCAAATTCCTCCAGACCATTCCTTATATACTGAAAGGGACCACTAAACAATTGGTCCTGATCTTCTGTTCTATGTCTAAACGCCAACGTTACCTCAGCAAATTTTGCTGACATACCAAAAAAACCTGTAATCATCATCCAAGGCACCGCTCCTGGCCCTCCCATTGAAACTGCAATTGCGACTCCAGCAACAGTTCCAAGGCCTACTGTGCTTGAAAGTGCAGTCATAAATGCCTGAAAATGCGTAATATGACCATCATGGTGATTCGTGTCATATTTTCCACATAAAATAGCAAATGCATGCTTAAACATTCTTATGTTGAGAAATCCAAAACGTAATGTTAGAAACACATAACCAAAAACTAGTAGAAGGATTATAAATGGCACGTAAAGGATCTTGAAAAACAGCACTTCATTCATGAAGTTATTTATTCCATTCAACACAGCGTCATAACTTTCGTAAAAACCTGAAGCAGCATGCGCATCATTAAACAATAGACAAAATAACACCATACAAAGTAATCTATAAGTCATGTTTAATACCTTTTAGAATTGTAATAGGAATCTATTGTACTCAAGACTTCCCTTCTCAGTAGATATATTGCAACAGCATTTGGAATCATAAGGCACATAAACAAACTGTCACCTAGATAAGATATAAATTCTATATTCTTTGACATACAACTGATATACACTGAAACCACTATAAGAATTTGGAACGGTATCAGTATTTTTTTACTACCAAATAAATACAGCAAAGCAACTTCACAGTAGTAACAATAAGCTATTATTGTGGAAAATGCAAAGGAAAACATCATTAGCGGAAAAACTAACTTGCTGAACAAGGGCAAAGCTGTTGAAAATATCGAACTAATTAGTGTAATATCACCCACGTTATCAGTGCTATGCATACCAGTGATAATTATCACAATACCAGTCAAAAATGAGATTAATATTGTGTCTATAAGTGGTGCAATCATTGCAACGCACCCAACTTTAATTGGATCTTCTTCTTTTACAGCTGAATGTGCTATAGCTGCTGTTCCGGTACCTGCTTCGTTAGCAAACACTGATCTTCTCACTCCGGCTATTAATCCGCTCAATACTCCGCTTCCTATAGCTGATTTATTGAAGATATCTTGGAATATTATGGATAGAGCATTCAGCAAATTACTTCCGTTTACATAAATTAAATATATACACATACCCACATATAGCACTATCATAATTGGTGCTAAGCTCGTTGAAACGAAAGCAATGCGCTTTATTCCTCCCAATATTACAATAAAGACAAGCAGGGATATAATAATGGATGCGTTGTATTCTAGGAGGTTATTTGATAGTGCTGCTATTTGATTTGCTTGAAATGGTATACCGCCCAAAATCATTGCAATAAGTAGCATAATCGCATAAGTGAAGGCAAGAAATCTACCAGTTTTTGCAAATCCAATTTTTGCAAGCCCGTACTTCATGTAATAAAAAGCCCCGCCAGTTGTATTTTCAGAGCGATAAGTAAATGCAAGCACCACCTCGGCAAACTTTATCGACATACCAAGTATTCCGGTAATTACCATCCAAAAAACTGCACTTGGGCCCCCTATTGTGATAGCTATTGCAACTCCTGATATTGTTCCAAGACCAACTGTTCCTGAAATTACTGTTGCAAACGCTTGAATATGAGTGATTATGCCATTGTTGCTGTTATTACACTTTAGATTGAATAGCGTCTGTATTCCATATTTAAGTAACCTAAAGTTAATGAATTTGAACTGGGCAGTACAAAAGATTCCAGTTGCAATTACCCAAATAATTATAAATGGAATGTTGAATATCTTTATATACAGAAATGAATTTAATAGTTCACTTATCTTCAAAATCATGCAGTTTTCTATTTTTTGTTAGCTAACGAGTTTTATATGTAAAATATATGTAAAACCCGATGCTTATTGGAATGGTAAGTGTATACACTATACCTAAAATTGGTAGAGTCATCCAGGGCTTACTGATGAAAAATACAATAAGTACTCCAAAAAATGACACAAATATATAGGATAGGCTTTTGGGAATATAAATATATTTTGCAGAGAAAGTTGGAATGTGACTTATCGAAAAAAATGAAATGGCCAGAAAGTAACAAGCTACGTTTCTTGTGTTAAAAAATCGCTCTATGAGAAGTAAGTATTCACTCTCATGAGATTGAAAGGTAATAATTATTGGTAACAAAGAAAGTAAAGCACACACTGGAGCTGGAACACCAGAAAAGAAAAATTTTTCCCAGTATGGTTGTTCTGAGTGTAGCGAAACATTAAATCTTGCAAGTCTTATTGATATGCAGATTACGTATATCATTACTAAAATCCAACCTATGACTTTGATTTCGTTTAGCTTCCAAAAATACAAAAGAAATGCAGGCGCTGCACCAAAATTTAGAAAATCTGCAAAAGAATCAAGCTGGGCTCCAAAATCGCTAGTTGATTTTAGAATTCTAGCTATTCTGCCATCCATTCCATCTATTATTGCTGCAATGATGATAAAAATTACTGAGAATTCCCATTGTTCATTAAATGTAAATTTAAGTGAAGTGAGACCAGAACATAAACCCAATAAAGTTATAAAGTTTGGGAATAATTTAGTAATAGGTAAGAATCTACTGTTACTTCCATCGTTATTCATATAACGTCAAAAGTAAGCTTCTCTTGAACGTTTTCCTTATTTAAGTTTGCTATAATTGTTTCACCACCAATAACAGTTTGCCCTTCTGAAACTCTGACTTCTGTATCAGCAGGAACATAGATATTCACTCTACTGCCAAACCTTATAATTCCAAACCTTTCACCTGCTTTTACGTTCTGGGATATTCCTAAATTACAAACGATACGACGTGCAATTAATCCAGCTATTTGCTCCACAATAATTTCTTTCCCCTTTTCGTATTCAATTACAATAACCTGCTTTTCATTTTCATTACTAGACCTATTGCTCATTGCGGATACAAACTTGCCTTTTTTATAACTCATTTCCTTTATCGTACCAGATATTGGTATACGGTTCACATGGACGTTCAAAACACTTAAAAATATGCTAACAAGCGTAAACTTCTTCTCCTCTCCGTTTTCTGCTGATAAAGGATAATTAACTTCTTCAATTTTTGAAATCACACCATCAGCAGGACTTAATATAAGATTCTTATTGTTTGGCACAGCTCTTGCTGGATCACGAAAGAAATAAGTACACAATAATGTCGGAAACAAGCACGTAACGCCAAACCCCCAAGATATAGAGAATGCTATACACGTTACTATAAAGGAAACTACTATAAATGAATAACCTTCCCTGTTTATATTAGGTAAACCAAAACACATAATCTTATTAACAATAACCTATTGTTAACAATTTATCATTTATAATTTCTCATGAAAAGCTTTTTTTAACTGCTTCAGCAAAGTCTTTTTGATACAAGGTAACATTACAGATTGTTATATTAGCACATAGAATTACCGTCATACTGTAACAACCCGTCCAACACAAAATCTAATGCCTAAGTTTAGATCAGAAAACTGATTCTTCTAAAAGTTGCTCACTATCCTCGTCTATTATGATAGAATTATCATGATTTCTGAGTAAATCTCTGATTTTCGTTTCTATTTCATTTGCGACTTCTTTGTTTGTTTTTAGGTAAGTTTTTACATTCTCTCTTCCTTGCCCAAGACGTGTGTTGTTATATGAATAGTAAGCGCCTGCTTTTTCAAGCACACCAAGCTTTGCTCCCATATCTATTATTTCTCCGAGTTTTGATATACCTTCATTGTACATTATATCAAATTTCGCTTCTCTAAATGGAGGAGCAACTTTATTTTTTACAACTTTAACTCTTGTTTCATTACCTGTAATATTTTCTTTGTCTTTTATTACACCAACTTTTCTTATATCAAGCCTTACAGAAGTATAGAATTTTAATGCATTTCCACCCGTGGTAGTTTCAGGATTTCCATACACTACTCCTATTTTCATACGAATTTGATTAATAAATATCAATATACAGTTCGCTTTTGAAACGGCAGAGGTTAGTTTCCGTAGCCCATGACTTAGAAGCCTTGCTTGCAGCCCCATATGTTGATCACCCATATCACCTTCAATTTCAGCTCTTGGAGTTAATGCTGCGACAGAGTCAATAACTATCACATCAACCGCACCAGAACACACTAAATACTCAACAATATGCAACGCCTGCTCTCCAGTGTCTGGTTGTGAAATCACTAAATCATCAGTGCTTACCCCAAGTTTACGAGCATATAAGACATCCAATGCATGTTCTGCATCGATAAATGCGCATGATCCTCCTTTTTTTTGTGCTTCAGCAATCACGTGCAAGGCAAGAGTGGTTTTACCAGAACTCTCGGGGCCAAATATTTCAATTATACGCCCTTTTGGCAGACCTCCAACACCTAGAGCCGAATCAAGCGCAATTGATCCTGTGGATATTGTGTCTATTTTTTCTACAGGGTTTTGCTTCAACTTCATTATTGCACCTTTACCGAATGCTTTTTCAATCTGGCTTATTGCGTTATCTAGCGCTTTTTGTTTATCACTATTTCTTTCTTCTGGGTTACTTGCCATAGATCATTTATTAATTTATATAATTCTCTATGATAATCAAACGCGAATAACCTGCCAAGGTTTTTCTAGTATTTATGTATTATTTCAATGAAAAATATTAACGTTTTCATAAAGCAGATATTTGTTTGCCTTCGTTAGTAACACACTATACTTTAGTGTACGAACGTTGCAATTTGCAGCATAGCAGGTGGTGTCATCCAAGTAGCCAACACTGAAATGACTAAATTCGAAATGGCTACATGAATTTATTGTAAATTACTACCGTATAAGGTGCGATGCAACAAAGCCATTCCAGTGTCAGCTACTTGAATGACACCTCTTAGATGGGTCAGCTACTCAGATCTGCCATGAAAACTGCAACCCTAAATGTTGGAGCACTGTCGTACACTAAGCGCTGTAATGACAATTTTAGTCGCTTCATACACTTATCATGCTAGTCATAACAGAAATAATTTTTACCAAAGATATTTATGAAATAATTGACATAGTTTGGAAATATGTATATTATAGAACATTAATAGTTAGTTAATTTGTAGGTGTAATGTGGCTAGAAATGTTTTGAATGAAAATAAGTACCACGCTTTAAAGCAGTTGTTTTTAACATTTAATATTCAAAAGGAGGATGTGGTAAATTCTGACATTAAGAATATTAAGAAAAAGCTTAGTCAACAATACCGTAAATTATCGTTAAAATATCACTCAGATAAAAACCCAAACAATAAAGAAGCGGAGGAGAAATTTAAGGTTATTGCATTAAATAAGCCATTTTTTGAAGAATTTATAATAGAGCCATTGGAGAAAGGTCTCAATAAAAGAAATAATTTTATAAAAGAATTACGCGGTAAGTTGTGGAGTCGCAGTTATGAAGAATTGCAAAAATACTTAGATGATAAGTGCAGAAATAAACTCTATAATAAGCAGCAGTCAATTAACAATAATGTAACTGCTTATGTAAAATATTCTTCTTATTCAAATCTCTTAGGAGTTCTTTTAGTATCCTTCACATCAATTGCATTTTTAATAATTAATGGTATTTCTTCTAATGTACCAATAGCAGTAGGTTTTCTTGCTCCCTTGTTAGCAGGATCTATTTTGAGTCTAGCTGTTAAGAGCATTTATACTAGAAATGGGAAAGAGTTTAATCATCAGACTAATATTTTATTATTGTTTAACTTTGACCAAGAATGCGAAAATTTTTCAAAGAGTGATAGGACTAAATTAAAGTGGCTAAAAAATTCAGTTATTTTGAGCAACACAATCTGTACATCTTTAATGTTTTTCGGTGTGGGATTAGATTTAGTTGCCAACGGCTTTGGTATAACTAACTCTATGATGTTATCCGGCTTATTACTTTCATTACCATTCACGCTTTTAATTGTTACTTCACCTATTTTAAATGCTGCAAGTAATTATATTCTCAAAAAGACAGCTATAAATTCAATTGAGGAGCAATTTAAAGGTGATGATCAG
Source organism: Wolbachia endosymbiont of Ceratosolen solmsi (assembly GCF_017869155.1). NCBI lineage: Bacteria > Pseudomonadati > Pseudomonadota > Alphaproteobacteria > Rickettsiales > Anaplasmataceae > Wolbachia > Wolbachia endosymbiont of Ceratosolen solmsi. The sequence goes on from NZ_CP054598.1 coordinate 127,796, forward strand.
TTTATAGAAGTCGATAACGAAAAGCCAAGCAGTACTATGAGCAATCAAAGTTATTTCCCCATCGGTCAGTTAATATCATCAAAGTTAGCTATTCTCCATAGCGAAGTCTCTAGCTAGGAACAATGAGCCACAGATTAGTATGGTTTTGACGTTTTGGATAGAGGCTTTTAATATGTGATTTGATATTGCATCGCCAATTGACTCACACTCAATTGCTTTTATTCCTATGTTATTGGCTTTTTCCCTAGTCAAGTTTGTATTTGTTGCTTTGGGCTCAGACTTAACACAAACCGCACATAGTAGCTTGATATATGGCTTTAAGTGCTCTAAGAACTCTTCCACATTTCTGTTACGAGTAACACCAAAAATTATATAGATACCTTCAGCAAAATTATCTTTTACCCACTGAAATAGTACTCTAGCACCATCATTATTGTGCGCACCATCTAAAAATAATTGCCAATCTTTTGGTAGTAAAGAAATTAAATTGCCCTCTTTTATACGCTCCAGTCGTGCAGGCCAATAAGTGCACTGTAAACCTGAAGTGATATCCTCTTCTCCAATATCAAATCCATATTTTCCACTCAAAATGCTACATGCTGCAATAGCATTGCCTGCATTGATTATTTGGTGATCACCCTTTAAAGACGGCAAAGGAAATTCTATTGATTGAATAGCTGATTGGAAAACCATTTTGTTGTTCTTTTTTTTGCAATTCCATTCAAAACCTCCTCTATATAAGGGAGATTTCTTATTTATTGCGTGGTATTCTAGCGTGTTCATTATAGATTTTTCTTGTGGTGCTATCACGCAAGGAACATTAGGTTTCATTATTCCAGCCTTTTCACCTGCTATAATTTCTATAGTAGGGCCAAGATATTCCGTATGATCAAGTGCAATGGAAGTAATTATTGTTAAAATCGGACTATCTATAACATTTGTTGTATCAAGTCTTCCACCCATACCCACTTCAATTAAAGTTATATCGGCTTTGTGACGAGAAAAAGCTAAAAAAGCTGCAATAGTTGCAGCTTCAAACAGAGTGATAGGTTGTTCTGCAATTACGGCACGGCATTCTTCTAACAAGCTATATAATTCATTATCGTCGATATAACTGCCTGCAATAACTATTCTTTCATTAAAATTCACCAAATGTGGAGAAGTGTATGCGTGTACCTTATACCCTGCTGCTTGCATTATATATCTTATAAATGCTAGTGTTGAGCCTTTCCCATTAGTTCCAGCTATATGAATTACGGGAGGCACTTTTTTCTCGGGATTATCTAGTTTACTAAGAAAGCTTTTTATGCGATCAAGAGAAAAATCATTCGGCCTGCTACCAAGTGGCTTAGGCCAATGAGGCATATATATCATAGATTATTGTTACATTTTAATTCACCTATCACACTTGCTATGCCATGCGTGTCAATCTTCTCACTAAATTGAGAACGTTGATTAATAGCAATACTTATTCCACTCATTACAACATCACTTATCAAGAAAGAACTGTGATTTTTAGTAACTTTAAAATCAATATTTGTAAATTCTTCATCACCGTAAGAGAACCTTGTGCCAATTAAGCAAGTTTCATCGTCAACTGCTTTTGTACTCATTATGATCATTTCACTATTACTCATGTATTTAGATAAAATTTTAACGCACAAACGTGTAAGATACACTTCATACTCTCTTAAGAAATCTTCCCTTTCCTTCCGGGTAGTCAAAACCCAATATTTTCCCATGACAAATCGAGATATTTCTTTGAGGTTAACATTATTCTGAATGACCTCCTGAAGCTTTTCGTGTACATGCTCTAGGTTTTTTCTATTTCCTTTTGTAGATATGCTGTCTACTTGTTGTTTCATAGTATGCACAAAAATTTTGTGATCTGTACAATTAGTGTAAGCACTTGAAGAAATTACAATAAAAACAATAATGATTAAAACTTTAGTAATATTCATAAGATATACTTAAAATGCAAAGTTTAATAAAGATTAAATAACAATTACTGACTTTAATATACCTATAGACATGCCCTGTGTAAATCATCTATAATTCAAGTAGGGGTCTGTGCTATGCGTTATGAGTTAAGTTAAATTTCCCGAGCGATAATTTCTAGAGAAGGGAATTGCCTCTGCTGGTTTCGTTGAAACTAATATGCGATGCCCACCTTAACTTCAGGTCTCAGGAATCTACTAAGGCTGACGGTAGATACGGATCCTTTTTTGATTGGTACTAAATTTATGCTTCATCAATACAGAGAACAAGGTACCTTCCTATGTTCGCCTAATGAAGTATTCCAAATTGTAATTGATGTTGAAAGGTATCCTGATTTTGTTCCTTGGTGCAAAGCCGTTTATATAAAAGAAAAAATTGACAATCAAATGGTTGTGGACCTTCTAGCAGCTTTTCATGGAATTAAAGGAAGATATACATCAGAGGTAACCTTTCTTTCTCCAAGTAGAACAAACGAAGGTTGGATAAAAGCTGTATCATCAAATGGAATATTTAAACATCTATGCAATAAATGGCAATTCATTCCCATAGATGAAAATAAAACTATGGTAAAGTTTTATATAGAGTTTAAGTTTAAGTCCAACTCATTTTCAACCCTATTAAACTCAGTATATAAATATACACAAAGTAAAATAATTGCTGCATTTAAAGACAGGGCTGAAAGCCTTGCTAAACAAAAGTTACCTTGACACTATTTATATAAATATATAATTTTTTTAGTAAGTTAAGTATTTATATCGTAATGATTTTTAGACTATTGCTTTTATCAATTTTTATAAGTGTTAATTCTTATGCAGTTGTTAACCAACATATTCAAAAAGAAACTAATGAAATAACATCAAAGGAGTTACTATCACTATTACCCGATGATAAATTATTAGGAGATCCAAAAGCACCAATTCTAATGATAGAATATGCTTCATTAACTTGCTATCACTGCTCTCTTTTTCATAAGAATGTTTTTCCTAAAATAAAAGAGAAATATATAGACACAGGTAAGATGTTATATATATTTCGTCATTTTCCTTTGGATTACAGAGGGCTAAAGGCTGCAATGCTAAGTCATTGCTACGAAAAACAAGAAGACTACTTTAATTTTAACAAAGCTGTTTTTAACTCAATAGATTCGTGGAATTACTACAATTTAAGTGATTTGACTTTACTACAAAGAATTGCTGCACTAAGCAACTTAAAGCAAGATGCATTTAACCAATGCATTAATGATAAGAAAATTATGGATAAAATCATAAATGATAAATCACTGGCAATTAATAAACTTGGTATCACAGCTACCCCAATATTTTTCATCAAGCTTAACGATGGTAAGTCATATATAGAGCATAATAAAGTTAAACATGAAGGGTATAAAGAGCTGAAATACCTCACTGATGTAATAGATAAATTATATGGAAAAGCTATAGTGAAGTAATACCACTGTAGCTTACCATATAAAAGACTCTATGCTGAGTCATTGTTTTTTACGACTGTTTGTTGTTTTTTACGCTCAAATTCTCTTTTTTTACTGTGCCAAGCGTAGTAATACATAGCAATTTTATTCTCTATTAATACTATTGTTCCATCATAAAACTGAACCATATCCATAACTTTTCTCTGAGCTTCATCAAAACGTTCTTTATACTTTTCACGATAAGCTGGATTATTTAGTAACATAACCCCTTCATTCTTGTTAGATTTTTTGTTTAACGTTTCAACTTCGCTAGCAATAGTATAAGACATATAACCCCCTCTAATTGATTATAAAAATTATATTTTAATAAAGAGAAATGCGCATAAACAATCTCTTTAATTCCAGCACAATAATCGACTGCTTATTATACTAGTTAACTATAGTACAATATATAATAATTCTTGTCACTTAAAATTTTATACTATGAAATAATAACTTAAAATAAATGTTTTTATTATTTCAAACTATATTATTATATTTATAAATTGTGTATGAATTAAGCTTCCCTAATTTATAATCTATGCGTAATAATTTTAGTATAAAATTGTCATACATAAGAAATCTATTTGCAAAAGAATTTAAAACAATAGAAGAATATTGTATTCTTGAAAAAAAGCAACATATTCAGATCGGCCATGAAGAAGGAAAGCTATTAAGTTTATTTATAAAAATCCATAAAATCAAAAGTATTGTTGAGATTGGCACGTTATACGGTTATTCGTCGATTTGCATGGCAAAAGCTCTACTGGAAGATGGTCACATATATACAATAGAAAATAACCCTCAATACTCAAGAATAGCAAAAAAAAATTTTAGTGCTTTTAATCTGAGTGATAAAATTACTCTAATAGAAGGCAATGCATTGGAAAAACTTAATGAATTATCAGCAAAAGCACCATTTGACATGATATTTATCGATGCTGATAAAGGTGGTTATCCTAAATATTTAGATTGGGCAGAGTCATACATTAAACAAGATGGGCTAATCGTTGCAGATAACACTCTATTGTTTAACACAGTATTTTTAGAATCGCCTCCAAAAGAAGTATCAGAAAAATCATGGCATGCTATGAGGGAGTTTAATAATAGATTATCAGATGAAAAAAAATATTTCTCTATATTGATTCCAACTGATGAAGGAATGACTGTAGCTTTAAAGCTAACATAAGTTAAAAATCAAGGTCAGCATAATGTTTAGGAGGGATTAAACCAGAAATCCTCTCTAATAATATCTCACGAAAACAAGGCTTTGATTTAACAATGGAGTACCATTCTTTTAAAATTTTACTTTTTTCCCATGGAAAACTACTTACATAGTCTATTACAGAAATATGCGATGCTAAAGTAATATCAGCCAAAGTGAACTTATCGGTTGCAAGACAAATGTTCTTGTTAATTAAGTGTTCAACATATTCTATATGGCAAAGCAGATTATGCTGAGCTGCATAGATAAACCTAGAATCAGGGCTGCGGTTAGTAATTACTTTTTCATTCATAATATACTTAGTAACTTCATTGTAAAATTTGTTATCGAACCAATTGATTAGAGCGCGTATTTTAGACTTAATAATAGTGGATGAACCAAATAATTTGACGTCGCTATTGTAAGTTTCTTCTATATATTCACAAATGGCATTACTATCCGCTATTACAAAGTTATTATCTATTAATACTGGTACTTGCCCGGTTGGATTGATCTCCATAAATTCATTCCGTTTTTCCCACGGATTTTCATACACTAGATCACAGCCCAACTTTTTTTCTTTGAGAAGGGCTCTAACTTTTCGTGAAAATGGACAAAGAGGAAAATGATATAAAATCATAATATTCCTCTTTTGTTATCCCAGTACCTATAGGTTGTTATTCCAGTGTGTGACACTGAAATCCACATCTTTTTTCTCTGGATCCAAGTTGGGATGACAAGAGAAGAGTATTTTAGGTAACAGTTGTTTACTCCAAAGTAATGTTGCAAGAGGTCTAACATATAAATTATAAGACTAATATAGGATATACCTTGCTAAATAAAAAAAAAAGTATAATATTTTATAAGGTATGCAGGCAAAAACTCTGTAATTTGGTCAGATCAGAAATGAAGCAGCCATATCAGAACCTTTTTGGGTTGCATACCTACTTCATTATTTGTTTTATCCGAAGCTGTGAATATAGCATTAAAACATCGTCCTAGTAGCTTTAAAGATCTAGTAGGTCAAGATATATTAGTGCGTGTATTAGAAAATGCTTTTATTTTAAACAAAATCCCACAATCTATACTGCTCTCTGGTAGTAGTGGAGTTGGTAAAACCACCACTGCAAGGATAATAGCTTTATGTTTGAATTGTTCCCTGGGGCCAATTTTTGAACCTTGCGGATCATGTGAAAATTGTCTAGCAATAAAAAATTCAAGCCATCCAGATGTGATTGAAATCGATGCAGCAAGTCACACTAGCATTGACGATATTAAAGTAATCCTGGGAGATATTTGCTATTCACCTATAAGCTCTAAATTCAAAGTCTACATTATAGATGAAGTACATATGTTATCCAGCAGTGCATTTAACGCATTACTTAAAACCCTAGAAGAGCCACCATCTAGTGTAAAATTCATTTTAGCAACTACGGAAATAAAAAAGATACCGATAACTATTATTGCACGTTGTCAAAGATTTGATTTACACAACATTCCTGTAGCTAAAATAGTGGAACGTTTAAATGATGTTGCACAAAAAGAGAGTTATTCTATTGAAAAGGGAGCATTAGAATTAATTGCACGACACTCTGGAAATTCAATGCGTAACGCCTTGTTTTTGATGAATCAAGCAGTGCTATATAGCAAAGATGGTGCAATATCCACTAAAAATGTGACAGACATACTTGGCCTAGTGGATAAAGATATTATATTTGATCTATTAGGGGCAATATTAGAAGGTGATTTACAGAAAGCTCTATCAGTGTTTGACAAGGCGATAAAAACAGCAAACCCACTTAGTATTTTTGAAGGTCTATTGCAAACAATTCAGTTAGTATGCCGTTTTTTAATTACGAAAGAGATTGATAGTGCAGTTACAGAGTATGAAAAGAATAGGATAAAAGATTTAAGTATAAAGAGATCTTTAATATTTTTTTCAAGATTGTGGAAGGTGTTGCTTAAAGGTATTCAAGATATAAAAACTTCAACATGCAACGATGTTGCTGCTGAAATGATGCTAATTAGTCTTTGCTATCTCTCTGATCTACCTTCTCCAGAACAGGTGATCAAAAAAGTTCTTTCACAAAATGTAGAGCAAGGAAATAGACAGGGCAGACCTGTTGCACCTTCCCCCTCTGTCATCCAAGTAGCTGACTACTCAGATCCAAAAAAATATGTGGAAAGTAAACAACAACCCCACTCTGTCATCCCAGTGCGTGATACTGGGATCCATGTGGAAAATAAACAACAAAATTACGATTTTGATAAGATTTTGCAACTATTAAGGCGGAGTAACCAAATTTATCTTTACAAACAACTGTGTAATAATCTACAATTAATAGATTGTAAACCTGGGTATTTAAAATTAAAAGCTGTATCTAAGTTGGACAGTAATTTTTGCAATGATTTAAAAAATTACTTAAACCAGGCAACTCAGCAGGAGTGGGTTATTACAGTTGATACGGGTTATATAAACAGGGAAGTGAGTAATTTAAATTATGCACCTGCAGTCAAGGATATACTTGACATGTTTAAAGGTGCAAAAGTAGTTAATATAGAAAATAAGGAGTAAGTTGTGGATTTTAGTCAAATAATGAAACAAGCGCAAGAGATGCAAAAAAAGCTTGCAGAAGCTCAAGAAAAATATATTGGAAAAGAGTTTCAAGGTATTTCTGGTGGTGGCAAAGTTTCTGTATTAGTGGAAGTCATAAAAATAGGTAGCTATAAAGCTAAAAAGGTGAACATAGACTTAGAACTTATGAGAAATGAGGAAAAAGATATAGTAGAGGATTTAGTAACAGCAGCGTTTAATGATGCCGTTAAAAAAGCAGAAGAAGATATGGCAAATGCAACTTCTGATCTCGCAGGTATGATGGGTTTACCACCTGGATTTAAACTTCCTTTTTGAATTTACTACTGAAGTTTCTTTTAGTGTAAGTATTTTTTTTCTAATACTAGACTTCTTTATATAATGCGCCTATAGCTAGCACAGCCCTATGTCATACCGCAATTCATTCCACAACTGTACGAACATTGCAATATGGCACATAGTAAACGATGTCATTCCAGCCTGGAATCCAGCCTTGCCGTAATCTCATCAAGAACGTTATGTTTTAACATAAAACGGCTACTTTTATGCTTACCAACTTAATAAAATTCCTGATCCCAGTGGGCTTTGTTGCATCGCTCAAGTGAAAAGAACTGGCAGTTACTGACAAAATTCATTATAAATAGCCATTTAACTGTTGAAGAAAAAATATGCCACAAAAAATGAGAGTCAGTAACTGCCATGAATATAACAAATTTCTCCAAGAAAGAGGAAGCATTTTTTGTTATATCAATGACGCCATAGAAAATTGGTACGAGAATTGTCCAAAAATGCAGGGCGGCAACTATATTTATAGTGATAAAGTTGTGATTTTGGTGCATATAATCGTCAGTTTCTTTAGAATTGGTTTAAGACAAACAGTCGGGTTTATAAAAGGGTATTTGCAACAAATAGGAAGAGATTTGGAAGTTATCAGCTATTCACAAGCATCAAGAAGGTTTAAGAAACTTAATATTAAGATAAATGATTGCAGAAAATAATATGGAAGATATCGAAATTGCTATAGACAGTACAGGAATTAGTATATACAACAACACTCCTGGTCACAGCAAGGAAAATAGCACTGACAGAAAATATCGTGGCTATGAGCAAACGAGAAAATTGCACGTAATGTTGAATATAAACAACAAAAAAGCCATAGCTGTAAAATACAGTAACGGTGTCTACTCTGATCACTATGGAGCTTGTGATTTGCTAAAAGAAGTTGATTTTCAGCATGCCATAAAAGCACTATATGCAGATAGAGCATGTGATAGGCACAAGTTTTATAAGTTGTGTAACGAATATGATATAAAGACAAAAATTCCACCAATAAACAATGCGGCAGAACATCCAGAAATAGATTATATGTCTGACAGGAATGCTGCTATTAGGTTAATAAAATTATACGGTGAAGATGGCATGAAAGAATGGAAAAAAGAAGTAAATTATGGGAAAAGATCTTATATTGAAGGGTTTTTCTCAAGATTAAAGCAAATATTCGGATTTAGTTTTAGGAATAAATCTGAGATAAATCGAGAAAAAGAACTGCTAATCAAATGCTATTTGCTTAATAAATTCACTGATATTGGTATGGCTAAATTTGAGATAGTTACATGAATTTACCATAAATCACCATCTCATAAAGTGTGATGCAACAAAGCCGTCTGGAATCCACAACTGTACGAACGTTGTAGTTTGGACCACCAGTGGGGTGTCATCCCAGTGCCCAGACACTGGTTCTATGCAACTTAATTAAAAACGTTTGTTTTAGTGTAAGACAATTACCTTTAGCTTATCAGCTCAGTTATAAGCAAAATTTCTGGATTCCAGACTGGAATGACACCATTTGCTGTGCAATTTACCTTCAAAAATGAATGTTCGTACAGTTGTGAACCTGTGGCAGGTATTACATAAGAGCATTTCCCTCTTCTAAATTAAAACGCACTTTTGCCTCCTTTGCAGTCTATACTTTAGATGTATTTAATTTACAAATACTAATTATTTATTAATAATGGTGATATGTAAATATAGTTATAAAATAATTGTTACACTTGAATTCCTTCCTGGTTTCTGTTGTTATCAGAACATTTAAAACACTTTAAGAAAGCTGCTTAGTTAAATTAACTTAGACAAGTAAATAGCAGTTTTGCAGCCTGTTTTTATGAATGATGATAAAATGTTGTAGCCAAATGCGCTTTCAGCATTGTGCTGAATTGCAATATCTTTGTGCTCTAACTCCTCGTCGCGAAATTTACTTATAGTTTCTCTTAATTCCCCATCTTCTAAATGTGAAACTTGCTCTTTGTAGTGCTCCCCGATAACTTCTTCAACTGCAGCAGTGCAAGCCATAGCAGCTTTTTTGCCCATAATGGCAGTTGCAACGCCAAGCGACACTCCTAAAACACGCCAAACAGGCAACAAAACAGTAGGACGAACTTTTTGCTCTTTGATTTTCTCATTAAAATAGTGAAAATGCTTTTTTTCCTGCTCTTCCATTTCAATTATTTCATTGATTATAGAAGATTTCTTAAGAATAAATTTTTGACCAGAATAAATGCAAATAGCTCCATATTCTCCAGCGTGATCTACTCTAATTGCCTGTTGCAAGAACTGATTGTTGCTGTACCTTAAATTATTTAGATTTCTTTCTTTCTCCACAATACACCTTACCTGATACGAACAGAGCTACTATGAGATAAATTAGATTCCATGTTGCTAAGGAAACACCTAGAACGTAATGAGGTCTGTCACAAGATGGAGAGTAATTAGGATTTAGTAGATTATTTCTGAGCTCTTCTATACTAACGTTACCACTTGCTTGCTCTGTACAACCTAAAACATCATGAAATAAGTGGAGTTCAAGACCTATATGATAAAAAGATATTACTGCACCTATGAGGTAGCTGCAAAACATTGCATAGATTAGAATTTTGTTGTCTTTAAGCATGCACGCTACTGCAAGTAATCCGGCGATATAGTAAACTATTCGCTCGTATGTACATAACTTGCATGGCAGCATGTTGAAAAAATATTCTAGCACATATGCAAAAATTAGAGCAGCGGCACTCGACAGCAGAAAGATTGCAGGAATTCTGGAATTATTACACATAACTTTAAGTAAATTATCCCTGAAAGTATAAAGCAGAGTATTCATTTTACATAGGGATTTTTATTTTTTTTCAAAAGCAATCTAACTGGCACACCGTCTGCAAAGAAATTTTTTCTGAGATCGTTAATTAAATAGCGTTTGTAACTTTCATCAACACTTTCAGGTATGTTACATATCAAAGAAAAAGCTGGAGGTTTAGTACCAATTTGAGCGATATACTTCATTTTAACTGCTTTGCCTTTTACAAGAGGGTGAGAATGTTTTCCTACAGCATCTATGAGCCACTTATTCAGTTTTGCAGTGCTGATCTTCTTGTTCAAGGATTCACTCACTTCAAGACACTTATCTATCACATCACCGCAGCGCATGCCTTTTAACGCAGAAATTGTTATAGTTGGCACTTCCAAGAATAACCTGGTTACTTCCTGTTGTTTGACAAATTTTATTAACCTGCTTCTGTCATCCTTACCTATTAAATCCCACTTATTTAAAACAACAATAATCCCTTTCCCTCCCTTAATTGCAGCTTCACCAATTGATAAATCCTGCTGCTCAATACCAACTAGGGAGTCTAGCATTAAAACTACCACATGAGAGCGCTTGATTGATTCCATGCTTTTCTCAACAAATCTTGATTCTAAGCCATCTACAACATTCGCCTTTCTGCGGATTCCGGCAGTGTCAATTAGAGTAATTAACTCTCCATCATGATCATATGTAATATCCACAGAATCACGTGTGGTACCTGGCTCTGAACTTGTTATTAGTCTGTTTTCTGCAAGTAAACCATTTAAAAAAGTTGATTTTCCAACATTCGGACGGCCGATGATCGCGATCCTCAGCCTACTCAGTTCATTGTTAGGTAACTCAGTGTTCTCGTTAAAATTTTCAATAACACCAGCTAATGCATCATAAAGATCAACCATGCCAAGATTATGCTCGGCAGAGATATACACCGGGCCAAGAAAATCAAAAAACTGCAAATAATCAACATTTTCGGATTTATGACTCTCGCATTTATTTGCTACTAGTATTACAGGTTTATTTATTTTTCTCTTCAGCCACTTTGCAAACTCTTCATTTCGCTCATTTTGCACTTTTGCATCAACAAGAAAGAAAATTATGTTTGAATTGGATAAAGAAAATTCGATTTGTTCAATAACTTGTAGTGAAAAATTAGTTTGGTCGTTCCATCCTCCTGTATCTATAACTTTAAACTCCAAATCGCTAATTCTCCCCATTCCCTCTCGCCTATCCCTTGTCACTCCTGGAATGTTACTCACTACTGCTGCTTTTCTTCCTACTAATCTGTTGAATAGGGTCGATTTTCCAGCATTTGGTAGGCCTACTATGGCGATTTTTAGCATAATTCAAGGGCATGTTCTATATGAAGTAAATTATAACCGAAACTTTTCAATTTAACTATTGACTTCGTAGATTATATAAGCATACTACAGTTAGAATTTTTTTATTTCGTTATGTAAAATATGGGGTAGTTATGCTAGTGTCAGAGCAAATAGAGAGTGTAGATAGAGAAGAATTAAAGCAACAAAATCATATACATAAAGATACAGAGTGTTCGGAAGAGACGACAATATATGGGCATATTAATCAACATATGGAAAAAAACATCTCAAATACATTGCATGAAATATATGATGCTCTTATGTCATATAACGAATCGGAACAGCCAATGGCGTCAACTTAAGAACTTTCATTAGCAAACTCTCCTAAAGACATGATGGCGTTTAGGCTTATCTACTTTATTGCGGCTGTCCCGGTCGGATTTTAACTTTAGCGCGTATACTTAAAAAGGGCTTGAAAGTTTTTTGGCGCAATAAGTACCTGATAGAGTTTCTGCCTCATTACACCAAATAAAACTGAAAAATTTAAACGATACTCAGTAATTTGATCTGGGTTCCAAGGCCCTTGTGCATCACACATATGAAGCGATAATATATTGCACATGACCAAGTTTGCCCAAAATTCTTGTAATACAGCCTCTCCAGAAAAATTCTCTAACTCTGCTCCTACTTTGAGTCGTTTATAGCACTCCTCTATGTGCCACCTTAACACATAAGCTTTGCTCCAAAGTCTCGGTCAAACTCTGTTTCTCAGTTGGCTAATGTCAGCACTATAACTCTTACTTTCTGTCCTTTCATTTTATTTTTTAGCTTTTCATTTTCTAATATAAAATCAAAATCTAATTCGCCAGCGTTCCCATAGCTTACTATAATTTCTTTTTTGCAAGCGAAAAATAAAATCTACTTCCAAATCATAATGCTGCTGAATGAATTTTACTGAAGACGATCATAGATAAATAATAATTTCTCTTGATTTAATAAACGCATTTGAGTGATAACTTCGGGTAATTGCTCTGCCGCCAACGTTTGTTCACCTATATTCCAAGCTGCAAGACGAGCACTACAAATTAGCGAAGTACACAAATCAACAAACAAATTGCCAATGGTGCCTGTTGTTCCATTTGGTTCAAACTCGGATACAATTTCCCCAGAGCTGGGTAATCTCATACCAGAACCATCTGCTGCAATAAGTCTATAGCCTCTCCAACTCAGGTTCATCCTGATAGGCTGTTTGGATGCTTAAATTCTTGAAAGCCTGTATGGCAAATCTTATACCTTGCTTTAGAAAAAGCTTGCTTTGAGGGTACATGTCAATGGCTCCATAAGTTCACATTCTATTCCCAAACTTTTTTTAACTAACTTTAAAATCATAGAAAATACTGTCGAAAAAGGAAGTTTTCTTGTTCGTGTAAAACTCAACACAATGGATTTTCTGAAAAGTTTTCGAGTATATTATATTTTTAATTTGTAGAATAAGGTTTTTTCCTTTTTGCATATTTCACCTAAAAAGGACACATTTTAGACTTCTTTGTTGAAATAAAACAGAAACAAAAGTGCTGTCCCTTGCACTCTTTGGATAATTTAATGATAAAAAATTTAGAGAGAAATTTTATACACTATCGCTGATATTTTTCCTTAAGTTGACGCCATTGTGTGAACGGTTACCTAATGATGAAGCTATCGAAAACATAGCAAAGAGACTTCAAAAATCTATAGACGATGCAAAAAAGCACAAGGTCATGTTTAGTGTTGATGTATTCCAAGGAGAAAAAAGTCATCAATAATAGATTATTCGATACTGATCTTATACCACCTCATGGAGCAAGATAAAAATGTTACTGAGACTGGAAAAGAAAAACTACGGCCTCTTATGTTAGAAATGTTTAATCTAGTTTCAACAGGCACTGATGTGAGCCAAGAAGTTCGGAGATTATTGCCAGAAGATATACTGAAAGAACGCGGCGAATATTTGTCACGTCTAAAACAAATTGTAAGTGATAGTATTGAAAATGACAAAAAAAAAGAAATTGTAGTAGAAAGAGATAATAAATTTTATTATGTACAGTGTCCAGAAAAAAGTGTGATCACTCCTGCAAAATTTATGAACTCCCCGGAATTTAAGGACTTAGAATATGGTGCATTGCGAATAGGAGAAGGAGATAATCTAATCTGAATAAAAAGCTGGCAATATCATGATATGCAAGGCAAAGTAAAAATGACCTTTAGGGTAGGCGATGAAAAGATCGAAATGATTTTATCTTCTGAAAAAGCTGAAAGTTTTGGTAAAATAATGGTACATATGGATGACAAAAGTTGTGAAATCTTCTCAAAGTACCTAAAAGAGCTAGAAAAAGAACCTCGTATAAGCAAGGTTGTTGAAGCTGCTAAAAGTTTTGCACAAACAAAAAGCAGTGCAGTTAGTCCACCTCTTTCTAATATGAAAAGTGTTGACACATCGCAACATTTTCAAAGTAGTGACCATGAATCACCAGAGCATTAACAATTATCATACATACATTGTTGCATATAGCAATAGTGTATGTGTATAGTTAGTAGGGTTTGTAAACTTAATAAAGTCTACAACTAATTTGAAAACTACTTTATTGTATGCAAGACTTTAAAATACTAGAAAATCTAAAAACCAAAGCACTAGAAGCTGAAAAAGGAGGCGGTTCTGACAGGATTACCAAACAACATGAAAAAGGGAAATTAACTGCTAGAGAAAGGCTCAGTATATTGCTCGATGAAAGTTCTTTTGCAGAATACGATAAATTCGTAAAACATCATGCAAATGATTTTGGCATGCAAAATGCTAATTTTTTAGGTGATGGGGTAGTGATTGGTCATGGTACTATTTATGGCAGAAAAGTTTTTGTTTATTCTCAGGATTTTACTGTCTTTGGTGGTTCACTTGGTGCGTCACATGCAAAAAAAATATGCAAAATTATGGATATGGCAATTAATGCCAGAGTTCCAATTATCGGACTAAATAATTCTGGTGGAGCCAGAATTCAGGAAGGAGTAAATTCTCTTGCTGGTTATGGAGAAATTTTTCAAAGAAACGTAAATGCATCGGGTGTTATACCACAAATTTCTTTAATTATGGGCCCATGTGCAGGAGGTGCAGTTTATTCCCCAGCATTAACTGACTTTACTTTCATGGTGAAAAACAGTTCATATATGTTTATAACCGGGCCAGATGTAGTAAAAAAGGTTACCTACGAAGATGTAAGTTTCGAAGACCTCGGTGGAGCAAAAATTCATACAAGCAAAACAGGAGTAGCGGATTTTGCATTCAATAATGATGTTGAAATGCTGCTAAAAATGCGTGAATTCTTTACTTTCTTACCAGCAAATAATCAAGAATCACCAAAATCTGCACCAATCTGTAATGATGTTGACGACATTGATGAATCCTTAAACACTCTAATTCCTACCAATCCTAATACTCCTTATGATATGTATGAACTCATTGAAAAAGTTTGTGATGAAAGGAATTTCTTTGAACTGAAACCTGATTTTGCTCGTAATATCATAACTGGTTTTGGTAGAATTGGAGGAAATACTGTCGGTATTGTTGCAAATCAACCTATGCACCTTGCAGGATGTTTGGATATTGATTCTTCAAGAAAAGCTGCGAGGTTTGTAAGGTTTTGTGACGCATTTAACATTCCGATCATCACACTTATTGATGTTCCAGGATTTTTGCCGGGTACAAATCAAGAATACAATAATATAATACAACACGGAGCGAAACTGCTTTACGCTTACGCTGAAGCGACCGTGCCGAAAATTAGCCTTATCACTAGAAAAGCGTATGGTGGTGCATACATTGTTATGAATTCGAAACATCTAAAAGGTGATATAAATTATGCCTGGCCAACTGCTGAAATAGCTGTGATGGGCCCTGAAAGTGCAGTTGAGATTATATTTCGACACGAAAAAGATCAGCAAACGTTAATTAAAGAATATAAAGAAAAATTTGCTAACCCATTTTTTGCTGCATCATATGGATACATTGATGACATTATAGTGCCAAGTAAAACAAGGTATCACTTTTGTAAAGCATTAGAGCTACTCAAAAACAAGAAGGTAGAAAGGATATGGAAAAAGCATGACAACTTACCTCTGTAACTTTCTTCTAAGCCTTGCTTACAAGTTATGCAATATTATAAGTATAATCAGTGTGCCGTTACCAAGACTCGAACTTGGGACCTCGTCATTACCAATGACGTACTCTACCACCTGAGCTACAACGGCAAGTTTATATATTATGATAATGAATAACACAAAAAAGAATAAGGAAAAAGAAGAGGAGAAAAAAAGATTAGCGAAAGCTTTAAAGCAAAATATTTTGAAAAGAAAAAAGCAGCAACAGAGTAGACAGAGAACCCTTTCAAAACTCGTTTGTGGTGAGGAATTTTTAGGAGAAAGCACCGCAGAATACTCGAATGTATTTGAGAACGACAAAATTACCATCAGAAACTTAAGTTTTGAAGGAGGTATCATGCCAGAACTACCGGAAGTGGAAGTAATCTCTAATTTTTTGCTTGATAAAATTAAAAACAAGCAAATCAGTAATGTTATAGTGAATAATTGGAATTTACGTGCCCCAATAACAAAAAATATTGATGATATGCTAAAGGGCAAAGTCATACGCAACATCAAGCGTAGAGGTAAGTATACCATCTGGAATACAGATGGTAGTGTGGCTGTAATCATACATCTTGGCATGAGCGGAAAGCTTATATATGCTGACCACGATCAAATGCGGAATAAGCATGATCACGTGGTATTTTTATTTTCTGACAATACTTCAATAATTTTTAATGACCCAAGAAGATTTGGATTAGTTATCGTTTTAAATAAAGAACAAGAAACGGATTTTTTAGCGATTTTGGAATAGAGCCCCTCACGGATGAATTCAGTGGAGACTATTTACAGGAGTTGCTGAAAAACAAAAAAGTGAATATCAAATCAGCGTTAATGGACAATAAATCAATAGTTGGCGTAGGCAACATATATGCTTCTGAGAGCTTGTTTAGAGCCTGTATATCACCACTCAGGTCAGCAAAAAACTTGACCTATAGAGAGTGCGAAAAACTTGCTGCTGAAATAAAAAATACTCTGAGTGATGCAATTGCTGCAGGCGGTTCAACACTGAAAGATTATGCACAGCCATCTGGATCTGCTGGATACTTTCAAAATAACTTTTACGTATATGGTAAAGTTCAAAAACCTTGCAAGATTTGCAATAATATCATAACACTTATACGACAAAATGGCCGTAGCACTTATTTTTGCAACGCGTGCCAGAATTAAGATTTTATTTTTTGATATGATATTTTCACTTGAAAAAGATCCATTTGATTTGTTTTCAAAGTGGTACAAAGCAGTACTTAATTCTCCGTGTGAACAACCAACTGCAATGACGCTAGCAACTTGTAGCAAAGACTGTATTCCATCTGCAAGAGTGGTATTACTAAAGGAATATAGCAAAGAAGGTTTTGTGTTTTTCACTAACGTAAACAGTAAAAAAGGGAAAGAATTGACTGAGAACCCCAAAGCTGCGTTAGTGTTTCACTGGATAGAATTTTCTAGGCAGGTAAGAATTGAAGGAGAGGTTAAACTTCTAAACGATGAAAGAACTGACAAATACTTCTCTTCTCGAGCACGTGATAGTCAAATTAGCGCATGGTGCTCAAAACAATCGAGCATTCTGAAAGATTGGCAAGATTTTGAGCAAGCTATTGAATTGAAGAATAAAGAATTTTATGATCAAAAGGTCCCTCGTCCTGATTTTTGGGTGGGATTTTGCGTAATCCCAAAAGTAATTGAATTTTGGCAAGAAGGTGAATATAGGAAGCATATTAGATTTAGATACACTCTTGTTGAGGGAAGCGATTGGAAAGTGGAACAACTATATCCTTAAAAATGGTTGCGGGAGTAGGATTTGAACCTACGACCTTCAGGTTATGAGCCTGACGAGCTACCGAGCTGCTCCATCCCGCGTCGTTGCTTATTTAGTTATTATATATACAAATAATGAAAAAAGAAAAATAAAATTTCACCACATGCAAATATCGACACACTTATTAACTTTTCTTGACATAATAGTTAGTTATATACGTAACAATCTGCGCAATGAACAATATAACTTGATACTGTGGTTTCCTGTTTTTCAGTGTGTAGGAATTCTAACCTATTTTTCCCTAAGTTTTGAACCAAGCTGCATATCTATTTTTCTTTTGCTTTTACCCACACTAATTTTGATTGCAATATTGTATAAAAGGTACGCGATATTGTGTATCGCTTTAATTGCAGTGCTCATAGGATTTACAGCTAGTAAATTAAGAACAGCTTTAGTTGATACTCAAATTCTTGATAAAGAGAGATATGTAAAAGATATCGTTGCCACAGTGAAGGATATTAACGACAGGGGCTCATATAAACAATTTCTGCTTTCTGTTGAAAAATCCCCTACTATCTCAAAATCCTCTCCTGTCATCCCAGCGCCCCCTTTTGTCATCCCAGTACTTGATACTGGGATCCAGAAAAAAAAGATATGGATTCCAGCGTCACGCGCTGGAATGACACCGGATAGAGCTCTAGATAACATCAGAATATCAGTTAGAACCAAAGTGGAAAAAGGCATTAAAATAGGCGATCAAGTAAAATTATCAGCAAAACTCTTCCCTCTAAAGATTGCGCCCTCGGAGTATGCATACGATTTTGCAAGAATAGCATATTACCAGAAAATAAGTGCAACAGGCTTTGCAACAAGCAAAATAGCCCTGCACAAAAAGGCTGAAGCAAGGAAATTTCAAGAATATATAGAATCTTTCCGTCAATACATTTATGAAAACCTGCAGCAAAATATCAAGAAACCACATGCGGATATAATCTCTGCATTACTGATCGGTAAAAAAGATGGCATAGATCAAAAAACTATGGACGCGATACGAGATTCAGGTATAGCACATTTGTTTGCCATATCTGGTTTGCATTTATCATTCGTTGCTGGTCTGTTTTTTGTAGTGTTTCGTAATTTATTCGCAATATCTGAAACTTTGACTCTTAAGTATAACACCAAGAAAATATCTGCATTCCTTACTATCTTGCCAACCACGTTTTATTTGTTGATTACCGGTATGCAAATTTCTGCTCAGCGTGCCTACATCATGGTGATTTTAGTACTCGTTGCAATAATGATAGAGAGAAAATATCGAGGGTTAATAGCAATTGCGTTTGCTGCTTCAGTGATACTCTCAGTAGAACCAGAAGCAATTTTAAAGCCTGGCTTTCAGATGTCATTTTCTGCTGTTTTGGCACTGGTTGCCAGTTATCAGATCAATGCCAACAAATTATTCAAATAAAAATAATGAAATATTTTGTGTCGATAATGATCAGCTGAGTAATAGCAAGTTTAGCAACTGTTCCGTATACGATATATAATTTTAATTATTTTTCAATTAGTGGCATTATCACAAATTTAGTTGCTATACCGATAGTTACATTAATTATTATTCCACTTGGAATAATCTATGTTTTTTTGATTCCTTTGGGTATTGAGTGGATTATAGCGCCACTTATAGAGCGCCCAATTGACAGCATTTTGTATATAACAAACGCTATCGCTAGTCTTCAGTATTTGGTTATTCCCATTCGTACTTTTCCTGCCTCATCAATTATTATAATAACATTTGGGTTATTGTGGCTGTGCTTGTGGGAAAGAAATTGGCGTTTTTTGGGATTTTTTTATTGTACTAGGTATTTGCTTTAGCGCTGCATATAAAACCCCCGACATCCTAATAAATGCTGATAATGTTGCTGCAAAGGAGAGTGATAACTTACTATATTCTCTCACTAGAAAAAGCAGAAATTTTGTTATCAAAACGTGGGCAAAGCAAAACGGACAGAACCAAATTTTGAATCATACAAAATATAGCAATCCAGATAAAAGACTAAAGTATGGCTGCATATATAATAAAGGAAATAATAAATTAGTGCTGCTAGCTTATAAAAAAGAAGATATTTCAGAAAATTGTGATAAAGTTGATTTAACAATTCAATTAAGTGAGTTTGACTATTCAGCTTGCAACGCTAAAATTATTAAACATGCTGATCTAGAAACGTATGGCACACATTCTGTTTGGTTAACAAATCGTTACGTAAAGATTAATACAGTGCGCTCCAATAGGCCTTGGCACATGTTGAAAAATTAAGAAACTTGATTTTAAGGTTTGGTTAATGTATACCTAAATAAGTTTAAACTAGAAAAATGTTATGGTTACAGACACTCAAGATCCTTTCAAAGACTATTTTGATTTTTTAGGATTTAGAAAACTTTCTGACCAGCCCAGTAGAATTTTGAGCTCTATAAGAAAGTATTCTGGTACTATATCGATAGCAAGTACCATTGCTACTCTTATAGCATTTACTGCCTTTTCTATTCAGCCTGTTACAGTAAGTATTGCTGGGTTTGCGTTCACGCCAGCACCTCTTGCCTTTATTCCTCTTATAGTTCTCTTATTTACTGCTGTTATAAACTTTATAAATACACAAAAAATAAAAGAGAATGAGATAGATAAAAAAGTAGGAAACTATCAAGTTGATGAACAGTACAGCCAGATTGTTCAAGAAGCCGAAAAAATTGAAATTGTAACAAATTTAGATAAAAAGGGGGAAAAGCTTTCAATAGTTTTACCAATTTCTAAGACGCAGAGAGAAATACTAGAAGATATAGAAGCAGAAAATAGAAATAGGATTCTCTTGTTTACTGGATCATATGTATTTGGTACTATTATAGTAGTTTCAGCAATATCACAATCCATTAATGCTCCAATAATATTAATAGCTTTATTAGTCGCTATTCTTTTATGCATCATATCAACACTTAGCAATCTAATAAGTAATAGCGTGGATCATGAAAATCATACTATTAGAAAACACAGTTCTTTAGGTCTTCTATTTCCATACTGGTCTGGAAAGGGCATGATTGTATCAGTAGTAGAAAATAAGCTTGGTAAAAGGGAAAATGAACTAATATCTCTAATGAAAAAACTACTTAGTCCGCTTTGCAACTCATTTGACAGTAACCTTAAAAAAGCTTGCGATTTACTTGATAATAGTCTTTTAAAGCCTGCAAATATTAACATTAAAGAAACGCTTGATCACCTAAAAAAAATCAGAGAAGACATCAAAAAAGATTTAGATTGGCTACATGCAGAAATTTCAGAAGTTTTAAATAACACTAAAGAATTGACAAAAAAAGCACATTCACTAGATATTGAAGGTACTTTTTCTAGGTTAGAGAATGCTATTAAAATTGCTGAAGTAAAATTGAACGATTTGAACCAAGCCGCTTTGTAGGCTGGCTTCAATCAACTACGCAGTCTAATAATAACGAGTTCCTTAGCATGCTAAAAAAGTTAAAAGAGGATACAGAAAAGGAAAAAACGGAATTGAAGAAGCAATTAAACGTAGTAAGGAATGAATTAGAAGAAATAAAAAAGAAGCAAGCTCAACCAAGTACGCCTGATTTAGAAGCTAACAATGGAAATAATACTAATAAATTATTAGTATTAGAAAATAAAGTCAAAGAACTACGTGACACAGTTAGAAAGTTAGAGCTGGAAGCAGAACAAAATAAGCTGCAGCAAAAGAAGGAAAAGTTAGAGCAAAAAAAATCTGAACAAGAAAAAACAGATGAATGGAAAGAAAAAATCAACGGCAAACCAAGTGACTTTCTATATTATTTATTAGAATCTATTAAGCTGGAAGAAAAAGATAATAAAGAAAAAAAGGTTGAGGCAACATTACGAGATTTTGATAATAAAGTTACAATCTACTGGAAAGATGGCTCTCAAACAATTTGCCATATTAAAAAACAAGGTGATCTGCAAATTGAGTCTAGTGCAACAATGTTTACAGACCCAAATGTTCAAGCAGCATGGGAAATGGCGCGGGGTAAATCACTATAGATCACTCAATAATAACCTTAAGTGTTAATAATGATAAAGAGAAATTAAGGTTAGACACCTATATAGCTGAAAAATGCAACATATCACGCAGTAAAGCTCAAAGATTGATACAAAATGAGCAGGTGAAATTACTTGGCATACCGATAATTAATAATGATCACATAGTAAAACCAGGTGAAGAGTATATAGTACATCTCGTTCAACCTGACATATCCACATCAATTGAGCCTAATTATGACATAAAACTTGATATCGTCTATGAAGATGAGGATATTATAGTTCTGAGTAAACAAAGTGGATTAACAGTGCACCCAGGTGCTGGGACAAACAATGATACGCTTTTGAACGCAGTTATCGCTCACCTTAATGTAAGACCAGGAATTGTTCATAGACTCGATAAAGATACTAGTGGGCTAATGGTAATTGCAAAAAATGAAGCAGCCCATAGTTTTTTGTCTGAATTGTTATCGAATCGCAAAATAAAGCGGGAATACTTAGCAGTAGTTTGGGGAACATTATCTTCTCAGCAAGGCACGATAAAAACTAACATTGCTCCCAAACGCGGTAATAAAGAAATGATGTGTGTAACAAAAATCACAGGCAAATTAGCAATCACTCACTATTTAGTGCAAAAAGTTATAGGACAAGTAAGCCTCGTTAAATGCACTTTAGAGACAGGCAGAACACACCAAATTCGAGTCCACATGAGCCACATAGGACATTCCATAGTTGGTGATCAAGTTTATGGAAAAAATAGTAGTAAAAGCACAAAATATGCTAAAAACTCTAGTTTTATTCGTAATTTCAATAGACAAGCACTACATGCTTATACACTGGGCTTATATCACCCCAAAAGTAAGGGATACATGGAATTTGTCTCTGATTTACCGCAAGATATAAAAACTTTAATTGGTGAGTTTGACAACATATCTTAATAACATTCGTATTAACCTATCAATATTATCATCCATGTTATCAGGAAGTTAATTAATGAAAGAAAAACTGCTGCACTACCTAGATCTTTCACCTTTTTTGAAAGTATGTGTTGTTCACTGGAAATACGCTCAATTGTCGTTTCAAAAGCAGTGTTAACAATTTCCACAATTAACACCAGGAATAGGCTGCTTATCATTACTGCACGTTCTAGATTACTTACATCCAAAACAAACAAATTGAGACACATACTATAAAAAGCAGTAACTCCTGTCTGAACGCAATTTCTGATATAAAAGCTGATTTTATTCCTTCACAAGAGTATTGAATTGCTTTTATTAGACGAATAATGCCCTTCTTCATTATTATTCACAAAACCCTTTAATCAAAATTTTAACTCATTTGGATTTGCTACACCCTATAGCATTTTTATCATTTGTTTACCCTATTGGTTTTGAAATTAAGATTTACCGCAACTACAATAAGTACTCTTATCATCACATTTTGGTGTTAAGTCAGGATAGAACGTGAGTATAGCATCATTCTTTCTTACAAACACTGATTGATAATCGTCATCTTCCATTTCATATAGACACATTCCATCTTTTCCTAATTCCTTAAACGCCTTAGTTGCAGAAATTATCGGCATGAAGGTTATATGCGTATCCATTTGGGCATTTAACTTTCACTTCCCCATCCTTACCTAAATATTTCATTCCAAATGTATAAACTGGCGGCTTAATATCTGATTTATTGCATAGGGACTTATCATTCCAAATTGCACCTGCCCATTTATCTTTTTGAGCTTCAACATATCTACCTACAAAATGCATACCACCTAGTTTATCGTTTGGCTCACCACAAAAAATATGTCCAAACCCTATAGTTTCTTTTTCACTTTCACTATTTGTAAACCAAATGTTAGCCAGTTCATCTTTAAGTAACTCCAAATCCGCATCTGGCGTAATCACTTATATATTCCTTTCACTACTTCTTGATGCTGCGGACAACTAAGTAAAATTTTGAAATCTTCTTTATCTGGATGTGCTCCCCAATCTCCACAAACTTTCAACACTCCTCTATCGAAGTCAGTTAATTCTGAAACGGTGGCTGGTTGTGAACTGAAAAATGGTTCAAAATTGACTTCAACATTTTCTTCTACATAGCCGGTGTGAAAATAATGATCCTTAATATAAAAAATAAATCCTATTATTGGTATTATTAAACACAAAATTAGTTTAACTGTCTTCGACATAATCACGTTCACAAAAAAGCTAGCCTATAAGAAATAATTTAAAAAAGTTTTAATCTAATCGTTTTTGCAGAGCAGCAACTCCCGGCATTTCATCGCCACTTAACCAATCTAAAAATGCTCCTCCACCAGTGGAAACATATGTAAAATCCTTATCGGTAAGGCCTGCAGCGCTTATTGCAGATAGACTATCGCCTCCCCCTATTATGCTGGTTAACTTTCCTTTGTGCGTTAAGTCACTTACGATTTTCATTACCCCTATTGTACCACTTGCAAAAGCTGAATGTTCAAAAACACCAATAGGTCCATTCCACAGCAGAGTCTTACTGCTTGCTATTATACTGCTTATTGTACTCAAAGTTTGTGGTCCGATATCCAAAATTATATCACCGTCCAAAATGGACTCAGTTCTTCTTGAAATACTAGTGCTGTAATCAGAGTTTACTGCAACCAGAACGTCTTCTGGCACAACTATTTTGCAATTGTTTTTATTTGCTGTTTCAACAATATTATGTAGAAGGTCGTCAACACCATTTTGAAAGAAAGATTTCCCTATATTTACTTTGCTAAATGACAAAAAATTATTGGCTATTGCACCACCTAGAACTAGGTAATCAACCTTTTCTGTTAGCTTCATAAGCACTTTTATTTTAGTTGATATTTTAGCTCCCCCAACTATCGCAGTAATAGGTTTAGCTTTAAATGATACAGCTTTTTCAAGATACTTTAGCTCATCTTGCAAGCAAAATCCCGCATAAGAAGGTAAAAATTCTGTAATGCGTGAAATAGAAGCGTGAGCTCTGTGAGAGCAAGAAAATGCATCATTTACATATATATCCGCTAGAGATGCTAGTTGTTTGGCAAAATTTGAGTCACTTTGCTCTTCCTCTTTATAAAATCTTAGATTCTCTAGTAATATTATATCTCCTGCATCCATAACACTTACTGCTCTTTGTACTTTTTCACCAAAGCAATCGTCAATGAATTTCACTTTTTTATTTAGTAACTGCGATAAAGTGTCAATTACATTTTTTAGCGACAGATTATTGTCTCTGGCCTTTGGGCGTCCAAAATGTGATATAATAATAATCTTTGCACTCGCATTCACTAAATACTGAATAGTAGGCAATGCTCTCAAAATACGAGTGACGTCACGAATTTCTCCATCTTTTATAGGAACATTGAAGTCAACTCTGAGTAAGACGGCTTTATTGTGAAGATCACAATTTTCTATACTAGGTATACTCATTGTAAAACTAAAGCTATAAAGTCACTATACAGCAGTTTGATCTAAAGTAAAGTTTTAAGCTTACGAACGTTTAAGGAAATTTGCATGCCAAACGCTTGACACTGGAACCTTATCGTCACCGCCACGAACCGTCATACCGCCGCGGCGCTAACAAGAGATCCCGCTAACACGTAGTGGGATGACAAATTGCTTAACCGTCATACCGCTACGAACCGTCATTCTGCCGCGGCGCTAACAAGAGATCCCGCTAACAAGCAGCGGGATGACGAATTACTTAACCATCATCTACACCGTCATACCGCGATTCATTCGCGGTATCTCTTAACATAGATCCCCTACTATACCTTAACATAGATCCCGCTAACACGTAGCGGGATGACGGTTGTCGTTTAGCCATAAACATTAAGAAATTTACCAAACGAAAAAAAAGGCAAAAGAAGCCCTGGGGTTATTATCCGCTTTAAAATATTGGCGTTTTTTATGTTTTAAACGCTTGACAAGCAAGATTTAGCTGCTTTTAATTGCAACTAACTTACGCTGCAAATGTTTAAGAAATTTACTAAGCAGGAAAAAAGACAAAGAATCCCCGAGTTAGCTAGTCTTTTACTATCTCTGTCGAGTATTGGCATTTTTTGATGTCTTGTAACGCTTTATAAGCGCGTTCAGCTTATTTAGATAAAAATCTAGATGTAGATGAAGTTTTGTAAAGACATACAGTATCTATATACTGCAAAAAATTGAACATAAGACGCCGATACATTAAGTAATCCTTACCTTTTAATCTGCAGATTGGCGAAAGCAAATACAATAGCTTCAGTTTCATGATAAGGGCGCTGGCGAAGGGTGTCAAGTAAGTTTTTCGTTTAATCCGTTTCTTGATTTAGGTGCCCTTGACTTCCGGCTGGGTCGAATTTGTATAGCTACATTGTTGGTAAATCTAAATTGCTTTAATAATTTTGATTGAAAAATAGTTTTTCTATTATATAAATGCTACTTTAGAGTAATCAAAATGGAAGACAATAAATATAGCCTAGGTTTAAGAGTTATCCATTGGTTGATGGCTGTTTTTATTATCGGTATGCTTTGCTCTGGACTTTATATGAAAAGCTTACCACTTAGCAATGAAATTAAGTTCAACATATACGCTATTCATAAGGCTTGCGGTATCACTATTCTTGGATTAATCATAGTACGCATATTTTTTCGCGTCTTTACTTATGTTCCACCACTTCCAGCAAATTTTTCTCGGTTTGTAATCAATATAAGTAAAGCAGTGCACTTTGGTTTGTATTCTTTAATGATGCTAATGCCACTATCTGGCTATGTCATGTCTTCTGCTTCTGGCAAACAGATCAAATATTTTTTCCATATCCCTTTGTTGATTAATCAAAACAAAGATCTAGCTAACACGGCTAACGAGCTACATTCGATGCTTGCATATTTTATGGTACTCTTTATAATCTTACATATACTTGGCGCTTTGAAGCACACATTTATAGATAAGCAAAACATTTTTAAACGTATGATATAGGTTATATGTTAAGTAGCCTCTGGAAAAAAGGAACAGATTTTCTTGGCAGTGAGTTTGCTATAATGGGTGGTGCTATGAGCTGGGTTTCAGAGAGAAACTTGGTCTCAGCAATCTCAAACGCTGGTGGTTTTGGTGTGATTGCATGTGGTGCAATGTTCCCAGACTTACTGGAAAAAGAAATCATAGAGACACAAAAATTAACTAACAAGCCATTTGGTGTAAACCTAATTACTATGCACCCAAAGTTGAGTGAGTTGATAGATGTGTGTATTGAAACGAAAGTGAGCCATATAGTGCTTGCCGGTGGACTGCCAACAAAGCCCAATATAGAAAAAATCAAGGGTGCAGGCATTAAAGTTATGTGCTTTGCACCAGCATTAAGCCTTGCGAAAAGGTTAGTAAAAATGGGAGTAGATGCATTAATAATAGAAGGAATGGAAGCAGGTGGGCATATAGGTCCAGTGAGCACTTCTGTTCTTGCACAAGAGATATTGCCTCATTTTAAAAATGAACAAATACCAGTGTTTGTTGCAGGTGGAATAGGCAGAGGCGAAGTGATAGTTAATTACTTAGAAATGGGAGCAAGTGGCTGTCAAATAGGCACATTATTTGTCTGCACTAATGAGTCAATTGCCCACAAAAATTTTAAGGAAGTGTTTATTAAATCGGCCGCACGTAATGCAATACCTTCTGTACAGATAAGTGCTGATTTTCCTGTAATTCCTGTAAGAGCTATAGCCAACAAAGCAAGTGATGACTTCATGAAGCGTCAAAAAGAAGTTATTGATGAATACCAAAAGGGCCAGATCTCAAAAGAAGATGGGCAGCTTGAAATAGAAAAATTCTGGGCTGGAGCTTTAAGAAGAGCAGTAATTGATGGAGATGTTGAAACAGGATCTCTAATGGCTGGCCAAAGTGTTGGCATGGTTGATAGGGAAAAGCCTGTAAAAGAAGTAGTGAATATGTTAGTTCAACAAGCAAAGAATCATATTAATAGCAAATCTGTAGAAGTAGAAAGCCCAGAAAGCAAATAGTTAAGCGACCTTCCAATAAGCAAGTTGCCGCAATTATTTATAATATGGCATAATTGCCCAGTTTTAATGTAAAATTAACGCTAAAGAGGTATCTATACATTTTGTTATGTATGGAGGAGTCTATGCTAAGTTCTAAAAAAGATATTAACCAACAATTGCACGACACTATATACAAAAAGGTAACAAAAGAAAATCATAAATATGGAAGCCCACAAAAGGGAGATGGAACTATCAAAAAATGCATAGAGTTGTTCAAGGAAGGAGCTAGTCCTGAGGTATTAACTGAATTAGAAAAATCGCTGAGAGAACAATTAGAAAAATCACCAGAAAAACAAGAGGAATATCAAAAACATTATAAGTATTATATCGAAAACTTTCTTCCTGCATTGAAAGATGAAGTAATAAAATCAGAAGAACTAGCTGTACCTACAGTATTTAACAATGAAAGAGAACAATCACAAAGACCACAAACAATAAGAGGAAAAATAGTAAAAACAATTTTGGATATTACTAACAGGAGCAGCAGTGTAAGCTCAATACCAAATGCTGTTGAAGAAAATATTGAAGATCAAATGCAGCTAAAACATATTGAAGAGCAAAACAACACACAAGAAACACCCTTGAATGTAGCTGAGAAAAAAAGTGGTGATAATAAAATACTTAGTAATTCAGATGTTGCAGAGGAAGTGTTTGAAAAATATAGCAAGGTTGTGAAAGAAATAGAGGAGAAGAAAACTTCTAAACTCAGTAGTGGCAATGACTCAGATAGTGGAATAGACTCACCTAGAACGAGTAAAGGAAGTTTGAAATCACCAGTAAGTAGCAGAAGGAGCAGTTTAACTTTAGTAACAAGCACTTCATCTGAGGAAAGTTTAAACTCAACATTGAGCTCTGTTGAAGGAGATAATGGCTTACAACCAGAGGGTGGAGAAAAAACTGAGTTATTAGAATCAAATTTGGAATCCCCAAAAGAAAACGAGACTCAAGTGCAGCCAGAGCAGACTGTAAAAAAAGAGCCAAAAATGCAAGAAAATGAAAACTCAGATGGTCAAGCAAATCCAGATCAAGTTAAGAAAGATATCCTACTTAAAAACCAACCCAATAACAGAAATCTTCACGTTGCACTTGTAGCAGGTTGTGCTCTCTCCACAATAGGGTGCATTGTTGCAGGAGCAATGACATCAGGATTGATAGGAGCAGGACTACTTGCTATGGTTGCAGTGCTTGCTATAGCAGCAGTAGCTGAATTGCATTCAAACTTCCTATCAAGTAAATTAACATCCATTAATGTGAGTCCTCTTGTTGATGATAAGAGCTTACAGCATGTTCACAGCGGTAAAAATTAAATATGTGTTACTTGTAGTGGATAAGTGAATTCAGTTCTTGCCTATTGATATAAAAGTTGTTATATTTGAGGAATGTTTAAAAGGTGTTTAGTTGATGCGCATTCAATTGAATAAAGTTTTGGTTTTTATAGCCTTATTAAGTTTCATTTTTGCATCATATTCTAGCGAAGCAAGTTCGGCGAGTGATGAATTAAAGGGTATACAAGAAACGGTAAAAAATTTTATTTCTTCATTTTCAGTTAAAGATACTGTAGAAAATATGAGTCCTTCAACAATCATAGGGTTGTGTATAGCTGCAGTGATACTTGCAGTAGTGTTCAGAGGTCTAATCTTTTTTATGATAATGTTTGGTGTACTGGTCCTGATGTTCGGTAGTACAGAAAAGGCAACAGACTACTTAAAAGAAAAATTTAACTTTGCAAAAGATATAAAATTACAATCCGATAGCGAAAAAAAAGATAAAAATTAAGATAGTATTTTTATCTTTTTTAATTATCTTTATTGAATACGCATATGCAGTTAAAAGTACCAACAGTTAACTCTAAGCTTAAAAAAAAGAACAACTTAGCATTACTAGAAAGCATTGATTTAGATTTTGTTCCTTATGCTTGTCATTACGATGAAGAAACCATACTAACAAAACAGGGAGAATTGTTAAAAATAATCAAGTTAGAAGATTATTCTTCTGTTGATAACTACAGCGACCTCAGAACTGAAATTAGAAAAAGCATATCAAAAAATATTAATAGCCTGTGTTTTACCGTTTGGATTCATACCGTTAGAAAGCGCAATAAACTGAGCTTGAAATGGAATAAAACTGAAGACTTCTCTGACAACCTACATTCAACGTGGTTTAATAAACTAACTGATAGTAAATTACAGTATATAAATGAACTATACATTGTAATATTGTTTAGCGATTTTGGCAAGCATACTAATAATTCGTTTTTTTTCAATAGAATAAAGAATAAGCATAAGTTGTCTTTACAAGAAAGCCATCAGGAGTTGCAAAAGATAACTGACGTAATTCAAAATGATTTAGGACCTTTTGGAGCTAAAAAACTGAGTCTAAGGTTTAGTGAAGGTAAAATATATTCTGAAATGATAGAATTTCTCCACTATATTGTTACATTAACGCACAAAGATTATCCAATACATGAAAGGGACCTGTCGCAATATATTAGAAATTTTAAAATAGCTTTTGGTTTCAATACGTTTCAAACAATATTTGAAAATCAACAGAAATTTGGCTCTATTTTCAGCATAAAAGAATACCGGGAAATCTCTTTAGGTAATATAGATAGATGCTTGCAGCTTGAATCTGAATTTATCATTACAGAAATAATGATATTTACTAGTAATAACAAAGCAATAAAAGAATTTAAAAAACAAATCAACATGCTGCAAATTAGTGAGGATAATACCTTACTTAAAAGCTCAGGAATTGAAGAAATAATAGAGCTTGAAAAGACCTCTAGTATAGACTTCTGCCAACAGAAAATTATTTTTACAATATTTGCAGATGATAGGAATAAGTTAGCTGAAAGTATTAGTGATTTATCTTCTATAATGTCATTAGTTGGCTTCATGATGTTTAGAACTGATTTACATATGGAAAGTCATTTTTGGGCACAACTTCCAGGCAATTTTGCTTTTATTACGCAACCGAAAAATATCTTAACAAAATACGCTTGCAGCTTTGCTATGCTGCACGATTTTACGTCAGGTACATTAAAAGGAAGAAGGTGGAAAGAAGCGGTAATGATTTTTTTCTCAAAAAAAGGAAATCCTTACTTCTTTAATTTTCATGGAAAAAGAAATAATGGCCATACTACGATACTCGGAGCTCCAAATTCAGGCAGAACTTCACTCATTAATTTTCTATTATCAGAATCAAGAAAGTTTAACCCAAGAATTGTCATATTGGATAACACTGGAAAATCAATAATTTTTACTAAAGCAGTGAGTGGTAAATATTACATAATCGATCCAAAATATAAGGACAAAAGCCTAAAATTTAATCCACTAAACATTGAAGATAGTGCTTCCAATCGCAATATGTTGGTTGAACTGATCAGAAGAATGGTAGCCGATACGAGCTTGGTGGACGTAGAAGAAAAGATAAGAAAAATTGTGGATTCTATATTTGCTATACCCAAGGAATCACGTTCTATTTCACAAATTTCTGAGGTGCTCTTGCTCCTTGGGGGTAAGATAAGTAGATGGTGTGACGATGGTGACTTTGCTTACTTATTTCAAGATGGTAATGAATCAGATATTGACTGGGAAACAAAAATTATATCTCTCAACACCGCAAACCTTACAAAACAAAAGGAATGTATGTCCGTGATACTTTACTATTTTTTATATTCTTTTGAGGCAAAATGTGATGGCTCGCCTGCAATACTTGTTTTGGATGAAGCATGGGAGATAAGTAATATTTTTCCTACAGAGAAAGAGTTTGATAACTGGATGCAAAGAATGACGGAACTAAATGTTGTAGTAATCCTAAGTACTGAAAATTTAAATCTCGCATTTGCTAGCAAATTTACTCAATATTTAGATAAACATGTTGATACAAGAATCTTGATGCCGAACGTCAATGCAAATAGATTATACATGAAAGCATTTTCTTTATCAAAAGAGGAGCTGAATATAATTCTGCAGACGCCAACGCAGGAAGGTTTATTTTTGATAAAACAGTATAAAGGATTAGTAACTTTAAATTTAGATTTAAAGAATATGCAAGAAATACATGTACTTTCAGCTAACAAAGAGACGATAAAGTATATGTACGAGGCAATAAAGGAAAAAGGAGAAGAAGTTAATGAGTGGTTACCGGTATTTTATGAGAAGTGTAAGGCTTAATTTCTTATTGATATTTTTTTTGATACTTGGTCTTTCGTATCAAGGATATGCTGATTGTCCAACATTTGTAGAAAGTAATACTTGGTTGGAAGCAATAGTTGGTGGAGATTGGGTAAAGGAAATTAAGGTGCAAGCAATAAAAGATCAAGGAGTTGATGGTTACTTTAATCCCAAAATTAGAGTATGTGCTTATGATGGACAAAGTTATTGTTATGACTTACAAAGTGGGGAATCCTGCCGCCAGATATATGGAACGCAAGGTACAGGAGCTGGAGTTTCTGCTGCAGCTTTTATCGACTGGGAAGGAGATAAAACA
This sequence comes from Wolbachia endosymbiont of Ceratosolen solmsi, assembly GCF_017869155.1. Taxonomy (NCBI): domain Bacteria; kingdom Pseudomonadati; phylum Pseudomonadota; class Alphaproteobacteria; order Rickettsiales; family Anaplasmataceae; genus Wolbachia; species Wolbachia endosymbiont of Ceratosolen solmsi. The sequence continues at coordinate 160,041 of NZ_CP054598.1, forward strand.
AAAGCTGGAGGAGAAATTGCTCGGGGTCTTAAATGGGAATGGGCAGACGGTGTTACTGATGAGGAAAAAAGAAGATTCGCTAACTCTCCTAAAATATGTGCTTGCAGTCAAAAATGGGCTTGTATGTCAGGAATTTCTTCATGGGATTCTAGAGTATTTTCGGGTGAGAATATTTTCCGTCCTGGGGAGATGGAAAAAGTCTGTGATACCTGCTACCAAACGGCAGTAAAATGTGCTCCTGTGCCACTTGCACCTAGCCCCCCTCCATTCTGTGAACAACTTGCGATGTCACCTCCACAAGTTAGAATTGTTCCTATAACAAATGAAGATAATGATTACTTCGATCCAAGAGTTGGGGTGATAATTAGCGGACTGGAGGAAAGAAAAGAGTTAGGTTTTCCACACGTTGTTTCAAATAATGAGAACATTCCAAATCACTCATATACTGTTACAGATAAGGATACTCACTATTACTTCAAAACCTATAGAAAAAAGGGCCAGCTCTGTGCTGAATACCTTGGAACTCAAAGTATAAATGAACAAAATCCACAGTTCGTCCGCTGTTTTCCTGCACCACCTGCTCCAGAACCTGAGATAGTGGAGATAGTAAATAAAAATACATTGAAAGTAGAAATGAAGATGAGTGAGAGCACTTGTGCTAAAGCACATGGAACCTATAGTAATGGTTCCTGTACTTTTAATGTTAATACTGACCTCAACCATCCTATAAACATTGGCCCCCTATCTTTAAAAGTAGTAAAACCAGCAATAGTAGCAAAAACAACTGATAGTAATATTGATAATATTATAGAAGGTATATTAGAAAGTAATCCGCAACAATTTAAAGTTCTGAAAGAATATGGCTATGTTCCTGATGTGCAAATTAAATGTTCTAAAGGCGGAAGTTTTTATAGTTTTAATGATTTTGAGAAAAAGTTAAAAGACAAATCTATTCAATGTGAATTTAATAACTCTGGGCAGCCGGAAATAGAAGTAAAGTATAAAGGAAATTCTAACAGTAAAATGCTTTGTCTTTCTGGATGGCAGCCAGAACCAGAGGAGTTTGTTCTTAAAAGAGAAAATAAAATAATACCACTAAAATTAATGGGAACAAGATATACTAAATACAATGCTGTTTACTCCAAGGAATCAAATCAGTTCTATTATCTTCCAAGCAAGGAAAATAAAAGAGCCGATCTCTTAAACAGAGATCAGAGTGAGTTAGATAAAATAATATTCAATAAACAAGGGTATGTTTTCTTCCCTGATGAAAATGAGCAGAAGAAGAGAGAATGCAGTTACTGTGTAAAAAGAAATGATGAGATAGACGATACATTTAAATCTAGTAAAGGACTGAAAGTACTATACAAATTGACGGATGTAGAGCATAGAGAAAAATGTAATCAAGGTGATGATGGTTGTATCTGCTTTACTGGAACATGCAGCCGTTCAACACGATATGTAGACAAAGAAAACACTCAACCTTTTTATACAAAGATTTCACAAAATACAAATGGCGTTGTCACACAACAAGAAGCACCAATTAAAGCAAACAGAACGGAGGTCTTTTACGCTGATAAATTGTGTAGGTTCGATTTAGAAGGTCTCAAAGAGAAGTTAAAAGAGATAATCGAGAAACAACTGGAAAAAGAGAAACAAGAACCGGAAAAAAAGAGCGAAAAGTCCCATGTTTTTGGAAGTGGAGATTATGATGTGGATGGCTCACAAATAACATCTAGCCGTGTTGAAATAGAAGTGTGGGGATGTGGTGAAGCAGGTCACATAAAAGATACACCTTACACTTACACACCTAATTCCACTGAAAGTAGAGTAGGAATGCCAGGAGATTATATTAAAGCTGAATTGGAAATTGATCTTGATTATCCTATAATTAACATTAAAGTTGAACAGGGAGGAGGTAACAGGGAAAAGGAATATACAGATAAGGATGGGGGTCCTATTTTTATAAGAAAGTGTCGTTTAGGTAAACAAGAGTGCAAGGATTTAATCACTATGGGAGGCGGAGGCATCTATAAAATATATGAGTATAAGGATTATACCGAACCAATAATTGATGATAGTGTAAAATTAAAAGAAAAAACCACAACAACAGGATTGCGGGTTACTGAAGATAATAAAATAATATATATAGAAAATGGTGAAATCAAGCATGAAACAGTAAAGTGTAGCAAGGGTTTTGGAAGCAGTAAACCTGGTGCAGGTGGTTGCATTGATAAAAGCAAAAGAATTTATGGTAAAGGCTCTGCAGGGCAGGTGAAGGTAACGACTATTATAAAGGGATTTGACATAAACATAATAAATGATGCTATTGAAAAAATGATAGGAAATCGATATGATCCCGGGGAGGTTAGGGATTTTTCGAGGAGTGAGTTTGACACGAGTTTAACTAAGATGATTGAAGAGGAACTCAAAAAAGAATTGTTAAGGTAAAAAGATATAACTCTGAAAATTATGCTCTCGTTTTAATAATTAATTAAAGTAAAGCATGTAGTAAATGGTGTAATTGCTGTATCTTAACAAAAAGGTATAACGAATGTAAGGAGGGTACTTTATGTCTCTAAAGAATAAAATTTCTGAGCTAATAGAACAACAATTTAGCATTAAATACCATGACAATTATTTGGCTTACGCTATACATAAGTGGGCTGCAAGCGAAATATCTAATTCCATTGCTTTTTGCATAATTGGTTGTGGAAATTGCAAGATTGGATATCAAGATGCTGCAAATTCGTTCAACATAACAAAAGAAGAAATTGAACAAGGTAATATTGCAAGCATAGAAAGTAAAATAAAAAGTGAAGCTGAAAAATCAGGTAGCGAGTTTTCTGAGTTGATTTCTAGAGTGGATCAATCGCTAAGAGAACAAAGTGAAAAGTCTATTGTACAAATTTTAGATTCATCCGCTGAGGAGATGTTAAGGAGTTTCTGTGATAGCCCTGTACAGTCTCCAGAGCATGAAGAAGTCAGTGCCATCCTCTGCTTCACATGAAGAGCATGCTACAGAAGGCCTAGAAACTAGTGTTAATTCAGATCTTTTGTCAACCTAATCAACCCCATATATATGTTTTTTTTGTACCCATGCTTTGCGTTTTGGGGTAGAAAGAAAACACCACTCTTCGTTACACTTTTCTATTTTCATTACAACAAATTTGTCTATTTTTATAGTAATCTTGCTGTCTACACTCTGTTTTTGATATCCATAAGTATCTTCTTTTACAATCGCGTAGCGCTTATCACTAAGAAGATTGCCTTTTATCCATCCGCAGTCTTCATCTATATCGCAGACCTTTTTCCAACTCTCAAACTCTTCTATCACTTTCAGGGGCAGATTTTTGCAAGTGTATATCCATTTTACAGGATAGTGAAACCCTGGCCCCGTTCTCATGTTGATCTTATTTGATTTGGTTGAAACAAAGTTGTTAGCAAACAAGCTATGGCTAAATAATAAAAACAATAGGATAATAGTACTGAACCAAGATCCCAGTGTCACGCACTGGGATAACGTGAGGGATAGTGTAACAGACTTATTCATCATAATTCACGATTAGGTTGACATAAGATAAAGAGTAAATTAAAAATTGAATAGATCTTTAAATGCAAAATCAATGCCTATAGAAATATTAATGCCTGCTCTTTCACCGACAATGAGCAAAACTGGAGGAAAAATTGTAAAGTGGCATAAAAAAGAACAAGACAAAGTTGAAGTAGGCGACGTAATTGCTGAGATAGAGACTGATAAAGCCATAATGGAGTTTGAATCTGTAGATGAAGGAGTTGTAGCAAAAATTTTAGTAACAGAAGGAACAAGTGGCGTGCCTGTAAATCAACCAATAGCTTTAATGCTGGAAGAAGGGGAGGATGAAAATGCACTTAACAACTATACCTCAACTTCCATCAATAGTGCAGTTAAAAAGGAAGTGACAAAATGTGCTGTTGATAATCAAAAATCAGAACACCAAGATTTAAACGGAAAGCCAATAAGTCATTCTTCGGTGTCATTCCAGCGCGTGACGCTGGAATCCAACCTCTCAATGTCATCCCAGTGCTTGACACTGGGATCTAGAAAAGAAGAAGATACTAAGACAACAGAAGGTAGAATAAAAATAAGCCCATTAGCTAAGAAAATAGCTCAAAATGAAGGGGTTAATGTGCAGCAATTAAAAGGTACAGGACCATACGGTCGCATAATTAAGGCTGATGTGTTGGAGTTTTTAGGCAGTGGTATACATACTGAAAGTCCTGAGATAGTTGAAGTAAGCAACATACGCCAAGTGATAGCACAGCGCCTGACTGAATCCAAACAAAATGTTCCACATTTTTATTTAACTGTAGACTGCCAGGTTGATAAGTTAATATCGTTAAAAAACGAGATTAACTCAGCAGATGAAAACAATAAAGTAACAATCAATGACTTAATTATCAAAGCTGTGGCTTTTAGCATGAAAAAATTTCCTGATATAAATTCTTCGTGGATAGATAATAAAATACTTAAATACTCGAATGTAGATATCTCAATCGCTGTGGCACTTGAAGATGGGCTAATTACTCCTATAGTAAAAAATGCTGATAAAAAGGGTATTTTATCTATATCAAAAGAAGTGAAAGATTTAGTAAGCAGAGCAAGATCTGGAAAATTGAAACCTGAAGAGTTTCAAGGAGGAGGGTTTACTATCTCCAACTTAGGGATGTTTGGTATAAAAGCCTTCAGTGCTATAATCAATCCGCCGCAATCTTGCATTATGGCAGTTGGTGCATCTAAAAAACAACCAATTGTTATGAATGAGAAAATAGAAACAGCAGAAATAATGACAGTAACGCTCTCTGTTGACCATAGAGCAGTTGATGGGGCACTCGGAGCAAAGTTTTTAAATGCCTTTAAGCATTATATAGAGAATCCTCTGGTGATGCTTATTGAAACTGCGGTAATCTATTAGCATTGTTATTACAAAATTAATACCTCTAAGTTTATACTTTTATTAGTTAATAGGTTTAGAGGTAAAAAAATGAATACTACAGTAGAAAAAAATAATCCAAAATTTTTCCTCAAAATGAAGGAAAGATTAACTCAAAAGGCATGGTTGCCCCACCTGTTCCTCCGAAATCTTCCCAAGCTAAATTTGCTGGAATAAAAGCAATTTTTGAGCGAAATGTACCTCATTCTCAAGCAAATGATAGTAATGAAACAGTGAGTAGCAATCTTGGAAGAACATTTGGCCCAACAATGCAAAAACTCATGGAAGACAACATTCATAGCACTCCTAACAAACAACGCCGCAATTCAGGGGATAGTGGTATCAGTGATATTAGTAGCAGCACTTCTGATGATGAGGATAGAACAATAAAAGATAAAATGATGGAAAATGTTAAGCAGGATAACCATCAAAAAAGCTTTGATTTACATAAAGTACAAGCAACTGATGAATTAGAAACCGTAAAATTTCTCAAAACGCTAAGCAAGAAAGAAAGAGAAAAACTTGGTTTTTCTCCTAAACAGCAAAATAACCAAAAGGTTGAGACTAGCAAAAAAACTTATAATCCACTTGATTGGAATCCAATCTATCAAGGTAAAAAGCTCTTTAGCTTAGGCAATATGTCGAGTAATTCGTCTTCATGTAGTGAAAAAAGCAATATTTCAGATGTAAGCGATAAGTCTAATAATTCAAACATTGTTAGATGTAATATTACTAGGAGTAACAGTAAGGAAGACCTTCGTAAACCTGATGCTTCACATAATGACAAATCTGCAGGTAAAAAATTATCTAATGTCAATGTAAGCGAATTAATCAGAAAGTTTGAACAAGGTAATGACATAGTAAAAGGGCGTTAATCAAATGTTACCCTATCTTTGTATATGTGAAGGTAGGGTATCTTTTCAAAATAGTATATCCTTTATAGCTTTGTTAATTTTTGACTCCCTCTCTGCAAAAGCAGTTTCTAGAGAGGTTTTAAGTTTTTCCCATTCTTCTTGACCATTTAGAACTAAAGATTTATATTCATTTTCAATTTTTTCCAATGCTCTTTGATATGAAAAACCTAATTCCTCATATATATCAATATTTATCGATTGCAGTATTACCAAAAATGAAAACAAATTCGGATCAGGTAATTCTTCTCTTGTGTGATTCAGAAGACACAGCTTTATTTTTTTTACGCAGTATTCTATTGTTTTTAACGATAGTGACAGGCTTTCTGCATAAAATATAAAACTATCTACAATCAAATTTTTTGACTTTTTCGGTAATTTAATATTTTCAAATAGTTCTTTTGTAAATTTTTCTATCGGTTGTTTTGGCAAATGTAAAGAGAGATCAGTAAAAGATTTTAGGTCAAAATTTAGTCCAAGTATTGTGCTGATTGCTCTTTGTACATTACTCTTATCTTTACTTACAGGAATAATGAAAACCAGCCCCTCCACATCAAGCATATACTTTATAGATTCCAAAAAATCGACAACGAATTTAGGACGGCACACATCAAGATTATCCACCATTATATAAATGTTTTTGTCTTTTCTGATTTTATTAACCACATCCGCTAACTGTGTTTTAAAATCTCTAGTACTCTCTTTTCTTCTTTGGAGAAGACTTAATTCACTCAAGACAAAACCTATGTCTTTTTTATCAGCCTCTTTTGCAGCATCAAGAAATACTGAAAGCATAGCAAGTGGAGATTTACTGATCAGCTTTCCTAGTGTGTTTAGAGAAAATAGCTCTTGGTTTATGTTCTTGAACTGTTGTATAACACTTCTTTTTACTTTATACGATACAAATAAATCTTCAAATAGGAAATTTAAAAAAGAAGGCAGTGGTTGGTCCAATGCATTGATATCCCATGCACTATAATAAGCTGCAATTTCATTTTGCTGTTTTAACTCTTTTACCCATTCTTTCAAAAAAAACGTCTTGCCCCATCCATCATATCCTTCCAAAGATATTATTGTAAAAGACTGATCAATTGTTTTAATTATATTGTTAAATTTACCTGAAAATTGCTTATAGTTTAGACGGTCATTTTCCCAAGCCACCACTTTAAGTGGTGGCGCTATTTCTTTCTTTTTGAATGTTATTAGCGATATAAGTTTTTTTAAGCACATGTCTTATTTTATATTTAACTCATATTCTTGTCTTGAAGTAAGTGCTATCCTCAGCGTTCCTTCATCAAGATAGTCAATTTCTCCGCCCATTGGTATGCCGCAAGCAAGACGTGATATTTTCACATCCAAATTTTTTAGCAATTCAATTATATATTGTGCAGTAACTTGACCCTCTAATGTCGGATTAATTGCGATAATTATCTCTTCAATTTTAGACTCTGTCACTCTTTTCAGAATAGTATCAAGGTTGAGTTCTTTTGGACCTATGCCATTTATCGCAGACAATCTGCCCCCCAAAACATGGTATAAACCTGAATATATATTTCCTTTTTCAAACGCCCATAAATCACCCAATTCTTCTACTACACACAGTAACTTAGTGTCACGTTTTGGGTTAGTACAAATAGAACAAGGTGATTTAGTATCTAGATTTCCGCAAACTTCACACTCTATTATAAGATCTGCTAGCTCTTTAATCAAAGATGCAAGAGGTAGCATAACTTTTTCTTTGTTTTGGAGTAAATGTATAACTAACCTGCGTGATGATGATGGCCCTAAACTTGGCAATTTAGAGAAAGCATGAACTAGATTCTTTATGTTAACGTTCATTCAATAAATTCAGAATAGGCAGTCAAATGGTAACATCAAACCCTTTGTAAAGAAAGTGGTAAGTTTCTCTTGATCCACTTTGATTAGCTATAGAAAAAATTTTTTACTCTAACGCAAAAAATTACTTCCGCACACTTAAAGCCTGATTATAATAGACTTCTTGCATAACCCAAACTAAGTAGAAAAAGGTATCATCCGAGTAGCTCTCCTTTGTCATCCCAGTGCCCAGACACTGGGATGACAAAAAAAGGAGCACTGGAATGACAGCAATCTACGTCATACCGCGATTCATTCGCGGTATCTCTAGATCCCGCTAACAAGCAGCGGGATGACGGTTGTCGTTTAGCCATAAACATTAAGAAATTTACCAAACGAAAAAAAAGGCAAAAGAAGCCCTGGGGTTATTATCCGCTTTAAAATATTGGCGTTTTTTATGTTTTAAACGCTTGACAAGCAAGATTTAGCTGCTTTTAATTGCAACTAACTTACGCTGCAAATGTTTAAGAAATTTACTAAGCAGGAAAAAAGACAAAGAATCNGTTGTCAGCTACTTGGATGACGCCAATCTGAGTTGACTACACCAACTCACATTCAGCAAAAAAGAAAGCTATCTCCTTACGAGCATTTTCTAGACTATCTGAGCCGTGAACTCTATTTTCACTAATATCATCAGCAAAATCACCCCTGATTGTGCCTTTATCTGCCTGCTTTGGATCGGTAGCTCCCATGATTTGTCTGTATTTACTTACTGCATTTTCACCAACTAAAACTTGAACTACCACAGAACCAGAGGTCATAAACTCTACTAATTCCCCAAAAAAAGGCCTATCTTTATGAATTTCATAAAACAGCTCTGCTTGTTTTTTTGTTAGTAACATCATTTTTTGTGCTGTGATTTTCAGCCCAGATTGTTCGATGTAGGAATTTATATTGCCTGTAATATTATTTTTTACTGCATCAGGTTTTAATATCGAAAGTGTCTTCTCAATTGCCATATTATTCCCTTATATAAGATTGTATATTTATGGATTCATTTTATTGCAAATTTTGATTTGATAAAAGTAGTTTTTTATTTATAGTTAAGAATAAACCATCAAGGAGGTATTGTATGGGTGAATGTTGTAAAAATAACACTACTAAACAAGCTGAGCCTACCACTAAAAAACAAGCTAAATCTACTACTAAAAAATTAGTAAGTAACTTTAAGTCATCACTTTTTTGTGGAACAAAAGGATTTTTAACTTTTAATTTGGCCTTTTTAAGCTTTTTGGAATATAGCTTACATCATAATACAGAATTAAAAAAAGGTGCTGCTTTTGCAATGAAAAGAAACACTATTCCATTTCTTGAAATGGCTATCATAGTGCCATTTGTTTGTTTTGCACTGCCAGCTATGCTAGGCAGTATGAGCCTCATGCAATGCGCACTTTTATGTGCTTCCTTAATGATTGCCACATGTTTTATTGTCAGAACTTTTCATCTGCGTGAGAAGTTAATGGAAAAAATCACTAACCATAGTAGAAAAGAAATAGACGCGGAATTTAAGAAAGATACTATAAAATTTCCTATCTTTGATCAAAATAGAAAACACACCGAGTATAATTCGCCTAACTCAGGGCGACTACTGGATGAAACAAGTAGCACCTCTCTTTTCGTTAAAGTTTTACTTTTTCCCCTCAAGGTTCTTCTGAATGTCCTGCAAAGTTGTATAATGCTATCTTTAGCTGCTGTTGAACTTCTTGAAACGGTACCAAGTCTTTTTGTCGATACATTTTTCGATTGGAACTTCACATCTACCAAGAGTAACCTGAAGAGATCAGGCCACTTATTGTATGCCAGTGTAAGAAATTTAGTGCCTATAACTAAATTTGATGAGTGTGTAGCTAATTTTATAGGCACCCCAGAAGTAACTTGTTGTAGTAGTGCGTAGGTGAAAAAGGCAGTTATCTTATTTAATCTTGGCGGGCCTGATTCACTAAATGCGGTCCGTCCTTTTTTATTCAACCTTTTTTATGACAGGAGAATAATCAATCTACCGAATCCCTTTCGGTTTCTTTTAGCAAAGTTTATATCTGCGAAACGAGAAAATACTGCACGAAAAATATACGAGGAAATTGGAGGTAAATCGCCAATTCTAGAGAATACAAAAATGCAAGCTAATGCTTCAGAACTAAAATTAAACGAAAATAGAAACCATGTACACAAGGTATTCATCTGCATGCGCTATTGGCGTCCATTTGCTGACGAAGTTATTGAAAGTGTAAAACAGTTTGATCCTGACGAAGTAATTCTGCTGCCACTGTATCCACAATATTCAACTACCACAACTCTGTCATCCATCGAGAATTGGCAAAAAAATGCTAAACGGTATGGCCTAAAATGCAATACAAAAATGATTCACCGTTATTATGATAACCAAGATTTTATTGAAGCTCACACTAATCTGATAGCTAAGTACTATAAATTGGCTAGAAAAATCGGTAAACCAAGAGTCCTATTTTCAGCCCATAGCTTACCTCTTAGTATCATTAAAAAGGGCGACCCTTACGCTTCACAGGTAGAAAGAAGCGTAGAGTTAATAGTAGAAAAGTTAGCTATCAATAACTTAGATTGGTCAATATGTTATCAGAGTAAGATTGGTCCTGTAAAATGGCTAGAGCCAAGCACTGAAAGTGAGCTATTACGCGCAAAAGCTGATGGTGTACCTGTAGTTCTATCACCTATATCTTTTGTTTCTGAGCATTCAGAAACTCTAGTTGAACTTGATATAGAATATAAAGCAATTATCAAGGATGGATATTACTTTCGTGTGCCAACTCTCAGTACCGATCCCTTGTTTATAAAATGCTTAGCCGATTTGTGCATAAATCTCCCTTAAAGTCCTGATTCATAGGGCTTTTCTTTTAGGATTTTATGTGATAGAATAACAGGAAGTTATTAACTATTTCATGCCAAACAAGCTAAAAAAGAAATCTAACATACTCGCACAAAGGGTGCATGATATTTATGATCATGATTTCAGGAAGGTAATCTGCATCACAACAGGTTTAACAGCCCTATTGTGTAAGATTTCACTGCAATTTTGCTGCGAGTTCATTGACAATAATAGATCCAATATCTTTCTTATACGGAATGTTGCTCGACTAGTAAAGTTTCCGACATCTATTCTATACATTGCCCATTCTGCATTTACTCTACAGGATCTAATTAAGGATTACAGAAACCCTGAGAGTAAAAAAGAGCTGGCAAAAATTGTGGGTAAATCGGCTAATCTTGCAAGCAGCACCATAGAAGCGCTAATGATGTTGAAAATCATCCATTTTTGCACTGGAAGCAATACAGACATAATAAGTTATATTAACTTAATCTCAACGATCCTATTTTTGTTCATTTCAGAACCTATAAGCTATTATTATACATGCAAGGAATATCTGGATAATAAGGATCCTGAAAAGTCTGCTGAGTGTAAGAAGGACCTTATTATTAGCACATTAACTTTGTCGTTAGGTTTATTAAACTTCATATTAAGAAGGATAGAGACTCCAACTATACCAATAAACTTAGGTAATGGTATAATCTATAATTTCAACTTAAGCGTAACAGTCAGCATAATATATAGTGCAGTATTTCTTGCAGTTCAGCTTGACAAATTGTTTCAACAACCTGTCAATGATGATCCTTCCACTGAACTTGATGATGTTCATAATATAAACGGTCATTCTAATGACAGCACTGTAGAGGTATAAGAATTAGGGATGAAAAGATTTTATTTCTACTGCCAACGCTAGTACTGCTAATTTGCTAACAATACTCCAAAGTGATAGAATTTTACCTTCTACAACCTGGCTAACATCATGAAACTCACAGTCAGTGGCATTCAAGCTAGAATATACATCTTTTCTGCTATTACATCGGTATAAGTAACATGTTGGAGTATCTCCTATATAGTATATTAGCGGTTCTGCAGAACTGCTTTTAAACATGTCAATGGTTGGTACACCTTCTTGTATAATAACGCTATTGATTGCTATTCCTTCTTTTATCTTTTTCATTTTATGACGCTTTTTTTTATTGAGGTTTAATATTTCCTCTCCACTTGTTGCTGTTATAATGCCCATCCCATATGTGCCATTGCTTGCTTTGATAAAAACGTAAGGTTGTGTTTTTATTTCATATTCCTCATATTTTTTTTGCACTAGAGATAATATTTGGTCAACTTTAGTTGCTACTGCTCCTAGTGACAAATCATCATCAAAATCAACTCCATCACAGCTCTCTGTAAGCACAGAAATTAGCCATGGGTCTATTTTAAATTCGCCACAAAACTCAGATGCTAATTCTTGATAGATTTCAAAATACTTAAATTTCTGCCTGCTATGCCAACCGTATAGTGGGCTTGGTACTATATCTTGCTTTACGTCTTTCAGCGTGTCTGGAATGTGGCTCGTCATATCACGGTTCAGTATAATAACATCAGGCACAAATCCTGAGGTTGTCTTTAGCAGAGAGTTTTCTTTCACAACAGTTTCATACTGTTCTATTAAATTGTATACTTCATTATATAAAAGGCCAATTCTAGTCTCAAAACCTGCGAGTTGTAGTATTTTCTCTATAACAAATACGTTTTCTATATACATTTTATTGCGTGTATAATTTTCCGGTATTATAAGAACCTTTTTGTATTGATGTCTTTTAAAATAGCTTTTTATCAATCTTGCTGCCATCGTTCTTGATTCTTCACTTAAGTTATTGAACCCCGCAGGAAATAAATTAGCGTCTACTGGAACGATTTTATAGCCAGAGTTTCTAAGATCTATAGAGCTATAAAATGGCGATGTAAGGCCATTAAATTTTGCTTCGAACCAATTATTTATACTTTTTTCCAAATCTGGGTGAATTATGTTTTGCATCTGCACTTTAAATGTTATAAGGAAGGTATTATATTATAAGCTATAGTTGAACATATTTAGTAAATTTGACTAAAGATTAAAGTATAATGAGATTCTTATTTAAAGTGATAGAAAAATGATTCAACACGATAACAATAAAATGTATGGCACTACTATATTATCAATTAGAAAAGATAAAAGTGTAGTAGTAATAGGTGACGGACAAGTTTCACTGGGCCACACTGTTATAAAATCTGGAGCAAAAAAAGTTAGGCGTCTTTCTGGTGATTCCGTAATTGCTGGATTTGCCGGGGCAACAGCCGACGCATTTACTCTTTTTGAAAGATTAGAATCTAAACTTGACAAGCACCCAGGGCAATTAATGAGAGCATGTGTTGAACTTGCAAAAGACTGGAGAATGGATAAATATCTGAGGAAATTAGAAGCTATGATGATCGTTGCAGATAAATCTATTTCATTAGTAATTACGGGAACAGGTGATGTTCTTGAACCTGAAGATGGAGTCGCAGCTATTGGCTCTGGGGGAAATTTTGCTCTATCTGCAGCAAGAGCTTTAATTGACATTAAAGGAATATCAATAGAGGAAATTGCGAAAAAGGCTATGAAGATAGCTGGCGATATATGTGTTTATACAAATCATAATGTAGTTATTGAAAAGATAGAGGAGTGATATGTCTTCCAAGCAAAAAACTTTATGCACCAATTTTTCCAATCAGCCCATAACCCTTTCAGAAGGGCGGTCTTGTAGTAGTGACACCTACGATGAAAAAGATAACCTCTATAAAGATACTAAGAGTGGTTTTGATTCAAATGACAGCACTCAAGTTTTGTTAGATGACCTACCACCACAGAAGATAGTTAAAGAATTGGACAGATTCATAATCGGACAGGATGATGCAAAGCGTGCTGTTGCTATTGCGCTCAGAAATCGTTGGCGTCGCAATCAGGTTCCATTTCCATTGCGTGATGAAATCATACCTAAGAATATATTGATGATCGGTCATACAGGGGTTGGTAAAACTGAAATAGCTCGTCGCTTAGCAAAACTTGCCGGTGCACCGTTCATAAAAATTGAGGCAACGAAGTTTACTGAAATAGGGTACGTTGGACGTGACGTTGATTCGATAATACGCGATTTAGTTGATGCAGCAATAGTTTTAGTTAAAGAGAAAGCCCGTAAAGCCTTAGCTAAAAAGGCTTTAATTTTAGCTGAGAAAACAATAGTAAACTCTATGGTAGGCGAAAATGCAACCGAAGAGAGTAAAAAAATTTTTAGAGAAAGGTTGAGGAATAAAGAGTTTGAGGACGGAGAAGTTTCTATTAACGTCAGAGAGAGCAAGAGTATGTTACCTACTTTCGATATACCAGGCATGCCAGGTGGGCAAGTTGGTGTGATGAATGTAACAGAAATAATGGGCAAGATGTTTAACGGGAGCAAAAAAACAAAAACTATTACGGTGAAGGTAAAAGAAGCGCGTGAAATATTAATTAATGAAGAAAGTGAAAGGCTAATGGATGAAGATAAGATAATCAAAGAAGCCATTGATCTTGTTAGTAATGACGGTATAGTATTTTTGGATGAAATAGACAAAATTGCAGCGCGTACAGAAGTAAAAGGTGAAGTAAACAGAGAAGGAGTGCAACGCGATCTGTTACCATTACTTGAAGGAACAACTGTTACAACTAAGTATGGCCATGTAAAAACAGACTATATATTATTTATTGCATCTGGTGCTTTTCATCAGTCTAAGCCATCTGACCTCTTACCGGAATTGCAGGGCAGATTACCGATCAGGGTAGAACTTAAGGCACTTACTCAAGAGGATTTAATAAGAATATTAAAGGAACCAGAATCTAGTTTGTTAAAGCAGTACATAGCTTTAATGAAAACAGAAAATGTGACACTTGAGTTCACTGATGATGGTATAAAAACCATAGCTGAAATAGCGTTTACAGTTAATAGGCAAGTGGAAAATATAGGCGCAAGAAGGCTTCACACTGTCATGGAGAAGCTTTTAGATGAAATAAGTTTCATTGCTTCTGAGAAAAATAGCGAAAAATTCATTATAGACAGCAAGTATGTAAAAGATAAACTTGAGTCAATTTCGAAGCAGCTTGATTTATCTAAGTTTATACTTTAGGAAAAACGAAAAGCCTACTTTAAGTAGTATAGAGAGTGTTCAGAAGATTAGCCAGTAGACCTAAAATTTCAGCTATATTCTTTAGGCTGTTTTTCAACAGTAGAATGGTGTGCTGCGACCTCTTGCTTAACATCTAAGCTTAAGTCAATTATTGAGATATTTTTTTCATCATAATCTATGTCTTTTATTAACATATCGTCAGTAATAGTCAAAAGGTCAGGCGGAGAAAGAATAGTTCTTTTATTACCAGCTCTCATTCCCACAACTCCAAGCTCTATAGCAAGTGGTATTTTTTTATCGCCAACCCTAAATTGCACTGTTTGATCTTTGACTATATATTCCCCATTATGCTCCTTTACGCTATATTTAACCGATATCTCATCACCGCACCTTACTTGTTTTCCAGTCTTGTTAATTAAGTCATTAAAAACCATCAGATTATTTACTGAGTCGGGATATTTATCCTTTACTTCGATCAGTTTGACGTAATAAGAATTAAAATTCATTTTGTTCTCATTGGCAATAGTAACTACACGCTCTCCGCCTTCTTTCATACCTATTGCCCCTAAACTCACTTCTTTTAGGTCATCTTGACCTATTTTCAAAGTAACATCAGAAACTTTGCTAGGGAGTGTTGCTGAGTTATTATTAGAAATTTTATATATTTGCAATAGGACTTCCAGGCCACAAAAAGCCTTGCTGCCACTGCCTTCAGTAATTTCATAAAAATTTATCGAATCCTCTTCTTTTTGCTGCGTCATTTCTTCTAAATATTCTGTTAGCCCATGCTTTTCAATATAGCGGTCAAGTGCTGATTCAAGTATTGGCTTCACTAGGTAATATGCTATCGTCTGTATCAAACCACCATGCGTGGCATTTATCTCATAAAGCTTGTCCTTTTTTTCCGGTTTACCTTTGTTTATATAGACAATAGTAAACACAAAAGCAGAAGTTAAAGTGAGAATCATTACTACGGAAATAAGCATTTGTAATATAATTTTTCTAACCATCTTTCTTTACTTGATTCAATAAATCATATAAATAATTAGTATCCCCTGAAAGCGCACTCAAATTATCCAAGCCTTGTTTAAAGAGGCCGTCTATATAGTCCTCTACTTCACTTTTACCAAGCACAGACATTAGGTTATTTGTTTTATCTTGTTCGTAGTCTTCAATATCATCCTTAGCTTGAAAGATAAGCCCTAGGTTTATCCCGTAGTTATATAACGCTCTCCGTTGTTCATCTGTAGCACCCCCTATTATAGCACCTATTTCACATGAAGCTGCAAATAGTTTTGCGGTTTTCATCAAATGAATTTCTTTTATTTTGTTAAAATCTGTGTCAATATCTAAAGCCTGTCCTCCCACCATTCCCCTAATTCCTATTGCTTGAGAGAGCACTTTTATGATCTCACAGCGTTTCTCATTTAACGAAGATAATACCTCAAAAGCCAGAGTAAGTAGTGCATCTCCGGCAAGCACTGCTGTTGCTTCATCAAATTTTTTATGGCAGCTTAGCTGGCTTCTGCGAGTATCACTGTTGTCCATGCACGGTAAATCATCGTGAATTAGAGAGTAAGCATGAACAAATTCAATTGCTGCAGCAACTGATATTACTTTTTTAGCTTCCGCGTTAAACACTTGCGATGAAGCTATGACTAAAAAGGAGCGTATATGTTTTGCAGGAGCAAGGAGTATATAACGCATAGCTGATATAAGCTTATTCTCGCTATTTTCGGGTAAGAGTTTGTTTACTTCTACAATAAGCAAATTTTTTGTTGTTTCGTCTAGCATTTTTGAATTGTTAATTGTTTAGCACGTAACGCTAGCCAGCTAGGGCAGTAGAAAACTTTGCTGTAGTTTACCAGTTATAAAAGATATTGCAAACATAAAAATTTTTTATAACATCAAAGAATAGGTTATTTTTTTGGTAAGAAATGTGAATAGCGAACTAGCAAAGAGCACTAGAGAAGACATAGAAGAAAAAGTGAAAAAGATTATACTAGAGCACATTAGTAAGGATGTAGAGAAATTCAACAGCTCTTCAAAGCTTTCGGAGCATGGTACGGACAGTTTAGATGCAGTTGAAATCATCATGGCGGCAGAAGAAGAGTTCGGGATAGAAATTCCAGATGAAGACGCACAAAAAATGGAAACTATGGAGCAAATAGTTGAGTACATTAATAATAAAAAAGGCTAATAGTTAGTGTTAAATGAGCAGAAGAGTAGTAGTCACTGGTGTTGGTTTAATCACTCCACTAGCAGCAGATGTTGACAACACTTGGTTAAGGCTAATAAAAGGTGAATCCGGCATAAAAGCAATCAATACGGATAGATTTGACTCTTCTGATCTTGCTTGCAAAATTGCAGGGCAGGTGCCGTTGCAATCAGACAACATTGAGCACCATTTCAATCCACTAGATTATATTTCTGAGAAAGACTCAAAAAGGACAGATCGTTTTATCCATTACGGTATTGCAGCAGCTATTCAGGCAGTAGATGATTCATTAATTTTGGAAAGCCAAAATATCAATCGGGAACGTGTTGGTGTGACTATTGGCTCTGGTATAGGTGGTCTTCCGTCAATTCAGGAAAATGTTATTACCATGCAGGAAAAAGGGCCCAGACGTGTCAGTCCATTTTTTGTCCCTGCAAGTCTAATAAATTTGATATCTGGCCATATTTCTATTAAATACGAATTTACAGGTCCAAACGATTCAGCAGTAACCGCATGTGCAACAGGTGCGCATGCAATCATAAACTCAGCAAGAACTATAAAACTTGGTGAAGCGGATGTGATGATTGCAGGTGGAGCAGAAAGTGCACTGTGTAGAGTTGGAATTGCAGGTTTTGCATCTATGAAAGCGTTATCAACTAAATTCAATGATAAACCCAAAGAAGCTTCCAGACCATGGGATGCAGAACGCGATGGTTTTGTTATGGGTGAAGGAGCAGGTATATTGGTGTTGGAAGAATACGAACATGCAAAAAAAAGGGGAGCAAAAATATATGCTGAACTGAATGGATATGGACTCACAGGAGACGCACACCACATCACTGCACCGCATCCAGAAGGAAGAGGCGCATTTAAAGCAATGCAACTTGCTCTTCATAGTGCACAAATTAATCCCAATCAAGTAGGGTATATCAATGCACATGGAACTTCAACACCACTTGGAGATAAAATCGAAGTGATAGCAATGAAAAAGTTGTTCGGCGATTACGCTTATAAAATACCCGTTTCTTCAACTAAATCCTCTACAGGGCACTTGCTTGGTGCTGCAGGAAGCGTTGAGGCAATATTCAGTATTCTTGCATTAAATAATGGGATTATTCCACCAACCTTAAATTTACACAAGCCTTCAGAAGGATGTGATTTAAATTTTGTACCGTTTAAAGCTCAGGAGCATAAAATTCAATATGCACTTTCTAATTCGTTTGGTTTTGGTGGCACTAATGCATCGCTCATATTTGGACAAGTTTAGTTGATGTCACCCCAGTGTCTTCCTCTTGTCATTCCAGTACCCTCCTCTTGTCATGCAAGCAGCTCTCCTACTGTCATCCCAGCACGTGACACTGGGATGACAAACGGTTGTGAAATGGAATACATATAAAAATTAAACTATCAATAGCAATTCAAAAAGAAAAAATATTCTATTCATCCCTGAAGAAGTATTTTATTGACAATTTATGAATAAAGATCAATAATGCAGAAAAGGAATTGATGGGCGTATGCATGAATTTAACCACTATTAATTGTACATTATTTGTTGTAATTACATATTTTTTGACGTGCATTATAGCTTGGTGCTTACCTTTCAAAGACATAACATTATTAACAACATTTGTTCCGGCTTCAGTTGCAATTTTGCTAACCATTTATAATAAACAGAAGGTAAGGGATCTTTTTAAACTTAGTTCGCCAAAAAACTGTCTATTAGGGTTTATACTTATTCTGGTAAGTATGCTAATTTCCAATGGTCTTTTGTCAATTTACTGCGGTTTTTCATTTTTCCGAGAGTCTTTTACGTTAGACCGTGTAAAGGATTTGAGTGCAGTTTTGAGTCCATTAGTGATGTTATTTGTTTTATTATCAACCTTTGTGATGTGGATCATTATGTCTCTTGGTGAAGAGATCGGTTGGCGTGGCTATCTTTTGAAAAATCTTAAAAGCAAAATATCAAATTTTTATATCAGAGCAATTATTGTCGGTATTATTTGGTCAGTATGGCACATACCAACTTATGTGGTTGCTGGCTCAGCTTTGTGGAAGGATGGCTTTACATTCCCGACTATTTGTGCTTATACCCTTTATATTTGTGCAATGTCTATAATGTTTACCTGGTTGTTTGAAAAAGACAACTCGATTTGGCCAGTAACTATTGCTCATGCAACAAATAATCTTGTGTATAGTGTTTTGAGCATTCTAATGCCGTCTCCTCCTCTGTCAACTTTCGATGCAGTAATTCGCCTTACATTAGGAGCAGCTGGTTATTTCATTGTTGCAATTGGTGTTATTTGGTTTGATAAAGCTCGAGAGCGTCATTTGAGTAATTCATAGTATAAAATTTCGGGGGCAATTCGCATCAGGTGTCATGCAGGTAGCATGACACTGGGATGATGAGGAAGAAAAAGCAAATTTTGCCTTTTACGGTCAATCTATTATACTTAGTAAGACTTCAATAAACTAATGAATTATACTTTATATCTAATTAAATGCACAAGATATTAATAAGAAATAACTACAAACCTTTGGTCGGAAAAATCAAGATTAATGGCTCAAAAAATGCTGTTTTACCAATAATGGCAGCAAGTCTATTAAGTAGCTCCCCGGTAATTTTGCATAATGTACCTGATTTAATTGATGTGCATCTAATGTCTAAGTTGCTTGAAAGTCTTGGAGCAGAAGTGAACTTTATGCACAATAAAAATTATAAAGCGAACCATACTTTGAAAATTGACTGCAGCAATATCAACAATCACGTGATGCCATATAAAACCGCAAGTAAGCTAAGAACTTCTTTTCTAATATTGGGTCCAATGCTTAGCAGATTTGGCAAAGCGAGAACAGCATTTCCTGGTGGATGCAACATTGGAAAGCGTCCCGTTGATATGCATATTAAAGCATTAGAAGAAATGGGAGCTAAAATTGAAATTGACGGCTATAATATAATTGCAACAGTGAAAGGAAAGCTACAAGGAAAAGAAATCACATTTGAGAAAATAAGTGTTGGCGCAACAGAAAATGTAATAATGGCAGCAACATTTGCAGAAGGAGTGACAACAATAAACAATGCTGCAACTGAGCCGGAAGTTCTTGATTTAATAGATTTTCTGAAGAAAATGGGTGCTGATATTGAAATTGATAATACAAAGGTCATAATAACAGGAGTTGAAGCACTAAATGGATGTGTTCATAAAATAATACCAGATCGCATAGAAGCAGGCACCTATGCACTAGCTGCTATAATAACCGGTGGTAAGTTGGAGTTGGAAGGAATAAATCTATCTGATATAAGGTGTATTACAAATGAGTTGGAGACTATAGGAGCTATGGTTGAACTGTATGATGGAGGCATTGTTATTTCCAGAAAAAATGGCTCTATTAAGTCTGCTAACGTTGCGACAGATCCATATCCCAATTTTCCCAGTGATATGCAACCACAACTGATGTCTGCAATGTGCATCGCTGATGGGATATCAGTAATTGAAGAGAACATTTTTGAAAACAGATTTACACATGCAGATGAATTGAGAAAGTTAGGTGCTAATATCAGCATCGAGAAAAGCAAAGCTACTATAAGTGGAATAAAAAGCTTATCTGGAGCTAATCTATATGCTACTGACTTAAGATCAACAGCAGCTTTGGTGCTTGCTTCTTTGGTAGCCGGTGGAGAAACTATAATAAACAATTCACATCATTTATGGAGAGGATATGAGGCAATGCATGAAAAACTCAATTCATGTAGAGCTGATATCTCCATTTCGTCTTGAGGATATTTTATGAATGAAGCAACCAAACGAACTATAGTAAAAGAAATAGATGCAATCTTATATGAAGAACATAAGGTATTAGACCATGGATTTATTCGAGTAGTGGATTATATGGGCTCTGATAGCGCTATAGTTCAAGCTGCTCGTGTTTCTTATGGCAAGGGAACAAAACAGATAAGTCAGGATGAAGCACTTATAAAGTATTTAATGAGACATCATCATACAACTCCATTTGAAATGTGTGAAATTAAGTTTCACGTGAAACTTCCAATTTTTGTTGCAAGGCAATGGATAAGGCATAGAACTGCAAATGTGAATGAATATTCAGCAAGGTATTCAATACTTGATAATGAATTTTATACACCTAAACCAGAACAAGTTGCAAAACAATCTGACAATAATAAACAAGGTAGCGGGGAAGCTTTTGATCCAGATACCTCAAAGGAAATAATAGATTCTCTAACAAATGACTCTAATTTAGTATATTCTCATTATGAAAAATTTATTGAGCAGGGGCTTGCAAGAGAAATTGCCAGAACTAACCTAATGCTTAATTACTACACGCAATTTTATTGGAAAATAGATCTGCATAATCTCCTTCATTTTTTGAAGCTTAGAGCTGATAAGCATGCCCAATATGAAATCAGAGTTTATGCAGAAGTTATGCTGGATATAATAAAAAAATGGGTTCCACTGGCCTACAATGCCTTTGTTGAATATTGCCTAGAATCAGCCTGTATTTCAAGAACTGGTCTAGAAATAATTCGCAAATTAATTAAAGGGGAAAACGTTACTAGAGAAGAAAGTAATATTGGTAAAAGAGAATGGGGCGAGCTGATGTCTATACTTGATAAACAATCTTAAAGATAAAGGCATACGTGTCAATCTCCTCTGTCAGTTAACTCTCGTTCACCAGATTGAATCTTGCTTTTTACATCACATTAACTCATCACTTTTATAGAACATCTCATTAAAATCATTTAGAGTTCCAAAATCCTGACCCTTGATAAACAGGTGATCATTAGCAACATGTGCTTCATCAAGAGTAAACAGCTCGTAATGATGATTGTGAGCGGGCCTAACAATTTCATTATATAAAACCATTACTTGTTCGTAGTTATATCCATCGCCAGCATGATATTTACCACGTACGGTATCATAAAAATTCTTTACATCATCATATGTCACTTGCAGCTCCACCTTATACTTTCCCACTTCAAGAGGACTTCCTGTCTTTATTTTTAAGGGATGTTGTGAATTTGCAACACTGTTAGAAGTTTCTGCTTCAATATCAGAATTTTTATCCATATTTTCTATCACACTTGCCATAACAGTTTCTTGTTCATCTTCTGTTGGTTTTGTTTGTTTTTCAGTCTTATTACTGCTACTGTCAGTTTCCACAGTTACTTTTTTTACTTCTATATCTTTTTGAGCTTTCTCATTACTTTGCTTGTGTATTTCATCTCCATGCAATTTTTCCTGCAGAGCTTTTTTCGTATCAGCATAATCATCACGATTGCTTTGCAAAGCTGGTTTATAACTGCTGCTATCATCCGCTTGCATTTGATCTATATAGTTAGATTCTTCTTCCTGTATAGTATTTTTTGCGTTATCCTCACCAACCGTTCCTTTCTCCCCAGACTTGGCTTCACTCTCTACCACAACTTCTTCGTCTACTTGCTCATCATCAATTGTAAATTCAGTACCTATCTGATTGCTATCTTCCTCCAATTCATTAGATAATTTTTCAGATAGCTGGTCACCACTCAAATATGGTTCCTTTGAATATTTAGCATAATTATGGGGATCGGTTCTGTTTTCTGAATAAAACCCACTTTCAAAGTCTGAGTAGGAGCTTTGATTGAGCACAAAAAATAAGTTTTCATAATAAACCAGCATATCACTATCAGGGCTAACAAAATTTAAATATTCATCGCCTTCCCATTCTGGGTGGTGTCTATACTCTGCTATGTAGTATTTACTAGAGTCGAGAGGTATCTTGTCACCTTCTTCCCCATCAAGTTGTAAAACTACTGCTGAATGCCCATTACCTAAATCATTACCTTTTACCACTTTGAATATTTTAATCTCATCCTTTTCTACAAGTTCTTTTAACTCCTCGTTCTTTTCATTTAACTCTTCCTCCCTTTGTCTTTCTGCTTCTCTTTCTCTTGCCAATCTTTCTGCTTCTTCATCAGCTTTCTTCTGCAGTTGTGAGAATACATTTTGTAATATATCTTGTGTGGTTAAGCTATTTGTGTTGCTTAAAAAATTATCTAACACATTTGATGCAATTGGTGACAATTCACCGTGATCATCAAATACTTTTTCCTTTGCTTTATTATAGTGATTTGGGTTATAGATTGCATACAGAGGATAAAAACCATAATCTGCAATTGACGCTCCGTCAGGTGATAGTTCCATTGAGAATCCATAGTAATTAAGTGGAAGATTGGAGGTTAAATATTTACCGTTATCATCCCTAACGTGTAGCTCACTTCTACCATTGTGCTCACTATATTTGTTGTAGTAGATATAAAAATTCTCATGGTTAAGATTGAAGTGATCATCTAGATTATCGAATTGAATTGTACTGCCAAGCTTCTCCCGCAAAAGATTTTTGCTTTCATCTGTAAGCTTTATATGTGCAGAAAAGTAGTATCGATCTATAGGTTCGCCTTTTTCTATTTCAAAGTTCAAAGTAATCTTGTCGTTGACCATTGGTAGCCTCCACAAATTCTATAAATCATTTTATTTATCAATCATACGGTCTGTACTATGAAAAATGTGTTAAACGTTAAGATTTTCTCTGTACCGATTCATCTATATTGCCAGGCTTAATAAAGTTACAAGCTCTTTAAAACAATGTTAAACTCAATCACTATGGCAAAAACAGTTGACGTATTACTATCACTTCCAATTGATCAGTTATTTTCATATGCAATTGAGGAAAATACTGAGATTTTACTTGGAGATTACGTAGTGGTGCCATTTGGCAAAAAACGCTTAATCGGAATAGTTTGGAAATACAGTGATAAAAGTAACCGAGAATTAAAATTTATTGAGCAAAAAATCGATTTACCAAATATTAGACCAAAATTGATTGCATTTGCAGAGTGGGTTGCACAATACAATTTAATACCTATTGGTATGCTTGCCAAAGTGATAATGGGAGGAGTGTTAAAAGTAAATCACATAGATAAATTGGTTTGTGTTGAACAAAAGCAGGAAACAAGTGAAATAAGTTGCCAATTAAGCCCTGAACAGCAGATAGCTAGTGATAAAATAATAAGCAATTTGAACGAGTATTCAGTGACTTTGCTTGACGGTGAGACAGGATCTGGAAAAACCGAAGTTTATCTCTCTGTGATTGCACAATTGATTAAGAATTACACTGCCGTTCCAAATGCTGCTCAGACTTTACCATCCCAGTGCCCAGAGACACAACTGTACGAACATTGTGATTTGGGTCTACCAAGAGGGTGTTATCCGAGTAGCCTGACACTGGGATCCAGTTTTTCATATAACCTCATTACAAATGTTTGTTTTAACTTAAAACCAATACCTAATTTACAATCAAAATTCCTGGATTCCAGTGTCAAGCACTGGAATGACACCTTTATACTCAAGGCAAAACCCACTGTAACATTTAGCATACCGTCTTTGCCACGTACTAGTATGACACCAGAATATGTTGAAATGACATCAGGAGAAGGTAATACACAAATTTTAATCCTCCTACCTGAAATTGTTTTAACTTCACAATTGGTAAATCGTGTTCGCGGTCAGATATCAAAAAACTTAGTTGAATGGCACTCAGGGCTCACTCCAAAAACTCGCCGGAATAATTGGCTCAATATAGCAAATGGAAATGCGCAGATAATTATTGGTGCACGGTCAGCGCTTTTTTTGCCTTATAAAAACCTAAAATTGATTATCGTTGATGAAGAGCACGACTCATCTTTTAAACAAGAACAGGGAATTATATATAATGCTCGAGATATGGCGATAATCTTAGCCAAATTTGAAAATATTCCGATTATTTTATCATCAGCTACTCCACTGCTTGAAACGATTCATCATGTTAAAAACGGGAATTACAATCATGTAAAGCTAACTAAGCGATTTGGTGGTGCAGAATTGCCACTCATTAAAGTAGTAGATATGAGGAACAACAAGCAATGGATCTCCTCTGAGCTTTTTGAAAGCATCAAACAAACCATAGAGAAAAAACAGCAGGTTATGCTTTTTCTAAACCGCAGAGGGTATGCACAACTGGCAATTTGTAAAAAGTGTGGATATAAAATTTCCTGCTTAAATTGTGCTGTTTGGCTTACATATCACAAGAAAAAAAATGCTCTTTTGTGCCACCACTGCTCTTATCAATTGAAACTTCCAGAAAAATGCTCTAATTGCCAAAGTGAACAGCCATTGTCCCTCTACGGCATAGGAATTGAAAGGTTACTTGAAGAAATGGTGAAATTAATACCAAACGCAAAAACTGCGATGATAAGCAGCGATCAGAAGTCGGTTAGTAACATCATTGATTTGGTGTTAAAGGAAGAGGTGAACATTATAATCGGCACACAGATAATTGCTAAGGGGCACAATTTTCCCAAATTAACTTTGGTTGGAGTAATAAATGCAGATTTGAGCCTCGAAAATTCTGATTTAAGAGCAGCGGAAAAGACGTATCAATTATTGCACCAAGTTGCAGGCAGATCAGGAAGGTTTAATGAAAAAGGAATGGTAATAGTGCAAACTAATAATCCTGAAAGTTCAATAATAAAAGCATTGCTGCATCAAAAAAGAGACTCATTTTATGAAATCGAACTTAAGTCAAGACGCGAAGCCAAAATGCCACCATTTAGCAGATTAATAGCGCTTATAATTTGTGGTAAGAATCAGATTGCAACACAAAAAGCAGCGAATGAAATAGTAAAATCTCTTCTTTGTTATCCAAGTAGCTTAACTACTTGTATCCAGGAAAAAAATGTAGGTGTAGACAAAAAGGAATTTGAAATTCTTGGCCCATCACCAGCAGCAATAAATTTTTTAAACAATAAGTATCGGCATAGGGTATTATTAAAAATACACAATAAACACAGTTTATCTATACAAAAAAAGCTGAAATATTGGATTAAAAATTGTAACTTGAATTCGAGTATTGCAGTGATAATAGATGTTGATCCTGTGAGTTTTTTTTAACGAGTTCCGTTAAGCCTTCTTGCCAATTACCACAACATTCTCACTGGGAAAAAAATAATCAGGTACAGCCATATTTTTCGGTGCAGGACCCCCAATCACTCGGCCTGATGTATCATAATATGAACCGTGGCAAGGACAGAACCAACCATTACCATCTCTTGTAGCGTGGTCAACCGGTACACACCCAAGATGTGTACATATTCCAAGCATAATTAACCATTCGTCTTTTCCTTCGTATACTCTCTGCTCATCTAATTGAGGATCCCTCAAGCTCTTCACATTCACAGCTCTTGCAGCCTCAATTTCTTGCTTTGTGCGTCTACGAATGAATACTGGTTTACCTTGCCACTTTACTTTTACTCCGTGTCCTTCATGAATTCCAGACAAATTCACCTCCACTGTGGAAGTTGCTAGAACTTCAGCAGAAGGATTCATAGATTTAACCAGTGGCCAAAGTCCGCTTGCAGCTCCTATACCTGCCATAGCGCATGTAGTTAATGTTATAAAATCTCTCCTACTCTTATTTTTAGTAAGGTCTTTAACAGGAGGTGTTTTTTTATCCTCTTTGTTTGCCAGTGGTTTTTTATTTTTAGTTAAATTTTTGTCCATTGATCTTTACTTAGCCATAAGTATATATTTTAATTTAAATACTGCGTATTAATCAACAAAAACTTGCGCTTTTTGTTTAACCTGTACTACGGTTGAGAAGAGATAGAGTTTTCAACTTCAAAAATACTATCTTCAGTGGAATCAGGATCTTCAATTTTCGCTACTGACACCACTTTTTCTCTACTTTCTGTTTTAAACAGAGTGACTCCTTGAGTGCTGCGTCCTGCAATTCTAATCTCATTGACCGAAATGCGAATTAACTTTCCTTTATCTGTAATAAGCATTATATTATCACCCTGCTCAACTGGAAAACTAGCAACAACATTACCGTTTCTGCTAGTAGTAAGAATATTGGTGATACCAACACCACCCCTGTTAGTTACTCTATATTCATACGCAGAAGTTCTTTTACCAAAGCCATTTTCAGTAATAGTTAATATAAACTCCTCATTCACTGCAAGTTTTAAGAATAATTCGTTATCTATTCCTAAATCATTCAAAGTCTTTTCCAATTTAGAATCAATGGAGTTATTAATTGCAGTCCCCAGTCTTTTTGCAAGTGGAACTTTTAAGTAAAGTTCTTTTGTTTCTGTTGCTACACCTATCCCATTTAATATGGTCATGGATATCACGCTGTCATTCTTTACAAGTTTGATACCTCTTACGCCATCTGAATTGCGACTCTTAAATTGACGCACATCACTTACAACAAATCTGATACTTTTTCCAAGCGTTGTTGAAAGTAAAACATGGTCAATTTCATTACATACCTTAACCGATACTAATTTGTCTCCTTCATCGAGCTTTATTGCTATTTTTCCATTGCTTGGAATATAGTGAAAGTCCGCTAAGGAGTTACGCCTTATGTTTCCATAGGCAGTAGCAAAAACTATGTTTTGATTTTCGTCATTTTCACTTGGCAATGGCATGATATTAGTTATAGTTTCACCATCGCTAAGCGGAAATATGTTAACAAGTGCTCTTCCACGTGCGGTTGGCTCTGCAAGAGGTAACTTATAAACTTTTAATCTATAAACTCGACCAATGTTAGAAAAGAATAAAAAGCTAGTATGGGTATTTCCAACAAATAATTCTGTGATTACATCCTCTTCTTTTAATCCCTGTCCTAGCTTTCCTTTTCCACCACGACGCTGAGTTCTGTAGTGAGAAAGTTTTACACGCTTGATATAACCATTCATAGTTACGGTTATCACCATATCCTCTTGTGGAATTAGATCTTCAGCTTCAATGTCCGCGTCTGACTCTTCTATTGAAGTTTTTCGCGGCACAGCAAATCTGTTCTTTATTTCTTGTAGATTGTTTTTTATTTCTTTCATCAACTTCTCTCCTGAGCCAAGAAAAGCGATATATTCTTTTATCAGGTTGATCATTGAACTTAGCTCAGCTTCTAATTTGTCTTTTTCAAGGCCTGTTAAACGCTGCAGTTTCATATCAAGGATAGCTTTAATTTGTAGCTCAGTTAATCTATACACTCCATCTTTCAAAAAACTTGCGCTATCTGAAATCAACTCGATAATAGTGTTGATTTCATTCGAAGTTTTCCATTCTTTATTTAAAAGTTCTCTACTTGCTTCCGCAGGATCTTTTGCACCGCGGATGATTTTTATCACTTCATCTATGCTGAGGACCGCAATGTAGAGCCCTATATATATATGAGCTTTTTCTCTCGTTTTTCTTAGACGAAATTCTGTTCTCCTGATTAACACTTCTTTTCTAAAATCAATAAAGGCCTCTATGATTTCTTTCAATGACATCAAAGCAGGCCTGTTGTTATTGAGCACTAAAGTGTTAACACTAAAACTACTTCTTAGTGGAGTTAGCCCCAATATTTGATTAAGTATAAAACTTGCTTCAGCATTTCTTTTGAGGTCAATTACTACTCTAATACCAGACTTATCGGACTCATCCCTAATTTCTGTTATACCATCAATTCTTTTTTCTTTTACAAGCTCACCTATCTTCTCAATTAATTTTACTTTATTTACCTGGTAAGGTATTTCATCAATCACTATTGCTTGCCTATCTTGTGGCAGATCTTCTATATGAGTCTTGCCTTGCACAACAATTGATCCACGACCAGTTGCAAATGCTGATCTTATTCCAGACCTTCCAAGAATTGTTCCCCCAGTTGGAAAATCCGGCCCTGGCATCACTTCAAGTAACTCATCCAAAGTAACTTCAGGATTATTTACATATAATATACAAGCATCTATTATTTCTCCAAGATTATGAGAAGGAATATTGGTTGCCATACCAACTGCAACACCACTTGCACCGTTTACCAATAGATTCGGAAACTCTGCAGGCAGCACAACTGGTTCTGTTTCATTTCCATCGTAGTTTGGCCTAAAATTAACTGTATCTTCATCAATATCATTCAGTAAAAAGTGCGACACTTTTTGAAGTCTTGCTTCTGTGTATCGCATTGAAGCTGGTGGATCTCCATCTATCGAACCAAAGTTACCTTGCCCATCAACAAGTGGTAAAAGAAGAGAGAAATCTTGGGCCATTCTAACCAAGGAATCGTAAATAGCTGCATCACCATGTGGGTGATATTTCCCCATTACATCCCCAACTATACGAGCTGCCTTTTTATATGGCTTACCGGCATCGAATCCAGCTCTTGACATTGCATATAATATGCGCCTGTGAACAGGTTTAAATCCATCCCGCACGTCAGGTATAGCCCGACTTATGATAACGCTCATTGCGTAGGAAAGATAAGAATCTTCCAGCTCTTTTACTATTGAGATTGGTACTATATTATCCTGCATTTTCTATACTTTAATTGAAGTAATTAATAATACTAACATTCAGTTAAGCAAATGGGCAATGACAGACTTGAACTGCCGACCTCCTCGGTGTAAACGAAATGCTCTACCAGCTGAGCTAATTGCCCCTTTAGATCTAATTCTATAGCTCAATATTATTATTGTAAACAAAAATAGCAATAAATTGTATCCGTTCAGCAGAGTGGCAAAATAGGTAGACAAGGTGATCTAAAAAGATAATCATAGAGTAAATGTGAGGTAAGTCCTTACAATAAATGGTGTCATCCAAGTAGCCGACACTGGGATCCAGCTTTTTCATAATCATTAAAACGTTGTATTTTTACATAAAACAGCTATTTTTATGCTCGCCAACTTAATAAAATTCCTGGATCCCAGTGGGCTTTGTTGCATCGCTAGCTATGATGGATTAAAGATAAAAAAGATAGGGAATATCATTAGCTTATTATTCTGGTATTTATAACAAGAACGGTCAATGAATACCTAAATTTGAGTAAAAGAAATTTCACTACCATTTACCAATCCGGCTAAAATTCAAGAATTTCAATGCTTTAGCTATTTTCAATAGAATTAAATTTATTAATATAAATAACAAATTACTATTCTTAAATTTGATCAGATTGATTGCAAAAAAACAAGATTTTCAATAGGTTGCTTATAATCCTAACTATAGTTAGCCTTTCATAAGTAGCGATGCAACAAAGCCATCCCAGTGTCAAGCACTGGGATGACACCCTCCTGATGGGCCAAAATCACAATGTTCGTACAGTTATGCATTTGTTGTGCAAATTACCTTTGCAAACAAATGTTCGTACAGCTGTGTGTCACACACTTTGCTTCAATATTTGCACATTAGCCACTCCCTTGAACAGATACGATAAATTAGCTTTAGGTAAGCTATAAGCTTTTATGAAATCTTTGGGTGCGTGCTGTGAAGTTTTATAAATTTTAGTCTTGCTGTCACTTTGTATAAAGGTATTTTTTCACTCACATCTTTCGAAGTTGTAGCCATGTTTAACAACTTTAAGTAGAATATTGTAGCATTTTGAAAATCTGAAAGTTTATCTAGAATAACAGCTAAATTATAAGTATAAAAAATATTGTTTTCATCGAGGGAAATAGCAGTTATCATATACTCTTTACCTTTTACATAATCCTCCTTTTTCATATAGATCAGACCTAAATTTGCTAATAAAGGAGCATAATTTTTATGTATATCATACAATTTTAACATTTCACTCAACGCCAGATCAGGATCATATTGTGAGATTATCGTCAGAAAATTTTTTAATATGTAAGGGTTACTAGGGTGTTCTTTTAACAGTCTTGTGTAAATCTCTACAGCTTTTTTGTATTCTTTATTAGCGTAATAAATATTTCCCAATCCAATTAAAGCATTTTTATGATAAGGAAACTTTGCGATAATCTGATTAAGGAGAGAAATAGCTGCTTCATTATCTCCTGATTCAAAGGAATCTTTTGCTTTTTTTAAAGTAGAGTATATGTCAAAACTCTTGCCAGAATTCTGCGAAATTTTGATATTAAATTTGTCACTTTTTCTCTCAATAACATCAAAATCTTTATATTTTTTATCAGCTTTTATATGCTTGACAACACTATCGAAGGCCTTTTGTATCTCCAAATTTTCACTAGCATAGGTAACAGAAGACCTCCATAAAATCACAACGCAAATTAACATGCAGATAAACATAGGTCCTAGTGTTGTGGCATTGGCTGCAGCGTGTAACCAGTAAACCTTATTTCTTTGAGCTATGCGTAACACATTACAAATTCATAAATGCTAAATTACCTATCTCATACAATAATAAAGATATTATTAATTAGCGGGACGAACATGCTGTGTAGCTTTTCAGAATGCATTTATCTTTTGTCTTCCATATTTCGCTTTATTTCCACAAAAATGCTTCAATTTATCTTAACATTTTGTCAACTACCTTTGTAGATTTAAAAGGGCATTTTTACATATTCCATATGGCTGCCAGTTGCACCCCTCACATGCGTACTCGAATTTCTTTAAAGACATTTTCTCCCTAATCTTTTTTACTGCCTCATTCCAAGTTAAAGTCTCGCCAATTTTAATTCCTAAAATTTCCATATGCCTTCTATCTAGCTCTAAAACTTTAGCTTGTGTGGTGCATTTACCTTGTTTAGTCTGATTTGGACAAGCACTACAGATATTATCAAGGTTACCAACTACTTCGATTTGAGTACTAATTACTTTGCTTGCTATCCTTTTATAATTTTCTACAAAAC
This sequence comes from Wolbachia endosymbiont of Ceratosolen solmsi, assembly GCF_017869155.1. NCBI lineage: Bacteria > Pseudomonadati > Pseudomonadota > Alphaproteobacteria > Rickettsiales > Anaplasmataceae > Wolbachia > Wolbachia endosymbiont of Ceratosolen solmsi. The sequence continues at coordinate 191,710 of NZ_CP054598.1, forward strand.
CCTGAGAATACCCATATCCCCGAAACGCGAGGGTGCACATGAAATGATGAGGGCGAAATTTTATCATTTTTTCAAATATTGCAAAGCTGCTACAAGTAGAAAAATTTTTATCAAACCAGGAAGGATAAATGGTAAAACACCCACCATTATTGCTTGTCCCAGACCCAAGTAAACAGCAAGCCAACTAACACCACAAATAAAGATTACAACTGTACCAGCCAGACAACTTAAAGAATTACATACAAATGATTTATACTTAGAGTTCAGTAATTCATTTACTTTGCTCATTACCATAACAGCAGCTAAACAGCCAATTAAATATCCACCGGTTGGTCCAAGAAGAGCGTGATAACCACCAGAAAAATTCGCAAGAACAGGCAATCCTGCTGCACCAAGTGATAGATATGTAAGCACAGAATAGAATGCTGTTCTGCGGTTAAATTTAAGCCCAATAAGCATTACTCCTAAAGTTTGCAATGTAATAGGCACAGGCTGCAATGGTATGCTTATTTGAGCCATCAAGAATAAAAGTAAAACGCAAGACAATATTTCAGCCAGTGTTGATCTGCTGCTAGATTGTGTTATAAACATACCTTCCCAATAAAAATAACTTATTAAATGTAATATATGTGTATGAGAGGTTTTGCAATTTAAATTTTGCTTATATTGTGCTACAATGAATTATTTATGCACTATTAAATTAAAAATGATGAGTAAACAAGATCTATTATCGTTGATGAAAGCAAGACACAGCGGACGTTCATACGATCCTACAAGAGCAATATCTCAGGAAGACATGGATATTTTAATGGAAGCTGTAAGGCTGACTCCCTCATGTTTTGGTGATGAACCCTGGAGATACGTAATATGCAACAAACAGAACAATCAAAGCGCATGGGAAAAGCTGCTAAATTGCCTTGATGAATCTAATCAAAAATGGGCAAAAGATGCACAAGTGTTAATCATATCTTTAAGTGCTAAAAACTTCCGTAAACAAGGTAAAGGAGAAAATCTTTGGGCTAATCATGATACTGGTGCAGCAAATTATGGACTTATGTTACAAGCTGCAGTTATGAACTTAATGGCCCATCAAATGGGTGGATTTGATAGAGATAAAATAGTGAAAGAGTTCAATATACCCAATGACTTTAACGTAATGTCAGTGATAGCGGTTGGTTACGAAGAAGAGGGTGCTGAAACAAGTAAGAAGAAAAGAAGACCAATAGAAGAAATATTTTTTTATGATGAGTGGCCAAAATTCTGAAAATTTTATCAAAATGCACGGCACTGGTAACAATTTCGTTATCATAGACTCACGTTCAACAAACAATTTAGACTGGAACCATAGACAAATTGCTGATCAAAGCAGTTGTGATCAAGTGATAATTATAACAATGTCTAATGCTGCAGACTGTTTTATGCATATCTATAATGCTGATGGCAGTCGAGCTGAAATGTGCGGAAACGCAGCACGCTGTGTTGGATATTTGATAATGTCAGAAAAAGGTTCTGAATACTCCATTATTGAGCTAACAAGCAAACGCATTTTAGAGTGTTTTAAAGTGGGTGATAAATCCATAAAGGTTAACATGGGTAAACCTTTGCTAAAATGGCATGAAATTCCCTTGTCTACTGAGTGTGACACTCTTCACTTACCTATAGAGCTTGAAATGCTAAAAGATCCTGTTGCAGTAAATATTGGCAATCCTCACATAGTTTTTTTTGTTGATAACATAAGTGAAATACCATTGCGAAATTTAGGACCAAAGCTAGAAAATCACGCATTATTTCCTCGGAAAATTAATGTTAGTATTGCACAAGTTGAAAAGTCTGGAGAAATAGCTTTAAGAGTTTGGGAAAGAGGTACAGGCATTACTGCATCATGCGGTAGTGCAGCCTGTGCAGCACTTGTTGCATCCACACTACGTGGATATCTGGTTGCCCAACATACTTCAGTAAATTTACCAGGAGGCAAGTTATTAATCGAATGGGCAAATAACGTATTCATGACCGGTGATATAGGGTTTTTGTGACCCTAATTCTAGTGATGCATTACTTCCAATACCTTCTTACCAATTACTGCAGGGGTTTCAGCAATTGCAATCCCGGCACTCCGCATAACTTCTAGTTTTGCACCAGCACTTCCACCGCTGGAGGAGATGATTGCTCCAGCGTGTCCCATACGTCTTCCTGGAGGTGCCGTTTGGCCTGCTACAAAACCAACGATTGGCTTTTTAGTTTTTTCTGTTTTCACAAAATGTGATACATCTTCTTCTTCGTTTCCACCTATTTCACCAATAACTACAATACCATGAGTATCGTCATCTTTTAAAAAGAGCTCCATACAGTCGACAAATGTCATACCATGAATTGGATCCCCCCCAATTCCGATACACGTGGATTGACCAAGACCAACAGCGGTTGTTTGTGCTACTGCCTCGTAAGTTAAAGTTCCGGAGCGAGACATAATTCCTATGTGTCCACGCTTATGGATATGGCCAGGCATAATTCCTATTTTGCATTCTTCAGGTGTAATAATTCCCGGACAGTTGGGACCAATCAATCGACTTTTTGAGCCGATAAGCGCACGCTTAACTTTCACCATATCAAGTATAGGAATGCCCTCTGTAATACAAATTATCAATTCTATTTTTGCATCTATTGCTTCAAGTATTGCAGCAGCAGCAAATTTAGCAGGTACATATATAACTGTAGCATTTGCACCGGTTTTTTCTTTGGCTTCTGCTACAGTATTAAAAACCGGTAAATTAAGGTGAGTGCTACCACCCTTTCCAGGAGTTACACCTCCCACCATTTTCGTTCCGTAATCAATTGCTTGCTCTGAATGAAATGTGCCTTGTGCACCAGTAAAACCCTGGCATATTAATCTTGTATCTTTGTTTACTAAAACGGACATGCTTTATTTTACCTCTTTTACTATCTTTTGTGCAGCATCACCCAGTTCATCTGCAGCAATAATATTTAATCCTGACTCTTCTAAGATTTTTTTTCCTTCTTCAAAATTAGTACCTGATAATCTAACCACTAGAGGAACTTTAATGCTCATTTCTTTTGCAGCCGCAACAATTCCACTTGCGATAATATCGCAACGCATTATACCACCAAATATGTTAACCAGAATTCCTTTTACGTTGCTATCAGACAATATGATTTTAAATGCTTCAGTTACAGTTTCTTTACTCGCTCCACCACCAACATCCAAAAAGTTAGCAGGCTCTGCTCCGTAGTATTTTATTATATCCATTGTTGCCATAGCAAGACCTGCACCGTTTACCATGCAACCAATACTGCCATCCATTTTGATGTAACTGAGCCCATATTTTGAAGCCTCTATTTCTTCTTTCACTTCTTCATCATAATCACGAAGTTCCATAATTTCTGGGTGACGATATAAAGCATTGTCATCGAAATTAATTTTCGCATCGAGCGCAATAAAATCTCCAGAATTTGTTTCAACCAGTGGATTAATTTCAATTTGGCTCGCGTCAGTTGCAATAAACGCATCATATATTTTTTTTGCAATGTTCGATATCTTTTCTATTTGTTCTGGACTCAAATCAAAACTGCTGCTTAACTTGCTGCTATCAAAACTTGTAGCAGAATCAATATCAAATTTCACAATTTTTGCAGGAGAATTTTTCGCCACTTCTTCAATGTCCATTCCACCTTCTGAGGAAAATATGAATATTGGCCTACTGAGCTTCGGGTCGATTACCAGGCTTAAATAATACTCTTTCTTAATGCTTGAGCCTTCTTCAACGTACACTTTTCTTACTTGCTGCCCGCTTGGCCCTGTTTGATGAGTAACTAAAGTCATACCAATCATGTCCTTTACAAACTGTTGAGCTTCTTCAACTGACTTTGCTAGCTTTACGCCACCGGCTTTACCCCTACCACCTGCATGAATTTGAGCTTTAACTACAAACACGTCAGATTTTAATTGACTTACTTGAGTCTTTACTTCTTCCGCAGATGTAGCAACAAAACCTTTTGGCACTGGGACATTAAATTTATGCAAAACTTCTTTCGCTTGATATTCGTGAATATTCATAAAATAACCAATGATAAACTATTAACCTGAGTACAAACTACCAACCATAACGCTGCCTTCTGCACTCTTGTTGGTACCTCTTTTTTTTAGCTTCAGCTTTCTTTTTAGCTCTTTTTTCTGATTTTTTTTCATGATATTGTTTTTTCATTTTCAACCCTCTTCCTTCCTTTTGAATTGTTTTTTTCAATACTGGAAGAGCTCTGTCTACATCACCATAATGGACTGATACTTCTATCAAACTCTATACCTCCTTCGGTAATCATTTCAAAATCTATTTATAAATTAGAAAATTAACATTGTCAATTATTTTATAAACTTGAGCGTTAAAATGTAATATGCCATAATTTACATGGTGAATAATGTCATTCCAGTGTCAGCTACTTGCTTACTGATGGAGATTACTCTTATGTTACAGCGTTCTTACAATTATACTAACATCGGGGCGGAGAGATTTGAACTCCCGACCCTTTGGTCCCAAACCAAATGCGCTACCAGGCTGCGCTACGCCCCGACTTCTTTACTCAGAGTATCAATAACTCAGGCAAAATGCAAGATTCATTTGTTTACTTTAGAAAAAATATAATATGAGATTTAATATTATCTTAGAATATGTTTTTTATTAGCTCCTCTTTAACAACAGACTGCTTCGTAGAAAGTCTACAGGGTTTTTGTGCGCGCAACACTGAACCAGATTTCTTTATCTTAGCCATATTTAAAAATCTAGCTACACCAATTGGTGAAAGTTAGTGCAGCAACCACAGCGGTATCGACTCTTAAAATTCTTTTTCCTAGACTCAGTTTTTGACAAAACTTATCGGCAAGATCAAGTTCATAAGATGAAAAACCACCTTCAGGGCCAACAATAATAGCAACATTTTTCTTACCTTTCAGCACTTTATCAGCTTTACCTGTTTCATCACATAAAACAAAATTTTTACTCTGGGAATCAGGTAATTCGCAAAAGTTAATAGGAGGCAAAATCTCTGGTATACTCATCCTACCGGATTGTTCCGCTGCTTCGATTGCTTGTAATTTTGCTCTACTTAGGTTAATGTTTTTTACTACTGTACGTTCCGTTGAAATAAATTGAATGCAAGTTATTCCCATTTCAGTTGCCTGTCTTACTATGTTGTTCAAAGCAGCACTTTTTACCATGGCACAATACAGGTATAAATTTTCCTCATATTGCTGTTGTTTGGCACATTCTTTGAGTGTAATTTTTGTCAATTTACGCGATATATTAACTACTTCTCCTAACCATTCTCCATCTTTTCCATTAAAAAGAGAGAGATTATCATACTTCTTAAGCCGCATTACATTGCAAATATAGTGACTTTGTTGTGGATTAAGTGCTAAACTCACGCCTTGTGATAAAGCTTCTTCAACATAAAGCCTAATTTTTCCCATTTAAAACTTTAATTATATTCTATTTGAGTGACTCTTACGGGATTTGAACCCGTGTTACCACCGTGAAAGGGTGGTGTCCTAACCACTAGACGAAAGAGTCAACTTGAATCTAACTAGGTTATATCGATTACATATATAAAGTCAATTCAATTATTTTGAATCACATAGTTAGAGGGATATATCAGTAATCTTATATCAACAGCCTCCTATTACTCCATGCTCAATACTCACTGAACCTATCTCAGATTTAGGAGCTAATTCTAATTGTTGTTCAACTTTTGTATCGGAATCATAGCCAGAATCGTAGCCAGAATCTCTACGCTCATATTTCTGCCTTATTTCTTCTACACTAAAGCCAGCCTTGGTCTTAATTTTTTGATCATTAGTCTGTTGCTGACTTATCGACTTATTAGCACTTAGCTCATTTAGCTTCACTTGCCAATCATTCACTTTATCTTGCACTAACCCATGGCAAGTTCCAGAATTAGCTTTTATGTCTTTTGCTTTTCTTTCTGCTCTTTTCTTGGACAAATCTACCCTAGCATAAATAGGTTCTGACGACTGTTCTGGCTCTTTCTGTTTTAGGCTAGCAGGCTTTTTGTTCTGAAAGATCATCTATAGTGCAATAAATAGGTTCTTCTGATATACTCAAATAACCACTATCTTCCAATGATAAATTTTCAGTGGATTTTTATGTGAATCATATATTTCAGCATAAATAGATTCTTCTGATACACTCAAATAACCATTCTCCCCTAATGAGTTACTAACCTTAGCATCATACACCTCAGCGTAAATTGGCTCTTTTGAAGGCAAAGCATCATAATTAGTGCTCTTTGGCTTATACTCAAAAGTTCTAGAAGGTTTTTGAGGTGGTATTACATTGTTGTTCACCTCAGCGTACATAGTTATTGGCTCATATTCAGAGGTTCTAGGAGGTTTTTGTTGTATAGCTTCAACATTCAAATCATCTGTAGAATAATACTCTGCGCCTTTTCCTAGTAAAAAGGAAACTGTGGGGTGAAGAATTATCTCTGCTGGTAAGTTTTTCTCACTATCCAATTTTAGATTTTTTGATTCTGCTAAACTCTCAATAACACGAATTATAACATTCTTTCCATTCTCATCTATTGAGTGGATATCAGCTCCACGATTAATCAGCAATTCCATTATTTTGTGATCTGTAGCATGTCCTAAAGCCTGATTTAAAGCTTGATTATTATTTATATCAAATGATCCTGTATTCTTGAGAGACATAGTCTTTGAAAAGAATTTTCTAAAACTATTTAATGCATCATAGAGAATTAGAGTCAGTTTAACACCTTTTATGTCATTGTTTTTGACAGATTTAATTAAAAAATTATCTATTATGCCCATGATTATACCCCCTATATAAAAGCTCACTATCATGGTGCAATTTTAAACTATGATGATTTATTTTCTACTAATAGCAGCTCTCTATAACCACTTAACAAGTGGTGGCATTGACATCATAATTGCATCTGGATTGCCGTCCGTCATTAAACCAAACCTTGTGCCACGATCGTATAACAGATTGAATTCTACATATCTGCCACGTTTTATTAATTGATTTTCTCGTTGTTCTTTTGTCCAAGATTTTTGCATATGTTTACGTATGACGTGCGAATAAATTTCCAAAAAGGCTTCACCTACTGCTTTTGTGAACTCAAAATCGTTTTCCCAGTTGCCAGAACTCAGATTATCATAGAAAATGCCACCAATGCCACGTGGCTCTTTTCTGTGTTGTAAGAAAAAATAATTGTCACATTGCTCTTTAAATTTTGGATAATATCCGGTGTCAAATCTATCACATGTCATTTTGATTGATTCATGAATATACTTGCAATCTTCTTCATTTCTATATATTGGCGTAAAATCCATTCCTCCACCAAACCATTGTTTTGAAGTATATATCAGCCTTGTGTTCATATGCGCTGCAGGGATAAGGGGCGATTGCATATGAGACACTAAAGATATACCGCTTGCCCAGAACTCTCCGTTACTTTCACTTGCACCAGGAATTTCATTGATGGCTGAATCTGCAAATTTTCCGTGTACTTTTGAAACGTTTACTCCAACTTTTTCAAAAACATTACCAAAAATAATTGTAGATTCACCACCTCCACCACCTGGGCGATCCCACTTTCTCTTTTCGATCTTTGGCTCTGCGGATGATTGTTTTTCAATTAATAAGAAAGATTCTATGATCTTATCTCTTAGTGCACAGAACCATTTAAATGCTTGTGTTCTTTGTTTTTCCATAATACCCTCTCGCTAGCTTATTAACATTGTTATATCTGATATTTAAGGAACTTAATTAGATTTGGATGATAATTATCTATCAAAGACGTTAATAAATCTATAATAATTAAATCAATATAATAAAACATTTTCGTATGTACAACAATGCCAAGTAACAATAATGAGTAAAAGATACATAGATAACAAAAAAGAGAACAGGGTTGACTTCATACTAAGAAATTATGGAATGTCAATTGTTGTGATGGCAGTTATTATGCTCTTACCTCCAGTAGCAATATCGATACTCTACTTTTTTGATATATATAGTCAGCATATTAATATAGAGATTAATTTATTAGTTAGCATTCTAACAACTCTCTTTATGATGTATAATGTAAAACGCTACAGATACCTACTTAATACTATAGAATTTCAAAATGCAATATTTGCAAATGCACTAAATCATAATACAGAATTTTGCCTTATTTTACATAAAGATGAGGGTGTTATTTATGCTGATGCAAGGTTCTACGAAAGGTTTAAAGATCATATAATAGATGATGACATTACGTTAGGCAAGATTCTTGAAATAGGAGATGTTTCAGAAGCAGACAAAAAAGTACTCTATCATGCACTAAAAAATAACTCTTCTGTACAGGTATGCATTTCCTTAAACAAGAAGAATAGAGTATCTAACTTTCTTTTGCTCTTTGAGCCAATACCAGATAATCCCCAAATTGCTATAAATAGTAATAAGATTTTAAATTTATCATTAGTGCCAATAGCAAGGCCAGATGGGTATTTTGTGTTAAAAGCAACACAGATAAACAAGGAGCAGATATATGAAGAGTTAATAGAAAAACACAGTATAGGAACTTACATTGCAAATGCCAAAGGAGTGATTTTATCTGTAAATAAAAGATTTTTAGACATATTTGAACTGAAAAAACTGGAAAAAGGTAGCTCAATCAGTGATTTTATATCTCAATCTAAGTATAACAATACAATAACCGATAATGAAATTTTGTTTTTTACTATAAGTGGTATTCCATTCAAGGCTTATATGAGCACTGCTATATTTTGTGATAAATACAACCATAGCTATATATATGGCTTTATAACACCAACCGAATCAAATCTTGTTGATTATCAATTACACCCTTGTTTTGCAAATTCATCAATTGCTATTGCACAATGTGACATAAACGGCAACTTTGTAAAGAAAAATACGGCACTAATAAAGCTTGCAGGGTCAGATAATAATTCAATCTTTACATTGATATTGGATAGTTATCATGTGAAAATACGTGAATATTTTTCGAGTAATAGAATAAATAATGCGTCCTTTGATGTACAGCTCAACGGCGGTAATAACATAAAAATATATTTCAATAAGTTTCTTCATAATAAAATGATCTTCATACTTTGTTATTTTATTGACAATACTGAACACAAAAACCTAGAGATAAAGCTTGAGCATTATCAAAAGATGCAAGCTATAGGGCAGTTAGCAGGTGGTATTGCGCATGATTTCAACAATATATTGACTGGGATAATAGGATTTTGCGATTTGCTTTTACTCCAACACTCAGCTGGTGACCCATCTTTTGGAGATATAATACAGATACAGCAAAATGCAAAGCGTGGATCAAATTTAGTAAGACAATTGCTTGCTTTCTCAAGAAGACAGACCTTGCAGCCAAAAATTATTGATGTAAATAATACTATAGCTAATCTTTATGAAATGATAAAAAGATTAATAGGTGAAAATATAAAATTTAATATTTATTATGGTAGAGACTTGGGTGCTATTAGGGCTGATCAAGGGCAATTAGAGCAAGTTATACTTAACTTAGCAGTCAATGCTAGTGCTGCTATGGAAAAGGGCGGAGAATTAACTATACGAACCTTTAATCAAAAGATTGACTCATTAAATTCTACACCTCAGGATATGTTTTCTCCAGACAAGGAAGCGATTGAACATGGAAATTATGTTGTGATTGAAGTAATTGATACTGGATGTGGAATGACGAGTGATACAACTGAAAAGATCTTTGATCCATTTTTTTCTACCAAAGATATTACCTCTGGTACAGGTCTTGGCCTCTCTACTGTATATGGCATTATTAAACAAACTGAAGGATACATCTATGTTGCTAGCAAAGTAAATCATGGAACTAAATTTAGCATATTTTTGCCCATGGTTTACATATCAGATGAAAATGATAGAGAGGAAGATAGTGAAGAAACAGAAAAACCGGTAGTAAGTGAAATTAAAGGTAATGGTATAATTTTATTAATCGAAGATGAAGATTCAGTAAGGGAATTCATCTCTAAAGCACTCAAAAGAAAAGGATTTGATGTAATAGAAGCAAGCATAGGCAGCGAGGCGCTAGAAATAATCAGTAAAAAAAGTCAACACATAGATCTTATAATCACTGATGTAATCATGCCAGAGGTGAGCGGCCCAGAAATAGTTAAAGAAGCATTGATCCATAGGCCAAATATCAACGTTATTTTTATTTCTGGGTATGCAGAAGATGCTTTTTTAAAGAGTGATGACATCAATATAGAAGATTTTCACTTTTTGCCAAAACCATTCACTCTGAATGAATTAGGAAACAAGGTTCAAAGTGTGTTACACAAAGCAAAAAAGACAGTCTAATTTTAGTGTGGTTAACAACAAAAAAATTTTCTAATGCAAAAGTTTCTTGCATATATACAATAGAATTATTTTATACATAAGATAAAAGGCGTGAGCAAGATTATTGCAATAGTAAATCAAAAGGGTGGAGTTGGCAAAACCACAACTAGTATAAATTTATCGACAGCCTTTGCTGCTGTGGGAAAAAGCACTTTATTGGTAGATCTTGATCCTCAAGGAAATGCTAGCACCGGGCTCGGGATTTCTTATCGTAGTAGGGAAGAAAAAAATATATACAAAATACTACTAAGCAGCGAAAATAAATTGATAGAATCGGCAATTTTCAATATAAAGGAAATTCCAAATTTATCACTAATTTCGTCAGTAGTTGATTTATCAGCTGCAGAAATTGAATTATCGCAACTTGAGCGAGGAAAATTTGTGCTAAAAAGCGCATTAGAGAAGATACGCGATAATTATGAGTATATAATCATCGATTGCCCTCCATCACTTGGGCTTCTAACCATAAATGCTTTGACTGCTGCTAATTCTATTATTGTCCCTCTTCAGTGTGAATTTTTTGCTTTGGAGGGATTAAGCCATTTAGTTAAAACTGTAGAGCTGATAAAAAGAAATAACCTAAACCCTTTTTTGGCAATAGAAGGGATAGTGTTAACAATGTATGACAGGCGCAACAAACTCAGTGAACAGATTAAAAACGATATTTGCCAGTATTTAAATGATAAAGTATACAAAACTATCATCCCATTGTATGAGACTGTTATTCCACGTAACGTACGGTTATCAGAAGCGCCTTCTCATGGAAAACCCGCTATTGTGTATGATCTTAAGTGTCCTGGTGCACAAGCATATATAAGTTTGGCAAGGGAAATTTTAAAAAAGCACGCGAGCAGTTGTAAGGAGAAGAAACTAGTAAGCGAGGGCGTAGTATGAAGGATGATAGACGCCTCGGCAGAGGTCTTGCCGGCCTCATAGGCGATAATTATGATAATAAAGAAGATCGACAAGAGCATTTGCCTATTTCATTACTGCACCCAAGCAAATTTCAACCGAGGAAACATTTTGACGAGGAGTCATTAAGAGAACTTGCAAATTCGATAAAGAAAAGTGGCATTATACAGCCTATCGTGGTACGCAAAGATTCAAATGATGATGGTTATGAAATAATAGCTGGAGAACGTCGTTGGCGAGCAAGCAAGATTGCAAATCTTGATAGTGTACCGGTTATCATAAAAGATCTGAGCGACAAGGAATGCTTGGAAGTATCCATTATTGAAAACATACAAAGGCAAGATATTAATCCAATAGAGGAAGGTGAAGCTTACAGAAAACTGATAGATGAGTTTTTCTATACACATGAGGAATTAGCTTCAGCTATAGGCAAAAGCCGCAGCCACATAACCAATATGATTCGGATGTTGTTGCTCCCTGATAGGGTGAAAACAATGATCAATGAGAAAAAATTGTCTATGGGTCATGCAAGAGCGTTGATTAATGTTGAAAATGCGGAAAGTATTGCAGAAAAAATAGTTTCTCAGGGCTTAAGCGTTAGACAAACTGAAAAACTGATAAAGGACCTACATCAAAACAACAATCAAAAAGAGCAGAGATATACTAGAAATCAAGATATGACAGTAATAGAAGGCGCTATATCTTCTCAACTTGGTTTAAAGATCAAAATTAATGACAACAATTCTAAGGGTAAAGTTATGATACGGTATGATAATCCAAATGAATTGGATTTGATATTGAAAATTTTGAATAGGAAACTTGAGGCATAGCTAGTAGTTGGCTAGCAAAGCAACAAACCAATATCAACTGTTGGTGTCATGAAAGTAGCTGACACTGGGATGGCTTTGTTGCATCACACTTTATGAGATGGTGATTTATGGTAAATTCATGTAACTATCTCAAATTTAGCCATACCAATATCAGTGAATTTATTAAGCAAATAGCATTTGATTAGCAGTTCTTTTTCTCGATTTATCTCAGATTTATTCCTAAAACTAAATCCGAATATTTGCTTTAATCTTGAGAAAAACCCTTCAATATAAGATCTTTTCCCATAATTTACTTCTTTTTTCCATTCTTTCATGCCATCTTCACCGTATAATTTTATTAACCTAATAGCAGCATTCCTGTCAGACATATAATCTATTTCTGGATGTTCTGCCGCATTGTTTATTGGTGGAATTTTTGTCTTTATATCATATTCGTTACACAACTTATAAAACTTGTGCCTATCACATGCTCTATCTGCATATAGTGCTTTTATGGCATGCTGAAAATCAACTTCTTTTAGCAAATCACAAGCTCCATAGTGATCAGAGTAGACACCGTTACTGTATTTTACAGCTATGGCTTTTTTGTTGTTTATATTCAACATTACGTGCAATTTTCTCGTTTGCTCATAGCCACGATATTTTCTGTCAGTGCTATTTTCCTTGCTGTGACCAGGAGTGTTGTTGTATATACTAATTCCTGTACTGTCTATAGCAATTTCGATATCTTCCATATTATTTTCTGCAATCATTTATCTTAATATTAAGTTTCTTAAACCTTCTTGATGCTTGTGAATAGCTGATAACTTCCAAATCTCTTCCTATTTGTTGCAAATACCCTTTTATAAACCCGACTGTTTGTCTTAAACCAATTCTAAAGAAACTGACGATTATATGCACCAAAATCACAACTTTATCACTATAAATATAGTTGCCGCCCTGCATTTTTGGACAATTCTCGTACCAATTTTCTATGGCGTCATTGATATAACAAAAAATGCTTCCTCTTTCTTGGAGAAATTTGTTATATTCATGGCAGTTACTGACTCTCATTTTTTGTGGCATATTTTTTCTTCAACAGTTAAATGGCTATTTATAATGAATTTTGTCAGTAACTGCCAGTTCTTTTCACTTGAGCGATGCAACAAAGCCATCCAAGTGTCAGCTACTCGAATGACACCTTTCCTAGCAGAGAAATCACAATGTTCATACGGTTGTACGCATACCGCTGGGATCTAGGATTTTTCTATAATTTAAAAACAAAAAAGGATGTTACTCATTGAGTAACATCCTTTTGGAGAAGGTGGATAGCTTTGTTTAGTTCGTTTTCACAGCTGTTTGTGCAGCTTGCTGTTGAACGTCAGTGTCAACAGCTACTTTCGTAGAAGGCTGTCCCACCAGTTTGTCCAGATGACCTGTCTTTCTTAAGTCAGCTTGGGTTTTTGCCTTGCCATTTTCAGTAAACATTGTATGTGTTGGAGAAGAAGTTGGTGAATTGAATCCACTATCAGAACCATTACGATTACTAAAAGAATTGTGTAATGTAGATTCAGTTTTAGCACTTAAACTAAATTCTTTTAAGTTTTTCTCCATTGCTGCCCCAACTTCATCTTTACTGAAAGATTGTTCCAATCTTTCTAATGAGCTTGTTGGTGTAGAAGGACCAGATGAACCTCTTGCACTATCAAAAGAATTACTGCGAGTTAGAGTTCCTTTATTCGAATTACCAAGATATTGGTTTACTTTAGGATCACTGAGAACATCTTCACTGAAAGAACTTTGTCCATTTAAGTTAGTCAATGAGGCGCTTCTAGTTGGTACTTCTGGAGTTCCTACCCTAGTAAGGTTGCTATTACTATTACGTCGTGCAACTCCTGGTCTTCCTCCTATTGTTGCAGTTTTATTAGTATTCTCAATTGGAGTAGGAGTATCAACGTAAAAAGTGCTATTTCCTATTTTTCTAGGCAACGTGTCTGATTCAGAAAGAACTTGATATTTAACTTCAGAAGTTTTTTCTGACTTTTTGCCACTTTTGAAAGGTGATGAAACCCTATCCCAAAGTGAAGAAGGTGCTTTTACTTCTTTATGCTCCGCAGGATTTAACAATTCCGCTTCGCTGCTAACAGTACTGTCAGTCTTTACAGAATTTAGTGAATTGCTTTTTGACAAGCTGTTAGATTGTTCAGAGCCTTTTCTTCCCAGTGAAGAGAATGATGATGACACAGACCTAGTTAAACTTTTGACAGAAGGCCTGTTAGCTTTTTTCTCTGCTCTGTCAAACATATTGCTTACGCTTGAGTACAAATGATTTTCTCTACATTCTTTAATAACCTTCTTAATTTCATCGTAATGTTCAGAGAAAACACTGTCGATGAAATAACTACCTTTAGGTAATGACCTTTGTGTTAACAAGTTATGCAAGCTTTTTTCATTTAAATTATTAATGAATTCTTTCTGTACTTGCCATCCAGAAGTATGTTCAATCTCCCCTGATTTTGCCTTCTCTGCCATTTTTAAATCAATTTCTGACGATATTCCAGAAAGTATATTTTTCACTAACCCAGAATTATTTCCTTTATCAGCAAAAATTGCTTTCATATCATTTCTTATTTCGTCAGATTTCTTAATTGCATCTGGAGTAAACCTTTTTACCTTATCTAAATAGTCCGTCTCACCAGATGCCTTATGGAATTTATTTGCCACTCCTTCGCCTACAAAACTAGCGCCTTTTTTCAGTGAATCTACTGAATGTTCATAACCTTCTTTCACCTTATCTTTAACATGCACAGCACCATCTCTAACTTTTCCGGCAGCGTATGTTGATGAGTCCTTAACTTTCCCAGCAGTATATTTTGCCCCATCAACTGTTTTTTCTGCTGACCACTTGAGCCCTTTATATCCAGATTGAACTGTTTTTACAGCGACTTTTACAGCGAAATATAAAGCAAGACCAACTATAGCACCTGGTATAGCAAGTGTTGCACCAACTGCCAAAAGTGGTAGTACTGCCGTAAATAATCCACTTGCTGCACTTACTATAAGAATCTTATCTCCTTGTTTCATCTTAGAGAATTCTGTATCCCCTTTTAACAGGTCAGTAATTCTTTCTTTTAGCTTCTTGGGATCATTAGCAATATCTGAATTTGGTAGATTTTGCATCGTTTTATTCAAATCAAAACTATCTTCTGGTTGGTTTTGTTGAGTTCCAACAGAATTTGAATTTTTTTCATTATGTAACATTTTAAACCTCACTATTAATTAAATATATTATAATTGTATTCCTTGATTCTTAAGTTAGTGTTAAATTGATTGCCAGTATTTATTTGTCTTCAAATAATTTCGCTTGACGTGTTTTGTGGTAACATAAAAAATTAGGTCAAGAAGCTGCAGCATTTATGAAGTATAGAAAAAGAACACTCATCTTTTTGGCTGTTATAACTTTAATAATAATAGCTTTACTATTTAGGTATAATTCCCATTTTCACAAAGACGTAGTGCACTTAAAGAGTGACAACAAAGAATTCAAAAAAAAGCCAGAAAATTCCATAGAGTCGACCATATTACATAGAGAAAAGGAAGTGTACGATCATGTTTTCCATCCTGATGATTAATTTGTAAATAAAATAGCAATTTATGTTTGCATTTTCTTATTAAAGAAGTAATATTAGCGTATTAATTATAGAATCAATCATTATGTTTGATGATAATAATCCTTGGAATCTGGGAAAGAAACCGGTAGGGAACAAAACTCCTAATAATGAAGATATTTTAAGTAAAGCTGTATCTGATATAAGGTTCTTTCTTAATGGATTAACCAGAAACAGGGGCAAAAAACCTTATTTCATCATTTTCATTATTTTGCTGTTCTATGCTTGCACTGGCTTTTATATTGTCCATCCTAGTGAAGAAAGTATAGAACTTACCTTTGGTAAATATTCTAATACGGAAACACCTGGTTTGCGTTATCACTTCCCCTACCCTATTGGCAAGGTTTTTAAAGTGAACGTTAAGGAAGTAAATCGTGAAGAAATTGGGGTAAGTAGTTCTTATGGGCGAGATACAGATCGCGGTGAAGGCGTGATGCTAACTGGAGATGAAAATATAGTCAACGTTAACTTCGAGGTTCAATGGCGCGTTAGAGATGCTAAGGACTATTTATTCAAAGTGCGGGATTACAAACCCGGTTTCAGTGTTAAAAATGCTGCTGAAAGTGCCATGAGAGAAATAATAGGTAAAAACACGATCTCTTTTGCACTTGGTCAAGGCAGACCAGAAATTTCTAGAGATACTAGAATTCTATTGCAGCAGATTCTTGATGGATACCAAATGGGTATAGAGATTTTATCTGTTCAAATGAAAAAAATTGATCCACCAGAAAAAGTAATCAGTTCGTTTAGAGATGTACAAAGTGCTCGTGCAGACAAAGAGCGTACTATAAACGAAGCATATGCTTATAATAATGATATTATACCTCGAGCAAAGGGTGAAGCGATAAAGATAAAATTAGATGCACAAGCATATGAAAATGAAGTAATAAATGAAGCAAAAGGTAATGCAAATCGCTTTTTATCTCTTTATGAGGAATATAGACAGAATCCTTCTCTCGTTAAGAATCGTATTTATCTTGAAACTATGGAAAATATTTTCAGTAAGGTAGACAAAGTTGTTGTAACTGATGATCTGAAAGGTATGTTTTCTTATTTACCTCTTACAAATTTAGGAAAATAACCATGAGTAGTAATATTAAAATTGTTTTTGTTTCTGTATTTGTTGTTTTATTGATTGCTTTATCTAATTCAATATTTGTTGTGCAAGAAACAAAGCAAGCAATAGTTATACAACTGGGTAAAGTTGTAAGGGATGTTAGGGAAAGTGGCTTATATTTTAAGTTGCCATTCATAAATAGTGTAGAGTTTCTTGATAAAAGAGTTTTAGATTTAAGTCCTGACAAAACTCCAAGAGAAGTGATAACTGCAGATCAAAAACGTATTATAGTAGATGCGTATGCAAAATATAAAATAACGAATCCTATTACTTTTTACCAGGCTGTGAGGAATGAATCAGGTCTGGTTAGAAGATTATATCCGGTTATAGAAGCTCACATAAGAGAAAATATAGGCAGATTTTCGTTGATTAGCTTGTTGAATGAAAAAAGATCAGAGGTTATGCAATTGATTCAGCGTGGAGTTTATTCTGAAGCTGAAAAATTTGGCATAGAAATAATAGATGTAAGAATTAAGAGAGCAGATTTACCAGAAGAAAATAGTTCTGCAATATTTCGCCGTATGCAAACTGAAAGGGAAAAAGAAGCAAAAGAAATTAGAGCAGAAGGAGAGCAAGCTGGGCAGGAAGTTAGATCAAAAGCTGATAAATTAAAAAGGGAAATTATCTCCAGTGCAGTAAAAGAATCGTACGAAATAAGGGGCCGTGGTTATGCTGAAGCAACTAGAATTTATAATGAGGCATTTAAGGTTGATGAAGAGTTCTTTAACTTTTATCGCTCTATGAGCGCTTACAGTAAATCATTTGCCGAAAATAATACTAAATTTGTACTTTCACCAAACAATAACTTTTTAGATATTTTAAATAAAGGATGGAAATAATTTATGAAAAGTAAGGCATTTATTTTATCTATATTTGCATATTTTCTAATTGCGTTTTCTTCGTATGCTAATATGTTTGATTGGAATGCAAAAAAGGTCGTTGATGCTAGCACTACTGCATGCAACTGTAATCAAGGACTTGCCGATTTAGTGGAAGAACTCATTCCTGCGGTTGTAAATATTTCAAGCGAACAAATCATCAAACAAGAAAATAACAGCAGAACTAGAGTTCCATCTATGCCAGGAAATAATTTTTTTGATGATTTTAGAGAGTTTTTTGAGCATTTTGATCAGTTTTTTATGGATAGGGGCCCTAGTGTTAACAAAGAGGTGGTGTTGCTTGGTTCTGGGTTTATTATAGATAAAGGTGGAACTATAGTAACCAATTATCACGTTATTAAAAACGCCAAAGATATCACAGTTACTATGAACGATAATACTTATTTCAAAGCAGAAGTTTTAGGCTATGATGCAAGAACTGATCTTGCTGTGCTTAAGATTAATTCTGATAAAGATCTTTCTTCTGTTGCATTTGGTGATTCTGATAAAGCAAGGGTTGGTGATACGGTTATGGCAATAGGTAACCCATTTGGTTTGGGTGGCTCTGTAAGCACAGGAATTATATCTGCAAGGTCCAGGGACATTAGTATTGGCACTATGAATGAATTTATTCAAACTGATGCTGCAATTAATAGGGGTAACTCTGGAGGACCGTTATTTGATTTAAATGGAAAAGTTATAGGTATTAATACTGCTATCTATTCTCCATCTGAGTCTGGCGGCAATGTGGGTATAGGTTTTGCCATACCATCTAATTTAGCTATGTCAATTATTGACACATTAAAAAGTGGCAAAAAAATAAAACATGGTTGGCTTGGTGTGCAAGTTCAGCCTATAACGAAAGAATTTGCTGAGTCCTTGGGTTTAAAAGATATAAAAGGCGCATTGGTTGCAAGTATAGTAAAGGATAGTCCTGCAGAAAAAGGTGGGATTAAAGTAGGTGATATATTATTAGAATTTGACGGTAAAAAAATCGATAGAATGACACAATTACCTCAAATGGTTTCAAGAGCTGGACCTGAGAAAAAAGTGCAAGTTAAGTTACTTAGAAAGAGCAAAGAGGTTAATATTAAAGTTGTGATCGGAGAATCTACAAATGATGGCCAAGATAACAATCAAGAAGAAAATAAATCAACATCTGATTATGTAACCGGTTTAACTGTTTCAAATCTGCCAAAAGAATCAAAAGAAAGTAAAAATAATGTACCTACAAAAGGTGTGATAGTTACCAATGTAGATAGTAACAGTAATGCCACGTTGCGTGGTATTAAAAAAGGAGACATTATTATCCAATTAGATGGAACCGATATAGAAAATACTAATGATTTTCAAAAACAAGTTGATTCAGCAGTAAAGAAAAACGGTAAAGATTCAATAATGTTGCTCATTTACCGCAATGGAAATCAATTTTTCGCTTCAATAAAGTTAAAGAAGTAATTTTATTCACTAAATTTACAAAACAGTAGTGTTGTAAGCTCGCTACTGTAACACTTCAATCTTATAAAATAAATTAAAATCTACACTAGATTTCTTGCATAACCATATAAAAAACCAAAGGATGTCATCCCAGTGCCCAGACACTGGAAACTTCACTGTAATGAGCACATTGAGCAGCTGTATAATAAAAACTGGATCCAGTGTCAGCTACTTGCATGACGCCGTCATAAAGGAACCAGTGTCTGCTACTTGGATGACACCATAGGGGTTACTTGGGTGATACTATAGGAGGTCTAACATGAACTTTCTAAAATTCATTGAACTGTGCTTTCAAACAGTGGTGCCGGGATGTGAGTATAATGATTATCAGTACATAAAAGTCATAGCAGACAGGCTGGAAGCAGCAAATGCTGGCGAAGTAAGGCGCATAATATTCAATATGCCTCCGCGTTCAATGAAGTCCATATGTATGAGTGTTGCGTGGCCCGCATGGATACTGGGCAACTGCAAGAATAATAGTTGCAAGTTATTCTAAGTTGCTTAGTGAAAAACATTCGCTCGATACCAGGTGCATAATGCAATCTGATTGGTATAAAAAGCTATTTCCAGAGGTAGAACTATCCAAAGACCAGAACACTAAATACAAATTCCAAACAGTACAGAGAGGATACAGAATCGCAACATCAGTTGGAGGAACATTAACCGGTGAAGGTGGTGACTTTATTATTGTGAATGATCCGCTTAACCCTGCTCAAGCTTTGAGTGAAACATTTAGAAAACGTGCCACAAACTGGTTCGATCAGACTTTAGTAACGAGACTCAACGATAGAAAAAAAGGAGTAATTGTGCTTGTGATGCATAGGCTCCACCTGGAAGACTTAACAGGGCACCTCTTATCCAAGCCAAAAAACATATGGCATCACATTTGTTTGCCAATGATTTCTGAAAAAGTGGAGATAATCGACTCAATTATAACACAAGAAAAAGGTTTATATTCAAGAGAAGAGAATGAGTTATTATATCCCCTGGAGGGAGGAAGAGAAGAAGTTGAGATGATAAAAGTTGAACTCGGGAGTTACGCTTTTGCTGCTCAATATCAACAAAACCCCCTGCCGCTTTCAAGTGGTATAATAAAACAAGAGTGGCTAAAGCGCTATAAAATTTCCCTGATAATCTCTCACATGTAACTCAAAGCTGGGACACTGCAGTTTCAACAAACGATTCCAGCGATTTTAGCGTCTGCACCACCTGGGCAAAAATAGATAATAAATTCTATTTACTTGATGTATATCGAGCAAAGCTTGAGTACCCAAAGCTTAAAGAGCAAGTTCTGTCACTAGCTGCAAGATGGGCACCACACGCAATTTTGATCGAAGCAAAAACGAGTAGTCAACAATTAACACAAGAGCTAAAAGCAAATAGCGATCTACCGATTATTGAAATTGTGCCACACAATGACAAACTCACTCGATTTTATCAAATTGTTCCGGTGATAGAGTCTGGCAGGGTTTTTCTGCCGCATCAAGCGGTATGGCTCAATGATTTTGAGTACGAAATTTTAATGTTCCCAGAAGCTCGCTACGATGATCAAGTGGATAGTACGGTGCAATATCTGCAATGGATGAGAAAAACTAACACCAGTGCTTTCAGGGTCAGGGATTTTGGTCCCAACCCTAATAAAACACTTGGGTGGTTAAGATATATCTAAAAACCTAAATTTCTTTCCCCAAAGCTTCTGACGTATGCTTTACCTGTTGCGGATGTTTAAGCTCTGAAGAGACACTTCCCTTATGTTGCACATCAGGAGAACCCATAGAACAAAAACCACTATCTCTATCAACTTTTTTAGAACTAGAGTTATCAGATCTATACTCTACAGGTAGTACCTCCCCTTTCCCCGAAATAGTACCTTGTGACGGGCCTGGATCACCATCTAGAGAACTTACAGGAGAAGTCTCTTTTGAGGGTGAATTATTTTCTGCTCTTACTCTATTTGGTAATGAAAGTCGTTTAGAAATAGGTGGCTTTTTACTTACAGAACCCCCAGGAGCACTTACACTTGAAGATATCAAACACACCGAATCACGCCCTTCATCATGTCGCTTAAGGTTTACGTCATGTTGCTTCTTAAAATGTGAAAAGAAAAATTTTTTTATTTTTTGAACACCACCCCCATGTTTCTTCGGAGATTTACTATCTTGTGACTTTGCTTCAGAATACTCATCACTACTTTTTCGATCACTTTCATCAGTAACTTGCTGTTTTTCAGGTTCCTCATTACAAATGTTCTCCGTATCTTTTAGAGAATCTTCAGAATTTAAGAATGTTGAACTATCCCATGCTCTAAAAGAAGGAATCGATGATGATCTTTTCTGATCCTGAATATTAGCCTCTGTTAGCGTACCTTCACCACAACTTCGCTTGGGAAACTCCTGTGTCGGTGATGCTTCAGCTAATAGCGTTCGAGGAAGCCCAGGATCAATCTCTATTTGACCATCTTTATTGATTACAGAGTTTTCTATAATTACAGGAATTAAAAGAGCAATCTGTCTATTGGAAAAAGCATATACACCACCAAATCTACCTGATCGTGTGGTTTCAGTTTGACCTTTAATATCAGTCAAAAGATCATAACCAAATTGAGCATTAATCTTATTTGCCTCACCACGATTTAGGTACCTTGAAATATTACCCTCTTTGATTGTAGGTATAAAAGCAAAGCGATCTCCATTACTTATCTTGTCTTTATCGATAAACTCATCATAGTAATACCTGTGGATTGATATTTCAGTTAAGCGAAAGATTAGCTCGCCTATAGCATCCTTGTAGTGTTTAGCTTTCACTTTTAAATTATCACTGTGCTGAAGGTAAAAATTATACCCCACCTCTTTTTTAGAAGCTTCTGTTATATTTCTAATGAAACCAATATTTTCAACATCTTTAACATATACCTTATTGCCATCAATATGATAGAAATCTGAATAACTACAACCATGCTCCTCCATTTGTGCTTGAAGTGCCATCACAAAATACGTTTGCAGATTTGGGCCATTAAACAACAGACATTTTATATAACTAGATGACGGATCCATTTTTGCCTGCTTTATACTTGCGTTTAAAGTCTCTTCAATGCGTTTTTTACCAAGATGATGTTTTTCATCAATTTTCTTAATCACTCGGTCTTCGACATCATTTTCAAATTCCTCAGCAAAGTGCACCTTGAGATTAAAAATTACTCTAGAGTCTATAGGAACTGTGAGCTTAGTTATTCTTGTTTTCTTGTCATACTTTAACCATTTCTTATCAAAGTGAAATGGAAAAGATTCAAGATCAAAAACGTGACAAGCTACAAACTCATCAGAATAATATTCTCTTACTAAGTCTCTTGCCATCTGTGATAAGTACCTCTTTGCAGAGCGCCGACCACAATTAAACTTAACGACGATATTATCGCCCTCCACAACAAAATTAGTGTTGACTTTAGAGCCGTAATTACTAACGTTAAATGCATTAACCAGCTCCTTAACAAAATCTAAACTAGTCATAACTCCTCCCCTATCAAAATATTACTTTTCTTTATTTTTACTCCCAGCCTTATCAGCTTTAGTACCACTCATCCTCGTATAAGGATACTTACCACAATCATCAAACCTACTACGACCCTCGTGCATGTCTGGTCCACCACCTTCTCTAGGATTAGCTTTTAGCCAGGCAGCAGAATCATACCCACCAGAGCCTACCTTAAAACGAGGATCTCCTTGTGAACTAGAGCTCGCTTGTTGTTTTTTATCCATAATACCCTCCGTTAATAAAAATATTATGTAATCTATATATTATAAATAAATCATAAGTGCAACAACTTTTTTGCATTTTCATAAATTTTTTTTCATTTCCCTTTATAACCTCCTTTAGGCTGAACATTTATAGAATTAAGTTCTGATTCTGGTGAAATTTGATCCTGCTCAGCAAGTAATTCACCGCAAATTTTATCTATATCAATTGTTTCTTTGCCAGTATTACTACTCTTTTGTCCACCAATTGACCCTACTGTTTCTTTGCTAGCATTACCACTATTTCTCATATTTTGCTCACCAGTTGACCCTACTGTTGGTGTCTGCCCGCTAATATTCATGCTTTTCTTTTCTGATTTTTCACTAGACCGCCCTGTCTTTTCAACAAATATTGGCCCCTTCTCCGCAGGTTTCTGTGGACACACCTCTTTCTTCTGTTCCTCCGGCTTCGCTTTTTTCTCTTCTTTGTCCACTTTTTGTTTTTGTGAATTTTCATGAGATTTTCTTTCAAGCTCAGTAAGACGCAATAGATGTTTCAAAGGATCTGACACAATTTCAAGTTCTGGTTTGCTCAGAACAACCGGCCTTACAAATCCTGGTGAAATTTCAAAAAGGAAAACTGGCACTTTAGGTTTTTCTCTTTCATCCACTTTCATTTCTACGTTTTCGCAAACTTCTTTATTTTCTTCCTTTAATGATGTTTTTTCTGCTTTTTTATCTTCTTTTTCTGTAGATGCCTCTACCGCAGCCGCCAACTCAACTCCAAACATCTCTGCGAACATTGTAACAATCCATCCGACAACAGCCATTTGTAACCTGAGTTTCAGACCTTGCAATGCAGTTAATCTTTCTAACGCCCTTGCAAACTCTTCTTCTGATAACTCACCACTGCCTAATTTCTCCTGCAATTCTTTTATCTCTTTGTCCAACCTCTGATTGAAACTTAAATCGCGTGCAAAAATCTTCTTGATTAACTCCTTAAGCTTATCACGCAAAAACTTCATTATCGCAGCAATCAGGTTTTTTTCTTTCTTCTCCTTGAGCATTTGGTAGATTTTCGGATCATCTACATCTACTTCAAAAAGGGTAAAGAGAGATTCAAAGAAATTCCAGAAATCTCCGAGTACTCTTCCTTTTTCACCAGTGAAGTAATCCTCATCATCACCTTGCCCGATATGTAGCTCTGCTTGAGATGATATTTCATCGATACAACTAGAAGCCTGACGCTCACACTCGAGCCTCCTGAGCAAATCTTGTCTGGTGAGCTCCTCTACGCACTGCCTCTATTGTCTGATATAGCTAAAGTGACTTACGATAATTTGAAAAACAAAAATTCGTCATTCCGCTACTTGTTAGCGGAATCTATACCGCGAATGAATCGCGGTATGACGTAGGACTGCTGTCATCCCAGTGCGTGACACTGGGATCTCGTTCCTTAACTTTATAGTGTAAATTATTTCAAATTGTGTCTAGCTGCAAGTATAATAATTTCCATTTATAGATAAAGTATGTTGCAAATGTTATGCCAAAGAGTATAATAAAATCTATATCAAATACTTTACAAGAAAAAGTGGGATAGAGGCAAAAGCAAATATTAATAAGGATAATTTAAGAAAAGTGCATGCTAGAGTTTGAAGAAGCAGTAAAAATAAAAAATATTATTGAAAGGTTAAATAGCACATGATATAATATATATATAGTGTAAAGATGTAAATAATTTTATTGACATCTTTACATTAATAGTTCTTAAATATTTAGTACTGTAGAATTAAATTATTAAGTTTTATGAAGGAAGTAAAAATGGTGGAAAGCTTTTCAGGTAACAACAAAGGCAGTAATTTTATTGAGGAGGCAAAAATAATGGAAAATTTTTCAGATAATAACGGAAACGGTAGCTCGATCTTCCAAGGAAAAATCAGGGAGCAAGATTTCTCTGCAGAGCAGAAGCTAAATGAACTAAAAGCAGCCATAGAGGAGCTCACCAGACAAGATTTGCTCAGGAGGCTCGAGTGTGAGCGTCAGGCTTCTAGTTGTATCGATGAAATATCATCTCAAGCAGAGCTACATATCGGGCAAGGTGATGATGAGGATTACTTCACTGGTGAAAAAGGAAGAGTACTCGGAGATTTCTGGAATTTCTTTGAATCTCTCTTTACCCTTTTTGAAGTAGATGTAGATGATCCGAAAATCTACCAAATGCTCAAGGAGAAGAAAGAAAAAAACCTGATTGCTGCGATAATGAAGTTTTTGCGTGATAAGCTTAAGGAGTTAATCAAGAAGATTTTTGCACGCGATTTAAGTTTCAATCAGAGGTTGGACAAAGAGATAAAAGAATTGCAGGAGAAATTAGGCAGTGGTGAGTTATCAGAAGAAGAGTTTGCAAGGGCGTTAGAAAGATTAACTGCATTGCAAGGTCTGAAACTCAGGTTACAAATGGCTGTTGTCGGATGGATTGTTACAATGTTCGCAGAGATGTTTGGAGTTGAGTTGGCGGCTGCGGTAGAGGCATCTACAGAAAAAGAAGATAAAAAAGCAGAAAAAACATCATTAAAGGAAGAAAATAAAGAAGTTTGCGAAAACGTAGAAATGAAAGTGGATGAAAGAGAAAAACCTAAAGTGCCAGTTTTCCTTTTTGAAATTTCACCAGGATTTGTAAGGCCGGTTGTTCTGAGCAAACCAGAACTTGAAATTGTGTCAGATCCTTTGAAACATCTATTGCGTCTTACTGAGCTTGAAAGAAAATCTCATGAAAATTCACAAAAACAAAAAGTGGACAAAGAAGAGAAAAAAGCGAAGCCGGAGGAACAGAAGAAAGAGGTGTGTCCACAGAAACCTGCGGAGAAGGGGCCAATATTTGTTGAAAAGACAGGGCGGTCTAGTGAAAAATCAGAAAAGAAAAGCATGAATATTAGCGGGCAGACACCAACAGTAGGGTCAACTGGTGAGCAAAATATGAGAAATAGTGGTAATGCTAGCAAAGAAACAGTAGGGTCAATTGGTGGACAAAAGAGTAGTAATACTGGCAAAGAAACAATTGATATAGATAAAATTTGCGGTGAATTACTTGCTGAGCAGGATCAAATTTCACCAGAATCAGAACTTAATTCTATAAATGTTCAGCCTAAAGGAGGTTATAAAGGGAAATGAAAAAAAATTTATGAAAATGCAAAAAAGTTGTTGCACTTATGATTTATTTATAATATATAGATTACATAATATTTTTATTAACGGAGGGTATTATGGATAAAAAACAACAAGCGAGCTCTAGTTCACAAGGAGATCCTCGTTTTAAGGTAGGCTCTGGTGGGTATGATTCTGCTGCCTGGCTAAAAGCTAATCCTAGAGAAGGTGGTGGACCAGACATGCACGAGGGTCGTAGTAGGTTTGATGATTGTGGTAAGTATCCTTATACGAGGATGAGTGGTACTAAAGCTGATAAGGCTGGGAGTAAAAATAAAGAAAAGTAATATTTTGATAGGGGAGGAGTTATGACTAGTTTAGATTTTGTTAAGGAGCTGGTTAATGCATTTAACGTTAGTAATTACGGCTCTAAAGTCAACACTAATTTTGTTGTGGAGGGCGATAATATCGTCGTTAAGTTTAATTGTGGTCGGCGCTCTGCAAAGAGGTACTTATCACAGATGGCAAGAGACTTAGTAAGAGAATATTATTCTGATGAGTTTGTAGCTTGTCACGTTTTTGATCTTGAATCTTTTCCATTTCACTTTGATAAGAAATGGTTAAAGTATGACAAGAAAACAAGAATAACTAAGCTCACAGTTCCTATAGACTCTAGAGTAATTTTTAATCTCAAGGTGCACTTTGCTGAGGAATTTGAAAATGATGTCGAAGACCGAGTGATTAAGAAAATTGATGAAAAACATCATCTTGGTAAAAAACGCATTGAAGAGACTTTAAACGCAAGTATAAAGCAGGCAAAAATGGATCCGTCATCTAGTTATATAAAATGTCTGTTGTTTAATGGCCCAAATCTGCAAACGTATTTTGTGATGGCACTTCAAGCACAAATGGAGGAGCATGGTTGTAGTTATTCAGATTTCTATCATATTGATGGCAATAAGGTATATGTTAAAGATGTTGAAAATATTGGTTTCATTAGAAATATAACAGAAGCTTCTAAAAAAGAGGTGGGGTATAATTTTTACCTTCAGCACAGTGATAATTTAAAAGTGAAAGCTAAACACTACAAGGATGCTATAGGCGAGCTAATCTTTCGCTTAACTGAAATATCAATCCACAGGTATTACTATGATGAGTTTATCGATAAAGACAAGATAAGTAATGGAGATCGCTTTGCTTTTATACCTACAATCAAAGAGGGTAATATTTCAAGGTACCTAAATCGTGGTGAGGCAAATAAGATTAATGCTCAATTTGGTTATGATCTTTTGACTGATATTAAAGGTCAAACTGAAACCACACGATCAGGTAGATTTGGTGGTGTATATGCTTTTTCCAATAGACAGATTGCTCTTTTAATTCCTGTAATTATAGAAAACTCTGTAATCAATAAAGATGGTCAAATAGAGATTGATCCTGGGCTTCCTCGAACGCTATTAGCTGAAGCATCACCGACACAGGAGTTTCCCAAGCGAAGTTGTGGTGAAGGGTTAGAGAAGCATCCCAGGCAAGGATCAGAAAGAGAGAAAGAAACAGAGCCTTTTCGGGGGGTGCTGGGGGAAGAGATAGGTCAGGCTAGTACTTCTTCTCAGCAAACGGACATGCCATCCAGTTCATACGCGTACATAGATAAACGAGATGAAAGTATGCAAGAGGATTCGTACTTTTTGCCATCAACGTTAACTTCTTTTCCACGTGTTATAACTCCTCCAGTTCATTACACAATATCGACGAAACCAATTCTACTTACGACAAAGAATGATCAAAAGTCCTCAAGTCTTGAGTTTTCTGCACGTTCTCCATGTTTGAAAGATGTGAACATTTTGGGTATGAAATCTGAAGAACATGATAAAAGCGAGCAAGGGGCTTGCTCACAGGTGGGTGTGAGAGCATTGGAAGGTGATCAGGCAGATGATGAAAGTATGCTAATAAAGATTCAGGGTCAGCAAGTGAGCTATAGGCCATCATTGACTCCTTTTCCTACAGCATGGAATGATTCAATGTCCTTAAATTCTGTGGCTTCTAATGAGGAACCTGAAAAACAGCAAGTTACTGATGAAAGTGATCTAGAAAGTAACGATGAGTGTTCTAAAGCAAAGCCACAGAGTGAATCTCCGAGTAGCCGGAAAGGGTCAGAAAGTAATTCGTTTTCAGGTAGTAGCACTCCATCAAAGGTACGACAATCTAGTATATTAGAGTCTCTAGAGAACACGTCTTTTGGTGGTATTCCAGAACACTTGCCACAAGATGCCGTAAGCAAGCCAAATGTGCCCGGGGACCGTAGTTCTAAAATTTCTGTAGATAGTGGTTTAGGGTCGCTTGAGTGGCCACAGTCGAATTCTTCTATAACTACTAGTACTGTTCCAGGGATATCTGAATCAAGGAAAGATCTAAATCCTCCCGTAGACAATAAGCGGCCACAGTCACTGCCACTTGCGGATTTTTCTACTTGTGCTAGTAATGAAACAGTAAAAGCTTTTTTGTGTTTTCTAGATTATTTTTCTTCTTCTGAAGGGAAGAAGCAACTACCCTTACTTCTTTCTTCTGAGGCGGGAAAGCAGTTATCCTCGATTTCGGATCCTCGTGAACAGGAAAACCTACTAGACTTTCTTTTTTCTACTGAGGGGAATAAGCAACTATGCTCGCTTTTTTCTTCTGAGAATAAACAACAACTGCATTCACTTTTTTCTCCTAAGGGAAAAGAGCTGCTGTTTTCACCTTCTCCTGAGGGGCAAAAGACGATACCTTTAGTTCTTTCTCCTGAAGGGAAGGAGCGATTACCCTTACTTTTGTCTCCTGAGGGAGAGCGAATATCCAAACCTTTCTCTCCTGAGGCAGGCAATATAATATCCTTACTTATTTATTCTCGTGTAGAACCTAAAAATATGTCACACCGTTCATTTCGTGACAAATTAGCAAAATGGCTTCACCGTAATTCTTCACTCTCAAAAGTGGCTTCTCCTCAAGAAAAACCTCTTACTAATGACGAGAAGAAGGAACTACGCCCATTTCTTTGTCCTAAGCTGCAGAAGAAACTAGATTCCAACTCTCTTGAGGATGCACAGTTAAAATACTTGCTGTATACTCCTGGTGGGAAAGAGAAGCTAAACTTACTCCTTTCTTCTCCTGAGAAGGAGGGAAAGCAACTACACCCAGGTTTACCTTCGGAGGCAGAAAAAGGCTTACTTTTTAAGTTCTTTGATGAACAAGAAATTAGTGGTAACACTTCTACAAATTCTAAAGATAGTGATTATTCAGGATCGTCTTCACAAAAATCGACTAGTGATACTGGAAGTGATGAAGATGGACTAGAAGCTAGTGGTGGGTCGTCAGTCTCATCGAACTCCAGTACTTCCACTGTTAGAACTAAAATGGATGCTACTAAGATCGAGCAATACTTGCAGGAGAAAAAAGTTAACAGTTGTACCTAATCCACTGCTCTCAGCCACCTAAGTGTTTTATTAGCTGACCCTGAGAGCACTGGTGTTAATTTTTCTCATCCATTGTAAGTATTGCATGGTACTAAATGTTTAAAAAGTATTAATATAAAGATATCAATAAAATTATTTACACTTTCATGCTATGCCCATAGCATCATATATTACTTAACCTTACAATAATTTTTTTTATTCTTGCTGCTTCTTCAAACTCCAAATTTTTAGCATGCTCTATCATTTGCTTTCTCAAATCATCCTTATTAGTATTTACTTTCGGTTCTGCTATTGCCCTCTCCTGTAAGGTGTTTGATATAGGTTTTATTATAGTCTTCGGGATAATATTGTGCAATATATTATGTTCTTCTTGTTTTTTTCTTCTTCTTTCGGTCTCTCTCAATGCACGATCTAAAGAACCAGTGATTTTATCTGCATACAAAATTACTCTACCTTCAGCATTACGTGCAGCACGACCAATCGTTTGAATTAATGAAGTTTCCGATCGCAAAAATCCTTCTTTATCAGCATCCAAAATTGCAACCAACCCACACTCTGGAATATCAAGACCTTCCCTCAGCAAGTTAACACCTACTAAAACATCGATTTCTTTAGATCTCAATTTGTATATAATTTCTATTCTCTCCAGCGCAGCAATATCAGAATGCAAATAACTCACTCTCATATTCAATTCACTCATATATTCAGCTAAATTTTCAGCCATCTTTTTCGTCAATGTAGTGATTAAAACACAAAATCCCTTCCCTATTGTCACTTGTGCCTCATGAATTACATCATCAATTTGACTCTCTATTGGTTTTACAATGCAGATTGGGTCTGTAAGCCCTGTTGGACGGATAACTTGCTCTATAAATACATTATTGGTCTTTGCCAACTCATACTTTCCTGGAGTGGCTGAAATGTAAACAGTCTGCGGCCTAACTCCCTCCCACTCTTCAAATTTTAATGGACGATTATCAAAAGCGGAAGGGAGCCTGAAGCCATAGTCAATCAATTTCTTTTTACGCGCCTCATTACCACTGTACATCGCACCAACCTGAGGAACGGTGACATGACTCTCATCAACAAATAAAATTACGTCTTTGGGTAAATATTCAAACAAAGTAGGCGGTGGATCCCCAGCTTCCATTCCATAGAGATAACGCGAATAATTTTCAATACCTTTACATATTCCTGTTGTTCTCATCATTTCGATATCAAAATTAGTGCGTTGCTCGAGGCGCTTTGCTTCAACAATCTTATTTTGCGAGTAGTAATAATCCAAGCGTTCATGCAGCTCTTTTTTGACTAGTTCAATTGCCTGCAACAAAGCCTCACGCGGGGTTATGTAATAGCTATTTGGAAAAATGGTGATTTTATTTACGCCTTTGGTAACATTGCCCGTTATAGCATCAACTTCAGAAATTTCTTCTATTTCATCGCCAAATAACGATAAACGCCAAGCTTTATTTTCATAATGGGAAGGAAATATATCAATAATATCGCCGCGCACTCTGAAATATCCTCTCTCAAACCTGGCATCAGAGCGCTTGTATTGAAGATCAGTTAAGTTGCTCAGGAAATCATTAATACGAATTTTATTTCCAACACTAAGCGGTATGATCATGCTGCGGTAGCTCTCAGGCGAACCAAGACCGTATATGCAGGAAACACTGGCAACTACGATCGTATCCCTGCGCTCCAAAAGGGAGCAGACGGTGGAATAACGCAGCATCTCAATTCTTTCGTTAATTGCAGAATCTTTTTCGATATAAGTATCAGTTTGTGGTAAATAGGCTTCAGGTTGATAATAATCATAATAAGAAATGAAGTATTCAACAGCATTATGGGGAAACAATCCTTTCATTTCCTCATAAAGCTGTGCTGCTAAAGTTTTATTGTGTGCCATAATTAATGCAGGCCTGTTTGTCCTTGCAATAACATTTGCCATAGTAAAAGTTTTCCCAGAACCAGTAACTCCAAGCAAAACCTGATCTCTTTTATTGCTATTTAGCCCTGCAATTAAGCTATCGATTGCCTGTGGTTGATCCCCAGCCGGTTGAAAATGTGTAGCGATTTGAAATTCCATAGACTTTACTTACTATCTTTGATGCATTGTATAGTAAACACTATATTGCTTTTAAGATAAGTTGTATAGCTATCGTAAAGCCATAAAACATTAACCAACAATGTCATGCAAGTAGCTGACACTGGAATCTTGTTTCAATGTTAAACAAAATACCATAGAATTCAAGAAGACAATTCCTAAAAAATCCCTACATCCAAAAAAAGGCAAAATGCTGCTTGAATAAGCTAAATTTTTTTAAATGCAAAAACAATAAAACATAGTTGATACTAAAGTTATAGTACTCCTATGACAACGTTACAAAAATTAAGGAAATGGATAGCTCTGATCAATTGGAATAGTATTTTCAGGTACCGGTGGTCAATATGACATTTTTAAAATAAAGATTTAGAACCTGTTTAAAATCTTCTCAATAGAAGAGAAATGAAGGAAAGAACGACCATTTGTAGGCTAGTGTTAAGTTTTCGCTCGCAATTTTTCCACAATCGTCTGCATTTTTCTAACCAAGCGAAAGATCGCTCTACAACCCATCTTTGTGGCAATACAGCAAAGGAATGTAATTCACTTCGTTTTATTACTTCTACAGTTGCTCCAATAATCGTTTTTATTTTAGTTGCAAAATTTTCTCCTGTATAACCTGCATCGACCAGTATATTTTTAACTTCCGAGAGGTTTTCTTTTGCGCTTTCAACCATTCTCACAGCACTGCTAACCCCAGTTGTAAATTAGAAAAAATAGAAAAGGTAAGGAAATAGGGTAAACTCCGAGGTATTTGATATTCATTCCTAAAATAGGAGGTTACCAATGAAAGAGAAAGTAACAGAAATCTTTTGTATAGTCGATGATTTTTGCAATACAGTCGATGAAAATTTTGCAGAAAAACTTCTACCAAGTGGCAAAAAACCAACCAGAACGCCAGAGATTACGCATTCAGAGATTTTTACCATAATATTGCTATATCAAGTGCGACAATTTTAAAATTTTCTATGTGCATTATTTGAAATTATTATACGAATCAGCGTTTCCAAAATTGCCATCCTATAGTAGGTTTATCAGGTTAAAATCGCGGATTTATGGTATTTAGCGCTCTTAATGCAATGGTTTTGCGAACAGTCAAAAGTGACAGGGATTTCGTACATAGATGCAACATCTATCGCTGTTTGCCATCCAAAAAGGACCTCGAGAAACAAAGTTTTCAAAGGGTTGGCAAAGATTGGAAAGACTACTTATGGGTGGTTTTTCGGTACATCTAGTAATCAATGAAACTGGCGAAATTCAAGGGGTTACGGTGATAAAAGGCAACGTTGATACCTGTGCCAAATTTAACTAAGAAATTGACTGGATTATTGTTTGGAGATAAAGGATATATCAAAAAAGATCTTTTTCACGAATTATTCGATAGAGGGTTAAAGCTTGTAACCAGTATAAAAAAGGGTATGAAAAACTCATTAATGGCGCTAAATGAGAAGATTTTGTTAAGAAAAAGATCGATTATTGAGACAGTTTTTGGCTCTCTGAAAAACAAATTTGAGATTGAGCATACTCGCCATAGATCACCGATAAATTTTTTGGTACACATTTTTTCTACGCTTGTTTCATATTCCATACAGCCGCTGCATTTCTAAGCTTTACTTCGTTGGCTAATCCGCAACTGGGGTATATAGGGTTGACACCAAGGCAATATTCTTCTGGAGAAGTTGATCGGCATGGCAGCATATCAAAGATGGGACCACCGGAATGTAGAAGTATGTTATGAAGCTGCACAAACAATGCTTACAGTTACCAAGAGGACATTTAAATTAAAAAACTGGGGTTGCGAAGAAAAAAGGAATGAAAAAAGCAATTGTAGCAGTAGCAAGAAAATTAGCTGTAATTATGCATAGGATGTTGGTTGATAAAACAGAATTTTATTATCAATAAACATCAAAAGAGCATAGGACAATAATTTTATTGAAAATAAAGATAGCAATGCCGATGGAAGGGACAAGCAAGAACTTAGTTAGACTTCGTGGTAATACCAATTCCCGCTACACAAGTAACGGATAGACAATAATAGAAAAAAAGCCATACTGAAGTAAGTAAAGTAGCGAGGTTTAAATGGCATTAAGATCAAAATTATTGGATGAAAAAGTGGTGGAATCAGCAAAAGAAATGCTGAAGAAAGTAAGAAATAACGCATATGTTGCAAAAAAACTAAATGCTGTAATTGCAGCAAAAAAGCACAGTATAACAGCCGTAGCAAAGATATGCTGCATTTCAAGAAAGGCACTTACTGCATGACCTAAAATTTGGCAGAGAAGAAAAATTATTTGCTCCGCCTCAACGCCGTAGAAAAACTATATTGAATCAAAGTCAACGTGAACAAGTTGAGGTGTGGATAGAGGAAAACCCCAATATTACTATAAAAGAAATGAAAATAAGAATTCAAGAAAAGTTTGGTTTGAATATCAGCAAATCTACAGTACACCGTAATATGCAAAGAATGAAATTCTCATATATCACACCAAGACCAGTGCATAACGGACAAGATAAAAGTAAACAAGAGGAATTTAAAAAAAATCTTAATGAAACTATTGTCATGTATCCTGAAAAAGAGCTATTTTTCTTCGATGAATCGCGGTTTGGGACACATTCAAAGATTGGACACGGGTGGTTTAAAAAAGGCATTAGGACACAGGTTAAGGTAAAACTAGGTAGGCAAAATTTTTATCTCTATAGTGCAGTTAATCCCAGAAATGGAGAAAGTTCTAGCTCAAACGTCAATACTGATTGTATGAATATATTCCTTGAGCAGATGTCACAATATTTAGGAACAAGGGAGGCATTTCTTATCATGGATTGTGCTAGTTGGCATAAGTCAAAAAATTTAAAAGTACCTAAAAATATCGACATTATATACCTACCACCATACTCACCTGACCTCAATCCTGTTGAGAGGTTTTGGTTATATATAAAACAGAACATTTTGCGTAACAAAATCTACGACACAATTGCTTTGCTTGAGAGCGCTTTGTGCAAATTTATTACCTCTCTTTCTCACTCCACAATTAAAAAACTCTGCAATGCCGCTTATTTGATTCACTAGTAATGAGAATTGGTATTACATAACCATATAACATTGGGAATAGAAACAAAAAACTTGCTTGACACCCTTCGCCAGCCCCCTTATCATAAAACTGAAGCTATTGTATTTGCTTTCGCCAATCTGCAGATTAAAAGGTAAGGATTACTTAATGTATTGGCGTCTTATGTTCAATTTTTTGCAGTATATAGATACTGTATGTCTTTACAAAACTTCATCTACATCTAGATTTTTATCTAAATAAGCTGAACGCGCTTATAAAGCGTTACAAGACATCAAAAAATGCCAATACTCGACAGAGATAGTAAAAGACTAGCTAACTCGGGGATTCTTTGTCTTTTTTTCTGCTTAGTAAATTTCTTAAACATTTGCAGCGTAAGTTAGTTGCAATTAAAAGCAGCTAAATCTTGCTTGTCAAGCGTTTAAAACATAAAAAACGCCAATATTTTAAAGCGGATAATAACCCCAGGGCTTCTTTTGCCTTTTTTTTCGTTTGGTAAATTTCTTAATGTTTATGGCTAAACGACAACCGTCATCCCGCTACGTGTTAGCGGCTAAGAGATACCGTGA
Source organism: Wolbachia endosymbiont of Ceratosolen solmsi (assembly GCF_017869155.1). Lineage (NCBI taxonomy): Bacteria > Pseudomonadati > Pseudomonadota > Alphaproteobacteria > Rickettsiales > Anaplasmataceae > Wolbachia > Wolbachia endosymbiont of Ceratosolen solmsi. The sequence continues at coordinate 227,098 of NZ_CP054598.1, forward strand.
CGGTATGACGGTTCGCGCGGTGGCATGACCTCGTCATCCCGCTACGTGTTAGCGGGATCTATGCTTTGAGATACCGCGAATGAATCGCGGTATGACATAGGGAACCCTTTCTTGGGTTAGCTATAGATTTACTTCGCATATTCAGCTAATTTTTATTACAATTACAACAAAATAATTTTGGCTTTGATGAAAACTGTATATGTATGTCAATCCTGTGGTCACAGCACTGGTAGGTGGGTAGGGAAGTGCATCGCATGTGACAATTGGGATACAATTGTTGAGGAAATAGCAGTAAAAACGGGCAAAAGAAGTATATCTGCACCAATTTTAATAAAGACGTTATCGGGTAGCGAAATTATCACTCCAAGTCGTTTTTTAACAGGAATAGAAGAATTAGATAGAGTTTTTGGTGGGGGTATCGTTCAAGGTGCTAGCATTTTAATTGGTGGAGAACCTGGTATTGGAAAATCCACCCTTTTGCTTAGAATTGCAGCTAATGTTGTGCAACTTTCCTCTTTTGAATGTCTTTATGTATCCGGCGAGGAGTCTTTAGAGCAGGTGAGTCTCAGAGCAAAGCGTCTTAAGATAAATGAACCTAAAATTAAGCTTTTATCTACAGTGTCTTTAACTGATGTAGTAGCAACAATAAAGGAAAACAAAAGTATTAAATTCTTAGTAATTGACTCTATACAAACAATGTATGATAGCAGAATTACATCGGCACCAGGAACTGTAACTCAGGTTCGTACTTGCGCACATGAATTAACTATTCTTGCGAAACAATATGGTGTTTCTCTTTTAATAGTTGGTCATATAACTAAGGATGGACAAATAGCTGGACCCAAAACTCTGGAGCATATGGTGGATACGGTATTATATTTTGAAGGTGAAAATAGCAATCAATATCGCATTTTGCGTACTATTAAAAATAGATTTGGCCCTGCAAATGAAATTGGTGTTTTTGAGATGTCTGAAGCAGGACTTGTGCCTGTTGATAATCCATCATCATTGTTTCTGATGGCCCATGACAGAGAAGTAGTTGGCAGCGCCGTATTTGCAGGAATTGAAGGTTCAAGACCAATTTTAATGGAAGTGCAAGCATTAATAGCAGGGACTAATATGGCAACCCCAAGAAGGGCAGTAGTTGGGTGGGATATTAATCGATTGGCTATGATCATTGCGGTGCTAAATGCTCGTTGCAAAATGTTTTTGCATGATAAAGAGGTATACCTAAACATTGCAGGGGGACTCAAAATACAGGAACCATCGGCTGATCTTGCTGTTGCTGCTTCCCTTATTTCAAGTGTAGTAAATTTACCGCTGCCAACTTCTTCAATAATCTGCGGTGAAGTTGCACTTTCAGGAGAAATTAGGAATGTCTCGCATGCTGATCTCAGACTAAAAGAAGCACAAAAGTTAGGATTCAAAAAAGCAATTATGCCTAAAAATGGCAATTATTCTTCTCATGATATTGAGATAATTAAGCTTGGTCATGTAAGGGAATTAAGAGAAGTCTTTAATTACAATTAAATAATGCTTCAGCAAATTCTTTACTAGTAAACTCCCTTAAGTCCTCTATATTTTCGCCAATTCCTATAGCATGTAACTTTACCTTATAAGCTTCTGCAAGTCCAATTACTACTCCGCCCTTAGCGGTGCCATCTAGCTTTGTTACGATTAGCCCGGTAACATGGACCATCTTACTAAATGCCTCTAATTGGCTATAAGCATTTTGGCCGGTAGTTGCGTCAAGAACTAAAATAACGTCATGAGGGGCAGTATCATCCAATTTCTTTATCGTTCTATATATTTTTGATAACTCCTCCATAAGGTTCACATTATTTTGCAGCCTTCCTGCTGTGTCAATTAGAACAACATCAACGTTATCTTTTATAGCTTGACTTACAGCTCTATATGCCACACTTGCAGAGTCGCTACCGTACTCTCCAGTAACAATCAAGCAATCAGAACGTTCTGCCCAAATGTTTAACTGCTCACTAGCAGCAGCTCTAAATGTGTCACACGCAACAAGCATAACGGATTTTCCCATCTCCTTATATTTATATGCAAGCTTACCTATAGTCGTGGTTTTACCATTACCGTTTACTCCGCATACCATTATTATATGTGGTTTTTTATTTAAAATTAACGGCTGTACAACTGGGCTCAATATAGCTTCTATTTCGTTCATTAACTGCTGCGAGATAATATTATGTTCAACTTCCTTGTCAAACTTGATGCTTGTGAGCCTATCGATAATCAACTTAGAAGTTTTATGACCAATGTCCATGCTAATTAGCAATTCCTCTAATTCATCTAAAAGCGACTGATCTAATTTTTTTTTGCCAGAAAAAATACTTTTCACCCCGTCGCTAAAGCGAGAAGAAGTTTTTAACAAGCCTTTATAAAGGTTACTAAACAAACTCAAGGGAATACTCCTTTTTAAATTATAAACTTAATGACAACATAGAGACGCTGATTGTAAAGAAATACACGTATTATGTGTATTTGTAAAGTTAAACAGTCGTTTTACGGGAATTTTGAAAGTAAAAATCACGTAAAACGATTGTTTTCCTTTAGTTTTTAACCTAAATATGTTATAATGTAAAATAGCAGTTTATAGGTAATTTTATGAGTTATAATGAGAAAATTTTAGATCATTATGAAAATCCAAGGAATGTTGGCTCTCTGGATAAAAATGATCCAAATGTTGGTACTGGTTTAGTTGGTGCACCATCGTGCGGTGATGTAATGAAATTGCAGATAAAGGTCAATGACAAAGGTGTTATTGAAGATGCAAAATTTAAAACTTTTGGTTGTGGTTCTGCCATTGCTTCAAGTTCCTTGTTAACAGAGATGATAAAGGGAAGAACCATCAGTGACGTTACACAGATAAAGAATACTCGAATAGTGGAAGAGTTGTCTTTACCTCCAGTGAAGATACACTGTTCGGTACTTGCTGAAGATGCTATAAAGGCTGCTATTCATGATTATCAAAGTAAGCAAAAGAATTAAGAAGCATGAGTGAATATCAAGAAGTAGGCGGAGGTGAAACTGTAAAAAAGAATAGAAAACTTATCACTATAACTGCGGAAGCAGTAGAAAGGATAAGGTATTTATTGGACCAAAAGAAGCATACTAACCTTGAGAAACCGGAAGAAGCAATAGGAATAAGAGTGCTAATTAAGCAAAAAGGATGTTCTGGTTTAAAATATGATATTGAATATGCGTATGATACTCGTCCTTTAGAGTCGATAATTGAGGAAAACTGCAGTGATGACCAAAAAGTTAAAGTGTTGATCGATCCAAAATCCGTCATGTTTATTCTTGGCTCTGAAATGGATTATGTAGAAGAAAAATTTTCATCGGGTTTTGTTTTCAAAAATCCTAATGAGAAAGGAAAATGTGGTTGTGGAGAGAGTTTTCATGTCTAGCAGCTATTTTACATTGTTTGAAATTGAACCAACTTTCAATATCAGCTTTGATGAGTTAGAGAAAAAATATATTGAGCTAAGCAAAACTGATATAAATGAAAGACAGTCCCAAAACATGGAAAATATTAACAGAGCTTATCAGATACTAAAGTCACCGCTAAAACGTGCCGAGCATTTGCTAGATTTTTTTGATGTGAAAAGCCAAAAGGACCACTTAAATTCTGAAATATTAAGTGAATCAATGGAAATAAGAGAATATTTGCTGGACTGCGATGATTTACAATTTGCAAGCAGGATGATTGATGAAAAAATAAAAGATTGCGTTAAAAACCTAATTAACACTTTTGCTATAAAGAATTTTGATGGAGCTGCTACACAAGTCTTAAGATTGAAATATTTATATAAGTCATTTGAGGAGGTGAAAAAGAATGCAACCAATTCAAATTTCTGAACCAAATTCAAGTGAAGTAATTTTTGGTATAGATCTTGGTACTACCAATTCTTTGATTGCTATGGTAAATAAAGCTGGTAACGTGGAGATATTTGAAGATGAACAAGGAAGAGAACTGCTGCCTTCTGCTCTTTCATATGAAAATAATACATTAAAAACTGGCTACGATGTCGGTCAAAATGCAATCTACTCAATAAAGCGTTTAATGGGTAAAAGTGTTGAAGAATTAAATAAAGAAGGCGTCAATTTTGAAATAGATCATGAAAGCGAAAAAGTTATTAGAATAAAATGCGCAGAGGAAAAGTATCTTACTCCTGTTGAGATTTCTGCTGAGATATTAAAAGCTTTATGTGAGAGGGTAAAAAAGTCTAAGGGACTGGAAGTAAAAAAAGCAGTGATTACTGTGCCAGCTTACTTTGACGATTCAGCACGTAACGCAACTAAATATGCGGCAAAATTAGCTGGAATAGAAGTTCTTCGCCTCGTTAACGAGCCAACCGCTGCAGCGCTTTCTTACTCCATTGAAAAGAACAATAGCAGTGGAATATATGCAGTGTATGACCTTGGTGGCGGAACGTTCGATATTTCGATATTGAAATTGCATCAAGGAGTGTTTCAAGTTCTTGCAGTTGGTGGTGACACCAAACTCGGCGGTGATGATTTTGATCATTTGCTGAGTTCAATTGTGATTGATAAGTATAGAGAAAAGACGGCCAAGCAACTAAATTCCTTACTTATCGAATCACGCTCTGTGAAGGAATATCTGAGCAAAAACACCTCAGGCATTTTTGAATTCAGCATTAACGGCAAGCCATTTGAATGTGAAATTACCAGAGAAGAATTCGAGCAGGCAATCAGTTCTTTGGTCAATAAGACTATCAATATAGTCACTCGTACTATAAGCGACATAGATCTTAAAATTGATAATATAAAAGGAGTAATTTTAGTTGGTGGTGCAACTAGAACACCATTGGTTCAAAATTCACTAGTCAAACTCTTTGGAAATAAAGTGCTGAATGACGTGGATCCAGATAAAGCAGTTGCCATTGGGGCAGCTCTGCAAGCTCATGATTTAACTTCGAGCTCAAAAGATAGGAATATTCTCCTGGATGTTCTACCTTTATCACTTGGCATAGAAACTATGGGAGGCATAGTTGAAAAAATCATACCAAGAAATACGCCACTACCAGTTTCAGAAACAAAAGAGTTTACAACTTATTTTGATGGGCAAACAGCAATGAAAATTCACGTTTGTCAGGGAGAACGTGAAATGATAGAGGATAACAAATCTCTAGCGCAGTTTGAACTAAAAGGTATACCGCCACTACCTGCAGGTTCTGCAAGAGTTGAAATAGAATTTACAGTTAACGTTGACGGAATCTTGACTGTTACTGCAAGAGAAAAAACTACTGGAATCGAGCAGACAGTTGAAGTAAATTCAAGTTTTGGCTTGAGTGAAGCTGATGTTCAAAATATGGTTAACCAGTCAATAAACAGCTTTGATGAAGATATGAAGGCTCGTTCCCTTGCAGGCGCTAAAATTAATGGAAATAAACTCATACACTTGGTTGAAAACAATAATAACCTTTCCACTGATCAAAAGTTGAAAAACCTATTACAAAATGCAAAAAACGCTTTACAAGGCAATGACTTGAATGAAATTAACAACACTATCGCCGAGTTAGAAAATTCTTCTTTAGAGTTGTGTGAATTAACAAATAGGTAGAAAAAGCTTACACAACCTTGTGCAATACCCTATTTAATCTCAAAGCAACAGGTAACCTGAAATTAAATGGTAACCAATCGACCTTCCCCAGTTTAAACGATAAACCAACTATACTTACACGCCCAATGATATTTTCCATTGGTACAAAACCAACTTCAGGAAACCTGCTATCCAAAGAATTATTTCTATTGTCTCCCATAACGAAAAATTGATCGTTAGGTACATAATAAACCGGAGTGTTATATGATAGCTTATTAGAAATGTCATCTACCAAAATCTCATGTTCCTTGCCACTTAAAAGCGTTTCTATATATCTTGGTATGTTACGATTTGACTCATAATCAAAAAAACTTTCAATTTGCCTTCGCTCTACTTTCTGATCATTTAGGTATAATTCTCCCTCTATCATTTGCACTTTGTCACCTGGTGTTCCTATTACTCGCTTAACAAACCTGATGCTGTCATTTCTTGTGGGTTTGAAAACTACTATGTCGCCACGCTTTGGAGGGGTATAAAAAATCCTGCCGCTAAAAATGTTTGGAGAAAATGGAAATGAGTGTTTACTGTAACCGTATGAATATTTACTAGTAAAAATGTAATCCCCTTCAAGTAGGGTGCTTTTCATTGAACCAGAAGGTATATGAAATGGCTCGAATAAAAAACTACGTATTGACAGCGCAATCAACAGTAAAAAAAACAATGAAGATAAAAATCTTCCCGTTCTTATCACCCAGTTTTTGCTTAGTTCTTCCAACTTTTCCAACTTTGTTTTTCTTATAGATTAAGCTTATTATAATACATAAATTAAAAAATGGTAATATGAAATTTTACTTGTGAATGTTATTCCTCTATTCAAAACGATTTTGAAAAGGCGGTTCATTTCTTTCAACGGTGTCATCCAAGTAGCGTGACACATAACTGTACGAACATTGCAATTTGCAGGTGGCAGATGAAAGTAGCTGATGCACATCTGTACGAACATTTGCTTTTGTTAAGGTAATATGGTGTTATGAAAGTAGCTGACACTGGGATGGCTTTGTTGCATCGCTACTTATGAAAGGCTAACTATAATTAGGATTATAAGCAACCTATTGAAAATCTTGTTTTTTTGCAATCAATCTGATCAAATTTAAGAATAGTAATTTGTTATTTATATTAATAAATTTAATTCTATTGAAAATAGCTAAAGCATTGAAATTCTTGAATTTTAGCCGGATTGGTAAATGGTAGTGAAATTTCTTTTACTCAAATTTAGGTATTCATTGACCGTTCTTGTTATAAATACCAGAATAATAAGCTAATGATATTCCCTATCTTTTTTATCTTTAATCCATCATAGCTAGCGATGCAACAAAGCCCACTGGAATCCAGGTTGTAACCGTTCACGGATTGTGAGAATGAATAAAGAACTAAGCAGTCGTAACTTTTGGAAGGGATTTTGGCCATTGAGACGTGATGTCAAAAATATCGACAACATTCTTTCCACAAATCTTTCTCCATGTTCCGACCAGGTGAAAAAGCTGTTTTTACAATAGCCGTCTAATTTGCCGTTCTGCAAGGTTGTTGATTGACTTCAGGCTTTCGTAAAAACTTCCACACCATATCCTCGGCCTTAACATCTTAATGGCCATTCTCAAACCATTTACAAGCCTTGTCATTTCATGCCCCCCTTTTTGCATTAGTTGTGTAGCATCTTTTAATATTAGCAAGGCCTATAATAGTGCAACACTGCCTTACGTATTGCCAATCCAAATTCTACTTGCTGTAAAATAACACAATCTGCTACATCGCTGCTAATCTCAATCCCTCTATTTATTGGCCCTGGGTGCATAACAATCGCATCTGGTTTTGCGTATGATAGCTTTTGTAAATCAAGTCCATACAAATGAAAATATTCTTTCTCTGAAGAACTATTATTCATGCGCTCTTTCTGCAATCTCAAAAGCATAATTACGTCAGCATCCTTTATACCTTCAATTAATGAATAATGGACTGAATCTACTTCAGGAAAATGCTTACAAATCAAAGTTGGTGGTGCGACCAAGTTTATCTCTGCTCCAAACATTTTTAGCAATCTTATATTTGATCTTGCAACTCTACTGTGCAGAATATCTCCACATATCACAACTTTGAGGTCCTTTATTTGCTTTTTGTGATTGCTGATTACAAGATAGTCTGCAAGAGCTTGAGTTGGATGTTCACTACTTCCATCGCCTGCATTGATTAGCGAGCAGTTAACATACTTTGCCAGTGTATTAATGATACCACTACTTTTATGCCTGATTATTATGTAATCAGGATTCATTGCATTTAATGTTTTGATCATGTCTTTTAGATCTTCTCCCTTGTTAATAGAAGAAGATCTTATTGGCAAAGTTACAACATTTGCTCCAAGGCTTTTTGCTGCTATTTCAAAAGACGCAAGTGTACGTGTTGAATCTTCAAAGAATAAATTTATTACTGTCTTATTTTCCAAGATATGACTATTTGCAACTTCTTTTTTAAGGTACTGGTTGGCCAACTTAGTTATATTTTCTACATCATCGACTGTAAGGTCTGAGATGTTTAACAAATTCCTTCTCTTGTTCATAATTTCCTTTTAACATGCAATTGTTATCCAACTACTTGAACCAATTCTACTTTCTTATTATCGTTTTTCAATAGACCTCTTGTGCAGCAATTGTTTTGGTGGAAGAACGGAAAAAGATAGTAAAGTCAAAATTAAGTTAGAAGGAAGAAAAAGTTCAGCAAGTTAAGAGTAAGGTACATTAGCATAAATCTTTCATCCCAATGTTTAGTGGCACTGGAGATTACTTCCACTTACACTCATCCGCTATCATAACAGCCTCAAAAAGATGCTTCTCAAGTTCACTTAGAGGCAAATCACTTTGTGAATAATTTCCCCAAGATTTTAGTATATCGGAAGTTTCAACGCCTTCAATAATAGGATATTCTTGGTTTTTTTTAGCGTATAACTCTTGAGCCTGCTTGCTTACTAAAAATTCCAATAAGACTATAGCATTTTCCCTGTTTTTTGCGTTTTTTGTTACTGCTGCACCACTGATGTTTACCATTACACCGTGATCGTTGCGATTAGGAAAAAAAGCCCCTAGCTTGTCTGCAACATTCTTTTTATTTTCTGATGAAAGAATTCTCGCAAAGTAGTAGCTGTTTACTATTGCAACATCTCCCTCACCCGCTGCTACGGCGTAAATTTGATCAGTATCACCACCACTTGTTTTTCTTGCCATATTGCTCACAATTCCGCTTACCCATTCTTTCGTCTTTTCAAAACCATTATTTGCAATCATAAAAGCAATTAACGATCTGTTATATGGACTTGTAGAAGAACGCACTAATATTTTTCCTTTCCATTTTTCATTTGCTAAATCTTCATAAGTACTTAAGTCCTTAGGGTCTACTGACTCTTTATTGTAAACCAATATCCTAGCTCTTTTTGTAAGACCAAACCAATAATCTTCACTGTCTCTAAATCTTGCAGGTATAACACTTTTTAAAACCTCTGAATCTACTTGAGATAAAAGTCCTCTTTTTTTTGCTAGAATTAAGTTGATTGCATCAGCAGTCAAAAATAAGTCAGCTTCACCACCGTTTTCCATTCGTGAAAGTAGCTGAGAATAATCATCAATGATGTAACGTACTTTAATACCTGTATTTTTCGTGAATTCATCAAACAAAGTACGTACTAATTCTTCTTTGCGCGATGAATAAACATTTACCACTTGTGAGTCATTAGTTCCGTCGTTTCTGTATAAATAAGTAATAACTATCAATATAATTGCTATTAAGGATGTGAATATAAAGGCTTTTTTCATATTGGATAAAAAATAACTTCTTTCAGTTAAAGTTACCAAGATGGTACAACTTTAGCAAGTGTAAAGTTCGTTAGATAAATCATAAAAACTTCCTTGACAAGCTTCGCCAGCCCATTATCATAAAACTGAAGGTATTCAGTTATCTTCATCTGTGCAGATTAAACAGCAAGAAAACAACGTAGTTGGCGTCTTATTTTTAATTTTTTGCACTATGTGCACCTTATGTCTTCACAATATTTCTAGGTTTTTACCTACACAAGCTGAAACGCGCTTATAAGTCGTTCAAGACAGTATAGTACGCCAATTTGCAGGATTAGAGAGTGACAACTAGCTAACACGGGGTTTCTTTTGCCTTTTTTCTGTTTAGTAAATTGTATCCGTTCAGCGGAGTGGTAGAATAAGGTAGACAAAGTGATCTAAAAAGATAATCATAAAGCAAAAGTGAGGTAATGTGGTAAACCTTTTAGAACTTTGCAAAAATTTACAGCAAAAAATAGAAAAACTGGAAGCAGAGATAGAAAACTTAAAAGCAGAAAATAAAGCTTTAAAGATAGAGAACGCTGAATTAAAGGAAAGGCTTGGTTTTAAACTCGAAAAATTCATCTCTACCGAGCTCTAAAGAATTGTACAAAACAAAAAAGGACAAGCCAAAAAGCGAAAGGAATGTTGGCGATCAGGTTGGGTATAAAGGAAATTTTCATGCCACAATGGAAGCGGATAAAGTAGTAAAAATAGAGTTGCCTAATATTTGCGAATGCGGAGGAGAGCTTGTAATATGCGAAAAACCTTATGTTCACCAAAAAGTTGATCTTCCGGAAATTAGGCCTTATGTAGTAATTGGAACATGGTCGTTGTTGGAGATGCAGAAAAAGAAAAAGTAGCAAGTTACCAGAAGGTGTTACGCCAGATACATTTGGTCCAAGGGTTAAGTCTATAATTGCAGCACTTAGCGGATTTTACAAAAACTCAAAGCATGAAGTGGCTAGTATCATAAATGACATTTTTAATTTGAACATAAGTGTTGGCAGCATATCAAATAGTGAACACAGAGTTGCATTAAGATGCGAAAAAACATATGAGCAAATCGAACAAGAAATAAGCAGAAGTGAGGTTTTGCATATCGATGAAACCAGTCACTATAACAAAGGAAAACTTGGCTGGTGTTGGATGTTTGCAAGCAATACGGCAAGTTTTGTAAAATTGACAGAATCAAGAGGAATGAAGGTTTTGCAAGACAGCACATTTTGCAATCGCAATAGTTTGATAGTAACTGATAGATATTCAGCCTACAACTACTTTAATGATAAGAAAAGGCAAATCTGCTGGGCTTATTTAATAAGAGATTTTGAAAGGCTGGCTCATAGCTGGAACATTGAAGTTAAGATTCTTGGCTGTTATGTAAGAGATGTCACTACTGAATTATTTGCACTAAAAAAAGCTTTACTAAAAAATGAGATAGACATTTTAAGATTTGCCAGACGTGCAAGAAAATTGCGAAAACGTACAAGGTATTATTTGAAGGAAATATCTCGCTTACCTGAAGCAATTGGAGCTTCTCGAGTTGCAAAGAATATTTTGAAATCTGAAAGAATGATGTGGAAATTTTTAGATGACCCAGAAAATATTCCGCTGACAAATAACCATGCTGAACAGCAAATTCGGCATTATGTCGTTTATCGCAAAAATTCATATTTTACCCAATCGAAGCGGGGAAATGCATTCCTTGAACGGATAATTTCATTATACTTGACATGGAAACAAAGGGGTCTCAATCCTTTCCAAAACCTCTTATCTATCATCTCTTACACCGCTTAGCTGAACGGATACACGTGAATGTTGCAATTACAAAAGCGATCTCTACTAGGAGGATGTCATTTCAGTGCACCTGTGATGTCATTCCAGTGCTCCTTTTTTTGTCATCCCAGTGTCAGCTACTTGGATGACAGGGGAGGGAGGTGATACCCTGACAATCGTCATCCCGCTACGTGTTAGCGGGATCTAGAGATACCGCGAATGAATCGCGGTATGACGGTCTGCGGCGGTATGACGTAGGGCTGCACTAGCTATATCATGCATTTTATTAACCGACACTATAAACAACATCCTTACAATTATGAGATTGAACCACAACTTGCTCAAGCGTTAAGCTGCTGCGTTTAGCGTCTTTACCGTGGTTTTCCCCAAGAACATTTGTTCTTTCGTGTTTTATTTCTTCAATGAATTTCTTGTTAACGCTTTCAGGGTCAATCTTTTCCTGCGAATATATAAGATTAGTGCAATTTGTTTTTCTATAATAATGTATGCCAAAACCCACAATGAGTAATGCAAGTATACCAGAACCTATAAGTAATGATAATCCTATGTTATTAGTCAAAGGGTTTTGGTAAAATTTTTGTACACCATTAACACCATGTGTTGCAAGTAGCCCTAGAGGAAACGCTATATTTGCAGCAACTACACCAGTAAATAATGCAGTAAATATTGGTCTGTCGTTAATTACTGATTTTATTTTATTAGTTCTAGTAATTACTTTTTCGTCAATGTTAGTGAAGCCTTGTTTAGCTTCCCAAGCATTAAGTACAAAATTTGAATGAGTGCCATTGCTATATTCCAGTCTTACAGATTTTATAGCTTTATCTTTTGGCTGGTGCTCCAACACCTCAGCTAAAATTTTATCCGCATCTTTTTTTTGAATGGAATGTTCTTCAGTATCTATAAATTGCCTTGTTGCAAAAAATATTGGACCAATTGCAAGCAATGCAGCAAGTGCGATAACTGGTATAGTGATATATTTTGGGCTGTTTGTAAAAAATGCAATAAATTTTGCTTTATCTTGTAAATATAATAAAGCTGCAGATATACTGAGTATAATAGCACTTGCACCAAAAATTATAAAACCCTTCTGCTGCATGGCATACTTTGCTCTTGGCAAGAATCTGTTTGTTTTTTTATTTGTTGTGCTACCTATATCAGAATTTAGTGACAAAGACTCTTCAGAGTCATCTTTGCTTTTATACGATGGTAAAGTATTTGAAGACGCACCTAAATCATCTTTTGAGTTTTGACCACCTATTCCACTGTCTAAACTCTTTTTCGAAGATTTTGCATTTGGGTCTATAGCTGCATAAATATGTTCTTCTGATCCATTACCAGATAATCCTCCTAAACCTAAACTTGCTGTTTGTGATACCCAATCATGAGTCTCACCTTTTGTTTCTTCTAGGGAAGGAGGTAGTACTTCAGTACTAAGACCAAACAAATTTTTGTCTTCTTTGTCTTGTAAACCTGGAGCTTTTGGCAAAATCGGTGGTGCTCCATCACCATCTTTTTGTCGATTTACAGATGCATAAGTAGGATCCACTTCCTCATCATCTGATTCTTCATGTGACATTCCCTGCACACGTGGTACTACATTCAGTACACTTGAGATAGCATTTCCTGCTTCTTCAGGCGATGGTGGATCTTTTAGTGTTATCTTGCTATTGTCACCTGTTTGTTCGTAAGAAGTTAATTTTACTGTTGATTTTTCGACTGACCCATGCATATTCACTCCAAAGTTAATTACTATGCTGCATTGATTACGCTATAGTTATTAAGATGTAGTAAATACCAATTTACAGATAATGTATCTGTTTAGCAGAGTGGCAAAATAAGGTAGACGAGAAAAGACAACTATAGGAACAAATGGGTGTCATCCCAGTGCCCAGACACTGGGATCCAGAAAATTTGATTGTGTACTATACAACATTTTTGATCAAAAGCTGGATTCCAGTGTCAAGCACTGGAATGACATCACAGGGGCACTGGAATTTTTGTTTCAATATTTGTACATTAGCCATGTATCTGAACAGATACATTATTAGTATAGAAATTGTCTATCAAAGATTCTTTCATTCAGAGGGTAATCTTTGTCAAAAAGCAAAGTGATTGTGTTCTCATGGTCTTTTTGTATTTTTATCTGTGATATATCATGAAATTCTTTGTAATCTGATACTACAAGTGCTGGACGGTTTTTTGTGTCATTAATGTCAATTTGTACGATTGTATCGTTTGATATTAACGCTCCATTCCAATGCCTTGGGTAATAGCTATTGATAGAGGTTAATGCAAGTAAATTTGAATTTAGCGGCAAGATTGGGCCACCGGCAGAGAAGTTATATGCAGTGCTACCTGTGGGAGTAGATAATATTACTCCGTCCCCTCTAAATTTTTCTACTTTTAGCTTATCATTAATAGTGATATTCATTTCTACTATTTGGTTTGCTTTTCTAAAAACATATACCTCGTTTACCGCTATGTAGTGATACCTCTTGCCACTTGTGTCTGTTGCTTCCATTTTTAGCAAAGTTAACTGAGTTGAAGTTGCATGTTCTATATGATCAATTAAATCTTCACTGCGGCTAAAGCATTTATTCATCAAAAACCCAACATTGCCGGTATTTACCCCATACACATGCATGTTTTTATTTTCTATAACGTAATTATGCAAGGTGCGTAGCATAAAGCCATCACCGCCAACAACTATCAATAGATCGATTTCGGACTTATTTTCTTCTGTTATATTGATAAAATTAAGTTTCTTTAATAGTTTAGATACTTCCTGCGATTTTGGTGATGGAGAAGCAACATAGCCTATATTTTTGTATTTATGCATGCTTCAGTAAACTCTCTAAAACTTAAAGAGGAGGAGAATTAGAAAATGCTTCCATATTTATCGTTAAACTTAGCTAATTTGCTAGTTTTACTTGCTAACCCGCTTGTCAAACTTCCAGTCCATGCAGGGTGAGTAAGAGGATCTCTATCAAGTTTTACCCTATCTCCCTCCTTTCCATAAGTGGAACGAGTTTCAAACTCTTGACCGTCTGTCATAACTATAATAATTTTATGATAATTCATTGTTGTTTATAAACTTTTAGTCAGTTAACATTCTAGTGAACTTAATTCACTAAGTCAATCATTATTCTAAAATATTGACAAAAAATAAATAAAATGTTATACTTAATAAGGAATAAGTAATAATTATCATGATTTTCGCTTTCCCTGGTCAGGGCTCTCAGTTTGTAGGAATGGGCAGGAGCTTATATAGTGAGTTTTCTGTTGCAAGACAAGTATTTAATGAAGTAGATAGCATATTGGATGGAAAGCTGTCTCATTTAATCTTCAACGGTCCTATTGAAGAATTAACCATTACAGAAAACGCTCAGCCAGCTATAATGGCAGTATCAATTGCAATGCTACGTGTTATGGAGCATGTGTTTGGCAAATCTCTTTTCACTGATCACAATGTTAAATATGTTTGTGGGCATTCAGTTGGCGAATATACAGCGCTGTGTGCTGCAGGAGCGTTAACGCTTGAGTCTGCAATCAAGCTGCTGAAAGTTCGCAGCGAAGCAATGCATGAAGCTTCACTGAAATGTAAAGGCGGAATGGTTGCGTTGCTTGGAGCAGAGATAAATGAAGTGGAAGATATATTGAAATCAGTTCAAATTGACGGAATTTGTGAAATTGCAAACGATAACGGTGGCGGACAAGTGGTTATAAGTGGCACTAGAGAAGCTCTTGAAATGTTACCCGATTTATTCAAAAACTCGAGTGTGAGGAAACTAATTAAATTACAGGTTAGTGGGCCTTTTCATTCATCTCTTATGAAACCTGCTGATGAAAAAGTTTTGGAGTTTTTGAAGGGTATTAAAATAACCCGTCCTATAGTTCCTTTGATATCAAATGTTACAGCTAAAGAGGAGAGTGATCCCAAAGTTATAAAAACTTTACTCGCCAAGCAAGTTGTAAGCAGAGTGAAATGGAGAGAAATGGTTTTGTATATGTCAAGCCGTGGCATTAACAAATTTGTTGAAATTGGCCCTAATAAAGTTTTATCTAATTTGGTCAAAAGAATTGACCAATCTATCAGTACAAAAAATATAGATAGTATTGGTGATATTGACAGCTTCTTTAATGAATCATTAGTACTAACAGCGAAAAATTTAAAAGTTGGATTAAGTTAAAACACATCTATTTGATGTCATTCCGGTGCATAACGCTGCCTAGCTGGAATGACAGAGGGTAATGCAAGAAATCAACGAACTGCCTGTCATTTCGTTTGGTTTTTTAATTCCAAGTAGCTGTAAAATAGTAGGGGCAATGTCAGATAACCTTCCGTCTCTTAGTTTTAGATTATCGCAAGACACAATAAATGGCACTTTATTTAGAGTGTGTGCTGTGTGAGGTGTATTATTTTCTTCATCGAACATACATTCCACATTACCGTGGTCTGCAGTGACAATTAATGCGGTGTTGCTTGACTTTTTAACAGCACTCAGCACTTTCGCAAGACAATCATCTACAGCTAGCACAGCTTTCTCGGCTGCTTTTATATTACCTGTATGCCCTACCATATCAGGATTAGCGTAATTTACAACTATCAGTGCGAATTCTTGGGAGTGAATTTTTTCTACAAGCTTTTCTGTGAGCTCGAAGGCTGACATTTCGGGCTGCAAATCGTAAGTTTGAACTTTTGGTGAGGGAATGAGTATTCTTTCTTCACCAGAGAAAGGTTCTTCTTTTCCACAATTGAAAAAGAAAGTCACATGAGCGTATTTCTCGGTTTCGGCGATACGTAATTGTTGCAATTTATTGTCTGCTATTGTTTGTCCTAGAGTATCAGCGAAAGAAGTAGGAGGAAAAATATGAGGAATTTTGAGATCTTCTTTATATTTCATCATGCTTAGAATTGAAGAGAGTTTTGCTACCTCAATATAGTCTGTTTTGCCTAGCAAAATACTTGCTAATTGTATCATTCGATCAGCACGAAAGTTAGCCAACAGCACTCCATCTTCTGGTTTTATACCTTGATAGTCACCTATTACTGCAGGCCTGACAAACTCATCAGTTATGTTATTTTGATAATTTTCATCAATCAACGATACTGCATTATCATGACGAGGTGCCTTTGCAAATGCGATAGCCTCATAAGCTTCAATTGTTCTCTCCCACCTGTTATCACGGTCCATAGCATAGTAACGCCCAGAAACAGTAGCAATTCTTATGTCATTTCCCTTTATACTCTTTATAAATTCTTGAATGCATTTTTTTCCTGAATTTGGCAATGTGTCTCTGCCATCTAAAAATGCATGTATCACCACTTTGATTCCATGCTGTGATATTTTATTTGCTAAAGTTGAAATATGCTTTTGATGCGAATGAACACCGCCATCTGACACCAATCCCACTAGATGGCATATACCATTCTTACTTTTTAGATCATTAATAAAACTTTGTAGATTTACATTGTTTTCTATTGTTCCAATCTCTTGATTAATGCGCTGAAGGCTTTGCATTACTACTCTACCACTGCCAATATTCATGTGGCCAACTTCTGAGTTACCTATCTGACCACCAGGTAACCCAACATCAGTTCCACAGGCGGATAAACTGCATTTTGGATAATTAGAGCTAATGTATTGCCAACAAGGTGGATTTGCGTTGCTAATAGCGTTGTATTTATTATTCTCTATTCCATTTCCCCAGCCATCTAGTATACATAAAACCACTGATTTAATGTTCATATAAAATCAACACTAGAATTTCACAGAGAAACGCTCCCCGGGCCGGATTCGAACCAGCGACCAATTGGTTAACAGCCAACTGCTCTACCACTGAGCTACCGAGGAATAAACCGTTTTTAATTTACCATGTTGAACGTTGGTTGTAAACGTTTTTTGTGTAGACTTTAAGTCCAGCTGGTCACAGAAACGAAAAAACTTACTTGACAAACTCCGCCAGCCCCCTTATTGTAGTATTAAGAGTATTTCTGACTCAAAACTTGTTTTTGATCCGCGCGGGTTCAATAACAAAAATTCAGTAAAAAACTTGGAGTATCTATTGGCGGATTACATAAAATTATAGCGGCTGCATGTCTTTTTAATTTTTCTACATTCAGCCAAATCGCGCTTATTTTAAGCGTTAGCACATTATTACAGCGCCAATTTAAAGTATTAGAGGGTCAAAACTCGCACCACGGCGCTTCTTTGCCTTTTTTTTATTTGGTAAATTTAACGTTTGTGGCTAAGCGACAGCCGTCATCCCGCTGCTTGTTAGCGGCTGAGATACCGCGAATGAATCGCGGTATGACGGTTCGCAGAGGCATGACGGTTCGTGGCAGCACGATAAGCTCGTCATCCCGCTGCTTGTTAGCGGGATCTCTTGTTAGCGCCGCGGCGGTATATTTGTCATCCCGCTAGCGGGATCTATGTTGAGAGATACCGCGGCGGTATGACGGTTTGTGGCGGTATGACGATAAGACACAAAGCCTAATGGAAAAAACTGCGAACGCCAGTGAAAAACATAGCAATTTTATTTTCATTTGCAGCTTTTATCACATCTTGATCTTTTAGCGAGCCACCGGGCTGAATTATAGCTGTAATTCCATGTTTTGTGCTTTCTACTATGCTATCTGGAAATGGGAAAAATGCATCTGAAGCAAGCACCGCACCTTTACATTTTTCACCTGCTTTTTTCACTGCAATGTTCACACTATCTATTCTGCTTGTTTGCACTGCGCCGATGCCAATAGCACAACCATCTTTTGCTATAACTATTGCGTTGGATTTCACATGCTTACATATTTTCCAGGCAAAAATAAGATCTTTTTTTTCTTTGTCTGTTGCAGTGCATTCTGTTACTTGTTCTGCTTTTATTGTGTGGTCATTATTTTCTTGCACCAAAAACCCACCAACAACATTTTTAGTTTGGTATTTCACATTTTGTTGAAAAGATTTATGAATAATCACTCTTAAATTTTTCTTTCTTTGTAAAATTTTTAGTGCCTCATTGTTTACCGATGGTGCTATCACTACTTCTAAAAATATCTCGTTTAATTTTTCCGCTAGCTTTAAATCTATCTCCCGGTTTAAGGCAACTATACCACCAAAACTGCTTACTTCATCGCACGATAGAGCTTTTTCATATGCCTCCAAAGCATTATTACCAATAGCAGCGCCACATGGGTTATTATGCTTGATTATCACTGCTGCAGGTTCTTCGAATTCAGAAGTTATGTTAAGTGCGGATTCTATATCTACTATATTATTATAACTCAACTCTTTTCCATGTAGTTTTTCCAACGGATATTCTGTAAATTGATTACTATAAAATGCAGCTTTTTGATGGGGATTTTCACCATACCTGAGTTCTTGTACTTTATGCCCGTATAGAGCAAAAAACTCTGGTAACTCATTATTTTTACTCTGGGATAAAAACCAACTGTGAATATTAGAATCGTAGTGTGCAGTGAGAGCAAATGCTTTGGTTGCTAAGTGTTTTCTATATTCCAATGTTGTTTTATTGTTATTTTCTATCATCTCAGCTTTCAGTGCTTCATAGTCTTGAATGCTAGAAATAACTGAAGTAAAACGAAAGTTTTTTGCTGCAGCTCTAATTAATGCCACTCCGCCGATATCAATTTGTTCTATAATTTGCTCTTCATTTGAGCTGCTACTTACTGTCTCCCAAAATGGGTATAGGTTAGTTATAAGCAGGTCTATTGGCTCAATTTCTAGATCTTGCACTTCCTTTTTGTGCTTTTCTCGATCATAAAGTATTCCTCCATGAATTTTAGGGTGTAAAGTTTTTACTCTACCACCCAGTATCTCTGGAAATTGCGTATAATCTGATACTTCTTGCGTTTTTATTCCGGCATCAGATAGTGCTTTATAAGTATTTCCTGTTGAAAGAATTTCTATTTGTTGCTGCATTAAAAACGATGCAAGATCAATTATATTCGTTTTATCATATACCGATATTAAAGCTCTTTTGATTTTCATTTTTGTACAGAAAATTTTATAAGATTATATCTAAGAAAAGGAAATTTAGCTATTACATTTCTACACTAATTTAAAGCAGTCTATTCTATAAATTTTTTTACCATGCTTGATTTCAAGCCACGAATAAAATCTTCAATACTGCAAGGATTTCTCCCTTCCATTTGTACAACTTTAGGAATTAAAGTGCCACCTTTTAAACTTATGTGCATATTATCGTTAACAATCTTACCTTGTTCTGAAGCGAGAGCTTCAAAGTCAGCATCAAGTATCCTGATACGTTTATTTTCTATCTTAATGAATGCTTTTGGGTAAAACGCTTTAACCTTTCTATAAGCAACTTCACAGGCATCACTTGCATAAATTTTATAGTCTTCCACTTTGTTAGCGTAACATGCATCGTTATCGTTCTGTTTTAAGAGAAGCTGTTTTTCAATTTCGTTTAGCACTTCCAGCAGTAAATCACTGCCTAATTCAGACAATTTATCATGCAATGTCTTGTAATTATCGTTCTTTTCGATAAGAAATTTTTCCTGTTTTAAAATAGGGCCGGAATCTAATCCTTCATCCAGTTGCATAATGCTAACCCCGGTTTCTTGATCTCCTGCTAAAATTGTGTGCTGTATCGGGGCTGCACCACGCCACCTTGGTAGTAATGAAGGATGAATATTAATACAACCATATTTTGGAATATTCAAAATTTTTCTTGGAAGTATCAATCCATACGCAGCTACAACTGCAACGTCTGGTTTGAAATTTCTAAATTTTTCTTGCTCTGCCGAAAACTTTAGAGAGATAGGAGTACATACCTCTATGTTACTTTCTTCAGCGATAACATGTACTGGAGATTTCGTTGGCTTCTGTCCACGCCCTGAAGGTTTTGGAGCCTTGGTGTATACTGCTACTATTTTATTCTGTGATTTCAATAGTAAGTTTAGCGTACTAACAGCGAATTCTGGTGACCCCATGAAAATAATTCTCATGGTGTCTTTGCTTTAAGAATTCTCTGCTAATTTACCACTTACAGCTTCTACTAATTTGGCAAAATCATCCTTATAATTAACGGCCATCTCAGCAAGAATCTTTCTATTTAAATCAATGCCGGCAAGTGTAAGACCATGCATAAACCTACCATAAGTAAGCCCATGCTCTCTTACTGCTGCATTAATACGTATTATCCATAAACCACGAAAATCACGTTTACGATTTCTTCTGTCTCTATAAGCATATTGCAGTGCTTTTTCAACTCTTTGTAATGCAATTCTATAACAACTTTTTGCGCGCCCTCTATAACCCTTTGCCAGTTTCAATATTTTTTTATGACGAGCGTGAGTAGTGACTCCACGTTTTACCCGAGCCATTTTATTTTACCCCCATTTTATTAAATACCATAAGGCATATAAAGCTTAACTATACGCGAGTCAGATTTACCAAGAATCGTTGTACCGCGCTGATTACGAATATTAGATTTACTTCTCTTTACCATGCCATGCCTTTTGCCTGACTGAGTAGAAATGACTTTACCCTTAGCTGTAAGGTGAAAGCGCTTTTTGACAGAGGATTTGGTTTTTAATTTTATTTTCTTCATATTCTAAACAAATTTACAAGCACTACTATTGAGTTCTTTAATAGTAATTAAGTAGTAGTATAAATAATTTTATTAAAGAATCAAATTAAAATTGTATATTAAAGGAGTTTAAAAGTAATTACGCCCAATATATGTGTTATACCTTCTTTATTCCCAAGTGGCAACAATACTTGCCTCATTTTAACACTTTCACTTTCTTCCTCTTCGTTGATTGGACATTTACTCTCTATTACAGTATCAAGTTTATCAATGACTGCATCTATTTTATATAGTCGCAAAAATGGTGCATCAATTGCATACTTATTATCAATACGCGTCTTGTTCTCAAAACCATAGAATTCAACAGCCTTTTCTCCTGCATTTTCGCAAATATAACCTTGATCTTTGACTTCAATGATAAAACAATGCTGCCATGACTCCATTATTTCTGCAGTGTCTATTTCATGCCTTTCTGGCCAATCTCTGTCTGATCCTTTTATGTCATTCCAGTGTTGAGTCACCACATTTGCTATTCTTTTTTCTTTGCCTACATAAATTTCCATTCCAATTTCCACATATAAAACACAGATATGAGGTAAATTTATCGTGAATATATTGATTTTTTCTTACCACAAGGTGCATGTCACTAGAAGTTCTGAGATCTAGAGAGTGGTATTGATTTTATTTCCATTACAACTTATTATTTATAGATAACCTCAATAAAAACGATGAAGCTAAACGAAATCAGAGAAAGATTTATAAAATTTTTTGTAAATAATGACCACGAGCAGGTTTCTTCTTCTCCTTTGATTCCAGAACATGACCCAACGCTCATGTTCACAAATGCTGGTATGGTGCAGTTTAAAAATATTTTTACTGGTGCTCAAAAAACTGAAATGAAACGTGCTGTCTCAAGTCAAAAGTGCCTAAGAGCAGGCGGTAAACACAATGATCTGGAAAATGTTGGCTATACAACTCGGCATCACACATTTTTTGAAATGCTCGGAAATTTTAGCTTCGGTGATTACTTTAAGGAAACTGCGATAGAATTTGCGTGGGAATTTATCACTAAAGAGTTATCTCTTGATAAAAACAGACTATCCATAACCGTCTACCATACTGATGATGAGGCGTACGAGATTTGGCGTAAGATAAGTGGCTTTTCAAGTGATAAAATCATAAGAATTACAACGGATGATAACTTTTGGAGTATGGGAAGCACTGGTCCGTGCGGTCCATGTTCTGAAATTTTTTATGACCATGGGAGTCCTAATTTACAAGAGGGCGATAGAATTGTTGAAATCTGGAATCTGGTATTCATGGAGTTTAACAAAGATGAAGAAGGTAATTTACACAAATTGCCAAAAAAATGCATCGATACTGGAATGGGTCTTGAAAGAATAGCGGCTGTTATGCAAAACGTCCATGATAACTATGATATTGATTTATTTTCTGCTTTGATAAATAAATCTCAAGAGTATTGTGGAAGAACAGAAAATAAAATAGCGCATAAGATCGTAGCAGATCATCTTCGCGCGGCTGCATTTCTCATCGCAGAAGGAGTGCTTCCTGGAAATGAGGGCAGGAATTACGTATTACGCAGATTAATTAGGAGAGCCACACGTTATATTCACCTGCTTGGATATAATGATTCCCTACTCCATCGTATTTTTCCAGTGTTGATAGATAGCACGAGTTCGGCTTATATGGGAGCTGAATTAGTCAGAGCTAAAAGCTTAATAGAAACGACGTTAAAATCAGAGGAAGAAAACTTTAAAGACACTTTGATGAAAGGCATTAGTCTATTGGAAAAATTCACTGCAGATTTAAAACCAGGTGACACTCTGCCTGGAGAATTAGCGTTTAAGCTATATGATACTTATGGATTTCCTTTGGATATTACACTTGATATTTTAAAAGAGAAAAAAATAAATTTTGACCAGAAGGGTTTTGATGATGCAATGGGAGAACAAAAAGAGAGAGCACGTGCTAAATGGGCTGGATCTGGTGAAAAATCTGTTGAGCAAGTATGGTTTGATTTGATCGATAAATTTGGCAAAACAAAATTTGTTGGTTATGAGTTCAATGAAGTAAATGATGCGAAAATACTAGCTATAGTTTCCTCTAAAAATGAAGTAATTGATTCTGCAAAGGAGGGAGAAAAGATAACCATTATACTTGATAAAACACCTTTTTATGGCGAGTCAGGTGGACAGGTGGGAGATACTGGCAGTCTGATCAAATCTGATAGAAGTATTATTATAGTCGAGAATACCAATAAGGTTAATGACCTATATTTGCACAGATGCATAGTTAAGTTCGGTTCAATTTGTAAAGGTAACACAGTTGCAGCAAGCATTGACAAGGAAAGAAGGCAAACCTTAAGAAGAAATCATTCAGCTACACACCTTTTGCACTTTGTATTGAGAAAAATCTTGGGTGACCATGTCACTCAAAAAGGTTCCCTAGTTGCACCGGATAAGTTACGATTTGACTTTAGTCATAACACTCAAGTTACTCAGGATCAGCTATTCTTAGTAGAAGATATGGTAAACTCTCTAATCAGAGAAAACCTTTCTACGTCTACAAAAATTCAGAGCATGAATCAGGCAATAGACGAAGGAGCTATGGCGTTATTCGGTGAAAAATATGGCAACCAAGTAAGAGTAGTGAAGATTGGAGATTTAAGAGAACTGTGTGGTGGCACGCACGTTGAACATACTGGAGAAATTGGTTTATTTAAGATAGTAACAGAAAGTTCTGTTGCTTTTGGAGTGAGAAGAATTGAAGCTTTAACTGGTCAGGAAGCAATCAATTATGTACGTGATAATGAAATTAACTTAAAAAAAGTTGCAGAATTCGTAAAAGCACCAGCAAGTGAAATAATAAACCGATTAAATATTTTAAATCAAGAGCGCAAAGAATCTGAAGCTAAAATAAAAAATTTATATAAAAAACTTATAAGCGCAGAGAGCATAAAAAGCACTGAAATAAATGGAATAAATTTTGTAAGTCATGCTTTTACCAATATTCCAGCGAATATAATAAGAGAGTTTGTTTTGCAGCAACAAAAACCAAAAACGATAATAGCTTTCACGGCAACAGAAAAAGATAAAACAGTCTTGATTATTAAAGTAAGTAAAGACTTAGCTAATAAAATTAGTGCAAAAGAACTAGTATCAATAGCAGTTGAAAAAAATTGTGGTGGGAACGCTGAACTTGCACAAACAGGCTGTGATAGCAATAAAATAGATGATGCCATTACAGCCATTTGTAGCAAAATAGCAGCTTCTAAGCACTCTACGTCATACCACCACGAACCGTCATACCGCTGCGGCGCTAACAAGCAGCGGGATACTTAACCATCGTCTACACCGTCATACCGCAATTCATTCGCGGTATCTCTTAGCATAGATCCCGCTAACAGGTAGCGGGATGACGGTTGTCAGGCTAGCTGTCATCCAAGTAGCTCGACTACTTGGATCCAGGAAAAAGAATGGTGTCATGAAAGTAGCTGACACTGATTCCTTTATGATGGTGTCATCCCAGTGCCCAGACACTGGGATCCAGGAAACTTAATTGCAAGTAATGCATTGGATTTGGTGAGTATGGGTTTTGCGTTATAGAATGAAGCACTTTTGGTGAATTTATAAAGAAAGCTGGATCCCAGTGTCAAGCACTGGGATGACAAGGTATAAACCTTATCGTCACGCCGCCACGAACCGTCATACCGCGATTCATTCGCGGTATCTCAGCCGCTAACACGTAGCGGGATGACGGTTGTCGTTTAGCCATAAACATTAAGAAATTTACCAAACGAAAAAAAAGGCAAAAGAAGCCCTGGGGTTATTATCCGCTTTAAAATATTGGCGTTTTTTATGTTTTAAACGCTTGACAAGCAAGATTTAGCTGCTTTTAATTGCAACTAACTTACGCTGCAAATGTTTAAGAAATTTACTAAGCAGAAAAAAAGACAAAGAATCCCCGAGTTAGCTAGTCTTTTACTATCTCTGTCGAGTATTGGCATTTTTTGATGTCTTGTAACGCTTTATAAGCGCGTTCAGCTTATTTAGATAAAAATCTAGATGTAGATGAAGTTTTGTAAAGACATACAGTATCTATATACTGCAAAAAATTGAACATAAGACGCCGATACATTAAGTAATCCTTACCTTTTAATCTGCAGATTGGCGAAAGCAAATACAATAGCTTCAGTTTCATGATAAGGGCGCTGGCGAGGTTTGTCAAGGAATTCTTATTAAAACTAAAGAGCTCAAATGAAAGGAGGTAAACTCTAAAGTATACATTTAGTAGCGCTTTCTATGAGAGAAATCGTATTACCTATTCCGTAAAGCTTTATGAAAGATCCCATTCTTGGACCGGTTTTTTGGCCAAGTAACGTTTCGTATAATAGCTGAAACCAGTCACGTAAGTTGGTGTAATCATATTTTTTTCCAATAGAAAATACCTGAGATTGAATTTCTTCAGCAGTAGCAGTTGTAGATAGAGAATGTAAAGTGTCCTTCAAATCTAGTAACGCTGCTTTTTCTTTTTCATTTGGAGTTTTATATGATTTTGTTGGCTTGATAAAATCGTGATAATACTTTACTGCGAAGTCTGAAAGTCTATCAAGCATTTTATTATTTTCTGGTGTAACGTTTGGTGCATAAGAGGATATAAAACCCCATAGGATCTCTTTGTTTTCAGCATTACAAGCTGCTGCTAGGTTTAAAAGTAGTGAGAAATTTATGCCTGAAGTTTCTATACTGGGAACATTGCCCTGGTGAATGTGCCAAGCAGGATTATTTATATCCTTTTCTTTGTTCTCATGATAACGCTTTACAAATTCTAAATATTCATCAGTTGATTTTGGTATCACATCAAAATATAAACGTTTAGCTTTTTTAGGACTCTGAAAAATGTACAATGCTAAGCTCTCTGTTGGTGCGTAAGTTAGCCACTCTTCAATTGAAATGCCATTTCCTTTTGATTTTGATATTTTCTTTCCTTCTTTATCAAGGAAAAGCTCGTAGCAAAACAGAAGTGGTGGCTTTTCTCCAAGTATTTCACATATTTGACTTGAAAGCACAGCAGATGGAGTTAAATCTTTTCCGTGAGCTTCGTAATTTACTCCAAATGCGGCCCACCTCATTCCCCAATCAGGTTTCCATTGCAGTTTACATTTTCCTTTTGTCACTGGAACTTCTATTTTTTCCCCGTTTGGGTCTTCATATGTGATTGTTCCTTTCTCTGTATTTGTTTCAATTACTGGAACTTGTAAAACTTGAGAAGTTTTTGGGCATATTGGCAAGAATGGACTATAAGTCTGCTGTCTTTCTTCCCGAAATGATGGAAGCATTACGTCCATCACTTTATCATAATTTTTCAGTAAGAGTAAAAGTTTTTCATCGTAAACGCCAGATTTATAACACTCTGTTGCACTCCTGAACTCGTATTCAAATTCAAACATATCAAGAAATTTACACAACAATGAATTCATATGATGACCATAACTCTGATGAGTGCCAAATGGATCAGGTATCATAGTCAATGGTTTATTTAAGTGCTCTCTTAGCATCTCTTGATTTGGCACATTATCTGGTATTTTTCGCAAACCATCCATATCATCTGAAACTGCAATGATTTTGGTTTTTATACCAGGAGCTATTTTTTTTAATGCATTTACAATAACTGTAGTGCGGAAAACCTCTCCAAAGGTTCCTATGTGGGGTAAACCAGAGGGTCCATAACCAGTTTCAAATATTATTTCTTTTTTATTAGGAAACTCTTGCAATATTTTTTCTGCTTCTTGAAATGGCCAACTTGTCATTATCGGGATTAAATAATGTATCTTAACTTAAAGTGCTACTAGTTTCAATGGATTTTTACTATAATGATATAGTATTAGTGTTAGAGCTATTATTAGAAGGTTAAAGATATGTCCACAGGTAGTATACAAACAGATCAATTATTTAAAGGTCTTACAAGACCTGCAATGCTCTTTGGTGTGAGTTATATGTTTGCAATATTAAACGTCCTGATTTGCATGCTAATTTTCATTAATTCAAATGATTTAAGAGTGATTCTCTTAATGTTACCAGGTATACATGGACTTGGTTATATAGCTTCTGCAAAAGAACCGTTGTTTATTGAATTATTTATGGTAAAATTGGGAAAGTGCTCGAAATGTTTAAATCGTTTTTACCATGGAGCCAATTCTTATGATATTGCTTAACGTTGTGTGATGCTGAGGTTTAGGGCTATTCAATCAAAGAATAAATCTACTCTGAACAGGGAAGTTCACGCTGCTGAATTTATTCCTTATTCTTGCTATTGGAATAGCACAACCTTGATGACAAAAGAAAATTGGTTGGTTAAGGTTATAAAATTAAGTGGTTTTGCATTTGAAACTGCCGATGACGAGGATTTAGTCATACAGAACAACATCAGGAATCAGATGCTAAGAAGCATTTCATCTCCGGCATTTAGTTTGTATTTTCATACTATCAGACGTAAGAAAAATATTTTTTCTGATGAATTTGCAAGTCAAGGTTTGCCGAATTTTTTCGCTAATCACGTAAATCTAAAATGGAGAGAAAAACACGCAACAAGGCAATCATTTATTAATGACCTATACATTACGATTATCCGTAGAGCGGACACAAAAGGAGTAGAATTTTTGTCACATCTA
Organism: Wolbachia endosymbiont of Ceratosolen solmsi; assembly: GCF_017869155.1. Taxonomy (NCBI): domain Bacteria; kingdom Pseudomonadati; phylum Pseudomonadota; class Alphaproteobacteria; order Rickettsiales; family Anaplasmataceae; genus Wolbachia; species Wolbachia endosymbiont of Ceratosolen solmsi. The sequence goes on from NZ_CP054598.1 coordinate 254,621, forward strand.
CTAAAAAAATTCGGACATGTAACTTCAAAACATGCTTGGGAAAGTGATATACGTGCCACGTATGAAGATTTAGAGGAAACGACAAATCGTGTAGTGACAAGCCTTAGAAATTATTCGCCTAAAATTCTTGGAGTAAAAGAAACTCCAGATGGTTTGTTCTGCGAAATAATGGAGTTTCTATCTAGAATCGTAAATTGTGGCTTCGTTACAAATACGCTTTTTCCGCTAAGAACTGAAATATCAAGATACTTACCAGTACATAGGTTATTCTTTGGCCGCAAGATGATACAGGTTGTGACTCATAATGAGAGTAAATATGCTGGAATAATTAGTATCAAAGAATATGGAAATCATACTTCTGCAGGAATGCTTGATTCGTTTTTACAACTTCCTTACGAGTTTATAATTACGCAATCTTTTCAATTTATAAACAGGCAAATGGCGATTGGAAAAATGCAGATACAGCAAAATCGAATGATACAGTCTGCAGATAAAGCTATTTCTCAAATAGCAGAAATTTCTCAAGCGCTTGATGACGCAATGAGTGGTAAGATTGCGTTTGGTCAACATCACCTGACTATTTTATGTATAGAAAAAAGTCCTAAATCATTGGATAACGCTCTGTCGTTGGTAGAATCAGAGCTTTCTAATTGCGGTGTTTACCCTATACGTGAGAGAGTTAACCTTGAACCAGCATTTTGGGCGCAAATTCCTGGTAATTTCGATTATATAGTGAGAAAAGCTACAATAAGTAGTCTTAATTTGGCTGGATTTGCATCTCAACATAATTATCCTACTGGTAATAAATTCAATAACCACTGGGGAGATGCCGTTACAGTTTTTGACACGACATCTGGTACTCCATTTTTTTTCAACTTTCATATAAGGGATGTTGGACACACTATGATAATTGGCCCAACTGGTGCTGGTAAAACTGTTTTAATGAATTTCCTGTGTGCCCAAGCGATGAAGTTTTCTCCAAGGATATTCTTTTTTGATAAAGATCGCGGTGCAGAGATTTTCTTAAGAGCACTTAGTGGTATCTATACTGTAATAGAACCAAGAACTAAAACAAATTTTAATCCTTTACAACTTGATGATACCTCTGATAATAGAACATTTTTAATGGAGTGGATAAAGTCTTTAATTTCGGTATATAATGATAAATTTACTTCAGAAGATATTGCACGAATTAATGATGCAATTGAAGGAAATTTTAAATTAAGAAAAGAAGACAGATTCTTGAGAAACCTCGTACCGTTTTTAGGGCTTGCAGGTCCTGATACTCTAGCTGGGGCAATATCTATGTGGCATGATAATGGTTCTCATGCTGCAATATTTGACAATAAAGAAGATTTGCTAGATTTTTCACGAGCAAGAGTATTTGGTTTTGAGATGGCTAGCTTGCTCAAAGATCCTGTTGCTCTTGGACCGGTCTTGATTTATTTATTTCATAGGATTAGTATATCTCTTGATGGCACTCCATCTATTATCGTTCTTGATGAGGCATGGGCGTTAATAGATAATCCAGTTTTTGCACCCAAGATAAAAGACTGGTTGAAGGTACTGAGAAAACTAAATGCTTTTGTGATTTTTGCTACTCAGAGTGTTGAGGATTCAAGTAAAAGTACTATTAGCGATACGCTTGTACAACAAACAGCGACACAGATTTTTTTACCAAATCTGAAAGCTACTAGTGTCTATCGGGATGTTTTTATGTTAACTGAACGTGAATATATATTAATTAAGCACACAGATCCGAGTACTAGATTCTTTTTGATGAAACAAGGAGTCAATGCTGTAGTAGCTAGAATAGACTTAAAAGGCCTGGATGATATAATCAACGTATTATCCGGACGTGCAGAAAGTGTTCTATTGTTACACGATATATTAAATGAAGTTGGGGACAACCCAAAAGTATGGTTGCCTATATTTTATCAGAAGGTAAAAAATGTTTAAGACTAAGCTGTCATTGCTATTAATTGCGATATTTTTACTAAATATAGACTTTTTACTCTCATATCCAGTGCTTGCAGATGGAGTAAGTGGTACTGACAAGACAGAATTTGTTAGCAGATTTAATTCCACTGGCAGTTTTAGTCGTGCCTCTAATCCTGATTGTGGAGCGTTTAAAACAGCTGCAGCACTTGCTGGAATAGCGATTGCTGTTGGCGCAATATTTACTGGCATTGTTTTGATCGTTTCTTCTGCTGGTTTGTTTACCGCTCTTGTTATTGTTGGAATGATAGCTGCAATTGTTGGAGTCTGGAAAGCTATAGGAGGACTTGTTGTTTGTGAACATAGTTTTGTTAAACACCCAGTTGCACGTGACCATGATGGAAAATACAAAAATTTTAAATTAAAAGACACAGGTTATAGTGGCTGCACCAATGAAAATTACCAAACAGAAGAGGAATATTTTTCTTGTTTGCAAAATAAAGCTCGGGAAGACGTGAACAAAAAAGATTATGACGGGAAAAGAGCAGAAAAAGAAGCCTTAAATTCTAACGTTCAGGAGAGTACAGAGAGTTATTACTGGCCAAAAAATGGTGTGCAATACAGTGAATATATAGAAGTATGTCATCGAAACCCTTTAACTTTTGGTAATCTTTTTAATAAGGTAGACTTTAATTCCAGAGGAAAACCTGGATACATAGACTTTGATGTCAGGGAGAAAGACACTGGATACGTAGATGGGTCATGGTCCTCGAAGGTTGATGGTGGTCTGGAATGTAGAGTTCTCAAAGCAGGACAGAGCGAACCCATACATGGAGCTACATTCAAAGCAGTGAGAAAAACGGGCAGATTATGTGTGGAGTTAGCCAGTGTTAGCATGCTTGGTATCGAAATGACTCCTTGGCCGCAAGGGGTTGATATGGGGTGCACGGAATTGCCACCTGACCCACTTGCTCCTATGTGTGAAAAATCTGTGATGATATTCAAAAATAAAGATGGTGCAGGAGAGGAAAAAGTTACTATTGGTAATAATGATGACTATAAAACTATTATCAGATCTAAAGAAAAAGGACTCAACGGACAAGGGGGGAAAATTTTTGTAGGTTATGATAATGCTGGCTGTTTTAGCTCGTATGTTTCTGAAGCTTGTTATAACCAGGCAGGGAGTAAATCATTAGCTCCTATTCCCGTAACTTCTATGATAGTGCAATGCATTAAGGAATCATTAGATAATTTAGTTGCAGGTAAAGGTGCACCAAATGGTGAGAGTTTTATATCTGTAGCACAGAAAAGGCTGAAAAACACTGTAACTGCTGTTTTAGTTTTAGCTTTAATACTGTTCTCTATAAAAGCCATGTCTGGTGGAGTTCAGAGGCCTCAAGAAATGTATATGTTGATCATAAAATTCGCTTTAGTGATTTACTTCACAACAGGCAGTACCATGTCTCATTATTATGGAGAATTAACTCGTCTCTCAAATGGTTTGTCAGAGATAGTGCTAAAAGCATCATCTGAAAGTAAAGGCATATGTAATTATAAAGCAGGTACAGATTATGAATATACTCGTGCAGGAAAGAGTGTATCTTACAGTTATCTTGCACCTTGGGATAGGCTTGATTGTAGAATTTTATTTTATTTAGGTGCCCCTTTAGATGGAATTGGTGGCAAAATTGGTACTGGAGGTGTTGCAACGTTAGCAGTCTTGCTTGGTGCTGCTCCTGTCTTATTAGTTGCAGGTTCGGTAATCGGTATTATTTTTGCTGGTGGACAAATTTTAGTAGCTCTTGTCTGTATATTTATGGCCGTTCTAATGATGATGGTTATTTTGTGGCTGTGCTATGTATTTATTTTATCTCTAGTTGCTTTAAGTGTAATCATCATTTTATCACCTTTGTTCATTCCTATGGTTTTATTCCAACACACCAAAGGATATTTTGAAGGCTGGGTGAAAGAGTTGATTACCTATAGCTTATACCCGGTTATCCTTTTTGCGTTTTTGTCCTTTATGTTCATAGCATGTGATAAAATCTATTTTAAAAATTTAAATTTTGAACTGGACGAGTCATATAAAAATGAACAACCGGACAAGTCATATGAAAAGAAACAAGCAGAAATCTCATATAGTAAGAAAAAACAGTGGTTTAAATTGAAAGATGGGGAATGTGATAAAAATGAAACTACTCTTGCATGTATGATGCAAAATTATAGCTTTAAAAAGAGCAGCATACTTGGTCTATTCGACTTTACATACATGGAGTTTGGCAGCTCTCTCATCGGAGAATTATTAAAATTGTGTTTAGTATTATTCCTCTTTTACCACTTTTTAAACATTCTTCCTGGCATGGCTGCTGAACTTGCTGGTAACCATAGAGCAGCACTTGGCTCAGGTCAGACACCTGGACAAATGGTGGGCAAAGCTTTATCTGCTGCCAAAGCTGCTGCTGGGGGTGTTGCTGGAGTTGCTGGTGCTGCTGCTAAGAAGTTGAGTGGTGGAGACAAGAGTAAATCTCGAGGTTCTGGTTCTAGTAGCTCCGAGAGTGTTAACAAAAGCACTGAATGAGTTGGATTTATGCTAAAATTTTTGCTGATAATACCGTTTTTTTTTCTGTCAGGCTGCGGGGAACATCACTGTATTAAGCCAGAAAATTTATCAGGTTTGCGTGAAAAACTAGATATAGTGTCAACAGAGCAGAAATGGGTTGATTCTGGTGTTAATATCTCAGATAGAATAAGAGTAACAGAGATTGATATAGTGCCTAGTAAGGTTAATTTTTGTCCTAAGCAGTATGCAGATTTTGCAATTGGGCCTGGGAGAAATGACGTTGCATTACCATTTGCACTTAAAAAAGGCGATACGATAAGCTTTAGTGTGATTGGAAGTAAAGTGTGTAAAGATAAAGAGAGTGAGACAAAAATCAGGTATTTGAAAATCGACGAAAAGTGTAGCGAGCAAGAAACGGAACATTTTGCACATGTTTTAAATCAAGAGAAATGCCAAGGTGGCAAGGATGGGATATGTCCTAATAAATATATAATAGGCGATGCGCAATGGTTGAGTGGAAGAGAGTACTGGTTTTCGAAGTTAGATCAAGATGAAAGAAAAAAGGAAATTGAAAATATTATTAACTCTATAAAACAAGGAGAGAATATAGATTGCAGCAAGCTTTCAGAGAGCAGTGCAAGTAAGATAGATACGCACATTTTAAATTCACTCTGTAGACGTATATGTAAATTTTCTTCTGGTCGTAGAGGCGAGGATTGCGTGTATATTGAATATAATAATATAGAAATTGAGCTATTCAATGCTTTAAATTCTAGTGGTGAATCTGTTGTTGCTGAAATTATTAGTAACGTATTAAAGGGAAAACAGGTAAAAACTGACATTACATTTCTAAAAGTTGGTATGGATAATGAAACTCTTGAACACATTCCAGGTGGTGGTTTATGTACTAGTTGTGATCATAAGATGGAGAATGACCATCAAATACCAAGTTTAACTTTTAGTCTATGTAGCAGAAATGACAAGAGCTGCTACAATACAAATGACAAAGGCGGGTTCAACATAAGAGTAACGAAGAACCATAGTCTGGAAAATAGCTTGTATATAAGTGTTTCCGATAAATTCCCTGAGCATAAGCCTGGTGAAAATCAAGCGGATATATCTGTAGATATCAGCAAAGTTCATGACATGGAAAACTTGAAAGGAAAATTAAAAGACAAAACAGGCACCATATATTACGGAATAAGAGACCATGGCTGCGATTACAAAAATGAAGGTCAGTTTAGCATTAACCTAACAACTCAAGAGCCACCTACAAAAACTTTTAGTGCAATATATAATTTCTTTGATGAAAAAGTGAAAACTGCATTTTTCGGCTCTAATTATAAAGACCCTAACGCAATTCACTCTGATACTAGTCCTGTAAAGTCTCTTTACGAAAGTTTTATAAAATCAAGCAGAACAAATACCATTAGATCTACTATAATATCACTATTAGTACTATATATAATCTTATATACTCTTTATTACTTTTTTGGATTAACTCATATTTCTATATATGAGTTTTTAATTATATGCGTAAAGATAGGAATCATCGCTCAGCTATTGCAGGATAATAGCTGGGACTTTTTTTATAACAACGCATTCTCTATATTTATTAACACTCCAAAACAACTAATAGAAATAGCAAATTTTAGAGGCACTACTTCAAATGTTTTTGAGTTTCTTGATTTGCCGCTCAATAGGTTCTTGTCATCGCATTCAGTATTGTTAATAGTATCTCTTATATTTTCTGGCCCTTTGGGCATTGTATCTTTTTGCTTGGTGATTTGGGGTTTAATCACAGTGAGCTTATCTATTTTTAATGCCTTATTTTCTTTTATTACATCTATAGCAATAGTTGCGTTATTACTTTCTTTAGCACCTATTTTTATTATTTGTCTTTTATTTGCGTATACTAGGCAGATGTTTCAAAACTGGGTTAAAAATTTAGCAAGATTTGCAATTCATCCAGTGGTCCTTTTAATTTTTATATCACTGATAAGTCAGGTTATGGATTATATTGTGTATTCAGTATTTGATTTTGAGGTCTGCTCTACATGTATACTTAATATTAACCTAAAGATTTTTAACCCTTGTATTTTTTATGGTTATGCTTCCAAATATACACCTAATATTACCGCTATGATGGCTTTTGTTATTTTGGGACACGCTATGAAAGCTTTAGTTGAAGCTTCTTCGGCAATATCTGACTCGTTGTTTGGTGCTTATGTAGCAAGCGAACCTGGAAGACAGTATCAACAAAGCTTAATGGGAACAGTAGGGTTAGATGAACGAAGCGTTCAAAGAAGAGAAAGAGGAGATGCCTCTCAACAGTCAGGTACGTCAAGACCTCAAATACCACAAGGGACTCAAAGGTCAACGCCTCAGATACCACAACCAGGAAGACAGCAATGATAAGTAAAAGATCACTATTATTGATACTGTGTCTTGCAATCACTGGTTGTAATATGGATTGTGTCGAGCCTGGGTTGCAGAGCAAAAACACCAGCGTTAATGTGGATGTTCCAGTTCGTAAAGCCGATAAAATTCATTGGGTTGATTCTGGTCAGGTAATTAGTCAGGGTGAGAAAATCAAATTCACCCTCGATGGATCAGTAAATTTTTGCCCTTTTAAAGAAGACAAAAATCCAAGGAAAGTACTTGTGCCAGCTAGCTTTTGTGCTGATGGCTCAGAACCAAATTATAGTAAGGTTGCGGATATTAATAGTGTACCTAACAATTATGGTGTTAATGAAAGTAAAAACGAACTATGTGGTGGCAAAGGATTTGGCAGCAATAGAAGTTATGTGGACACTGGAATTAAAGTAAATCCTGGTGACAAGTTAAGCTTCAGCTTAGTTCCCAGAAAAATAACAATTGATTACGACAATCCAGAAGGGAAAGGCATCAATTTTGATGACAATTGTTATAAAGCTGTAGAAAATGACCGTAAGGAAACTGTATATAAGAAAGCTACAGTGAGTGAAGTACATCAGGGGGGAGAGTTTTTTTGTGATGGTAAAGATGGTACAAAAAATAAAATACAATTTTTACCTCTTGATAAAACAAAAGCAAAGGAAAGCAAAGTGCTAGTTGGCAATGGGTATACCCCATATGATAATAAGGTGCATTTTAATAAAGGTTATATTCAAGACAACGAACCATGGGTATATGGTTCACTACTTGATTTACGCCGCGCTAAAATAGGATTGAACGAGTTATGTGATGGAAAAAACTGTAGTCTTGATGAGAGAAAAAAGTACTCCTCCTATGAGCTTAACTGTTACCATCAAAATATATGCTATACTGAGAAGGGTATATGGAACTATGGTTTAGGTCAAGCAGGAGAACGGAACTGTGTCTCCTCTATAAGGTATAAGAAGTACGATAAAGGAAATAAATGTGATATGTATTCTTATCTAGAAAAAATGGAAGGGAATGTTAAAGCAGGTAGTTTTACTGAAGATGATAAATCTTGGGCTGAGGCTCTTGTTGCAAAAATTGGTGATCCTGATGATAAAAATATCGCTAAAGGTATTCAATGTCTTCCAAAGAAAGAGGGTGCAAAAGGGGATAATATGTGTTTGCAAATTGGCGATAACAATAAATTCGAGGATTTTTCTCTGGAATTGAACAATGATTATCCAGTAAATGACGAGGTAACGCCCGGTAGTAGTGTGATGCTCGCTATCGCAGATTATGGTCATTATTACTATAATAGAGGAGGGTACCATGTTAAGGTGACTAGATCATGTGAATATATTAATGGCGAAAAATTATATGTATATTTAGGTGATGAGCCACCTAAAGATTTGCATGGTGTGGGAACTAATGATTTTAAAGTGGTAGGAGTGAGAGAAAGAGTAAACGGAAAAGATGAGTACACCATATTAGATGTAATAAGCGGAGAACACTTTCAGAACGAAGAATCTAAGAAGATATATTTCGGCATCAATGTAAGCAACGTAGAGAGAGATGACATTACAGATAAAAATGGCAAATATTATGAAAATAATAAGTACACAGTAACTTTATTTGTTAAAAGAAAAATTAATGATTTTATTTCATCGAATGTAAACGGGGTATTTAAACTTATAAAAGAAGAAGTAATTGGGGACAGCGTTAAAGATTCATACAAAGGATATGCAAGAGGTCTTCTTCAAGGGGTAAGAGCTTTGCTTACTCTATACGTTATATTTACTGTCGTTGGCTATATGCTTGGAACAATACAGCTAAGTAAATTTGATTTCATTGTAAGAATGTTCAAGATAGCATTTATAGCTTTTGCCTTTAGCGATAGAAGCTGGGAACTTTTTGGTACAACTTTATCCAGACTTTTTATAGATGGTAGCACTTATTTAGTTGATAGTTTTTCTGGCTATGTAGGAGAAGGGGAGAGAAAATTTGCATTCTTAGACTTGACAGCAGGAGTATTATTCACAGCAGAAACTTGGCTAAAGTTTTTATCGTTGATGCTTTCTGGTCCTTTTGGCGTTATTGCATTTTTGGCAATACTCTGCGCTACTTATGCGTTTTTAAAATGCATTATTAGTGCTACATTGAAATATGTAATATCTACTGTTCTAGTAGCGTTTTTACTGTCATTAACACCTTTATTTATCGTATTTATTCTATTTCAAAAGACTAAACCCTTGTTTGATAATTGGATAAAAACGTTGGCTCATGTTTCATTAGAACCAGTCATTTTATTTTCATTTTTATCTCTTTTAAATCAGTTGATGTATTCAGTTTTATATAACCTCACAAATTTTTCTGCATGCTATCAATGTTTAATTAGCGTAAATTTCTTATCGTATGATCTGTGCTTGATGAAATCAATACTGCCTCTTGGATACAGTCCTGGCACTAGCGTTGATGTTGCACTCAGTACCGGAGAAAGGGCTGGTGGACACTTTGCAGCATTACCTATAGACCTAATCCAGGCGTTTATATACCTCATTATTGCCGGTGCAATGGAAGCTTTTGTTTCTATATCGGAAACTATGGTACAAACACTATTTAGCTCTGGTTATGGAGTTACTGGCGGTGTTGGTACAGTTGCTAAGAGCGCATCGCAAGCTATGCTGTCAACCGTTGGCCTTGATGATAAGACCCAAAGTATGATACAGAGTATCAAGCAGAAAATGAGTAAAGATCGGGGAAAAATTGAGGCTAAATTACCTAACACACCAAAGCAACCAGACAAAAAAGAAGATTCTAAAGGAAGTTCTGATAAAACAACGAGTGATAGACCTAAAACATTAAAACAATCAGATCAGCAAAAAAATTTTGATGAAACAATAAGAAGTGATCCTAGTGCTAAAGCTAAAAACAAGGAAGAAAATGGAGAGGAGTAAGATATAAATGATATTATGGAGTAACTAATTAAAAAGATATTTTAAGTAAAGTTTTAGAAATTTATTCTGTATTTGGAAAAAGTTTAGATATGCAATCACGTTTAGGCAAATGTTGGTTTAGGGTATTACTTCTTGCAGCTTATGTGCTGATCACAGGTTGTAGTAAAAACGATATGCCTTTTCCAAGGTGTATATCTGCTGACTATTTTGGTCCTAAACCTATTGCAGTAAGCGCTCATTTTTCAAGCGACCACGATGCGTTTATTCCAGGAGATGGAGAAGTTGTTGATCCTGAAACTGGTGAAATTAATTATGGTTTTCACCATAACCAAGTGGTGGAGTGGGAGGATACCGGGCTCGAAACCAATGGAGATAGTTTAAAAGTGCGAGTGAATGGTGCATGGACATCTTGGAGTAATAATAACAAGAAGGAATCTAAAAAAGGCAGTTATACCTTACAAAGCTTGGAGCAGTTAAAATATGCAACTAAATTTGAAGGCAAGTCAGGTGATAATAGTCTACCTGACTTTCACTTAGTTTGTAATGATTACAAACCTAGTGCGCCACAGAAAATTTCAAGTAAGTCTAATGCAAGTTGCACTGTAAAGTGCAAGTGCATTAATGAAGATGATAGCGCAAATACAGTATCACGTGGTGCTCCATGTTGGTTTACCAACGGTCATGGTGCTTATCTTTTGTTTCAAAGGCCTGGTGACGATAGTCCTAACAAAGATTTGAAATCTATGCGCAATCCTTCATCTCCTACTGTACATCTAGGTTACAACTCCGTGGCAGAGAATGGGAGCGGTCTTTTTGCTTTAGACAGAGATAGCACTAAATTAAAGGACAGAAATTGTGACCCGGTGAAATTAAAAAAGGGATGGAAAATATATGTAAAAATATTAGATAGATATTACTTAGATAATGTAGGTGGCTACTCTTTTGAGTTCTTAAGTGGAGTGCGGCAACCGAGTGGGGTTGAGTTTTTTGATTATATTTATAACTATCTAAAATGTGTATTATTGATTAACGAAAATTGCAAAGAACATTTTAATAGCAATGATCCTGCAGTTGCACAAGCTATGTTCGAAAATATAGCTGAAAAAAGTACGAGCTTTCACAATTTTGTTCTTTCCTTGCTTGTTCTATTTGTAATGATTTCATCGCTTCTTTATCTTTTTGGCATGATACAAGAAACTAAGCATGATATGCTCATCAGAATGATGAAAATCACTCTAGTAATAGTGCTTATATCTCCTGGAAGTTTTAGATTTTTCTATGATCATTTTCTTGTTTTATTTGTTAAAGGTCTTGAACAATTGATAAGTATAATTACTAATTTTGCTCCCAACATGAACACCGGAAGTATTGTTCAAGGAGATGAAGCTAAGTTGTTTAGCTTCATGGAGGACATGTTCAATAAGTTTTTTGCTTATTCTGTTTGGAAAAAGTTTGCAGCGTTTTTACATTACCAAATGTGGGCAAGCCTTCTTATGATACCGGCAATTTTCATAGGGATTGTGCTATACTTCTTGCTGTGCTTATATGCTTACATAATATTTCTCTCTGGTTTTATGGGTATAGCTTTTCTTATAGCCATTATGCCACTGTTTCTAATTTCTATTTTATTTTCACCGCTGAAAAGTCTATTTGAAGGTTGGATAAAATTCTGCATCAGCTTTTGTTTACAGTCGATTATGATATTTGCTCTCTTGTCATTACTGGCTTCCATTATAATGAATACCTTTTATAGGCAGTTAGGTTTTACTGTATGCTACAATAAATGGTTCGAGGTAAAGTTATGTGCTCCAAAATGGGTGTTTGGTGGTTTTTGTATCGTTGATAAGCAGTACTTTGGTTGGACCCCAGGGCAAATTTTCGTACCTTACACTCTTGGAGAAGCTTCTCCGCTGAACGTAGATAAGAACATAGAAGGTATAGAAAAGATAAGCAGAGAAGGTGGTACAATAAAATTTACTGGCGGTGCTGGGTATATCCCTCTTCCACCGGATTACATTGAAAAAGGGTTTCGTTATATAGATTATCCTTTCTTTAACCCAATTCCTGGTACTAAAGAGAATCCAGCAGACCATTATATTGCAGAAAGTGATATGGTAGTAGATAATAGCTGTAGTGTAAAAGATTTAGTGCGTTTAACAAATAGTTTATCCCATGCATCAGAAAAAGCTGATATCTTATTATTGATTAATAATATAAGTAAAAAGACAGAAATCTATTGTAAGCAGCCAGGAAATGAAAGCAGGTGTACTAATTACAAGGAAATCATAGAAAAAGTAATTCTACAGCCAAGTTTAAAAAGTGAAATAAAGTCTTTAGTGCAAGATATAATTAGACAAGATGGGAGCTGCCAATCACAGAATTTTTATAAGGTAAATAGAAACTATCAAGAAAATAGTGATTACCAAAGGGTGCAAGACATACAGAGAGGTTATTTAATCAATGCAGGGGAAATCTTTGTATTATTCCTGCTTTCATTTTTAATGTTCTCTTTACGCGAGTTCGTACAACAAATGGGCTCAAGTATCGCTGGTGGTGGATTCAGCGTTTACAATATATCTAGTATGTATCAGGCATCGCCTTTGACTGGCATAATGGAAGAATTCAAACAGCAGTGGCAAAATTTTGCTGGTAGAGGACTTGAGTCTTTAGGCAGTTGGGCTACTCATTTACCGGATAGATTAGCCGGAGGTGCAGCTAATCTGCTGGGGAGAGTACCAAGAGTTGGAGGAGTGCTGAAATACGCTATTGATGTGCCACGTAAATTTGTAGGTGCTACTATTGAAGCAACAAAATTTGCAACATCACCTAAAAATGACGTTGATAAACTTGAGGAAAAGATCTACAGGGCATTTGGAGTTGATAAGGAAGATATTACACACAGAAGGATCGGTAAATATTTAGATTATTATAAAGGATACGTAGGATCACATTTGGGCTATACAATAGAAGATGCTATGAAGTTTACTTGGGAGCATGGCCTTGATTCTATAGGAGTTAGCCGTCGTACAGGAGAAAAAGATGGTTATCCAAATAACTTACTTTTTAGAGCAAAATCGCATAGGCAAGATTTCTTGAATAAGCTTCATGATGACACCATAGGCCGTAAGAGAGAACCAGAAAAAGACAATCCTGATCAATCAAATAAGGTAGAACGAGAGTTAGGCACGGAACTAGTAAGAGATAACCATGATCAGCCACTAGAAGAAGGCGACCCTCTTCGACTACGAGGGGGAGGTCAGCCAGATAAGGTAGTACGAGAACTAAGCACAGAACAAGAAGACAAGCCTAATCAACTACAGCATGATCAGCCAACAGAAGAAGATAAGCCTGATCAATCAAATGAAGTGACACGAAATTTAGGCACGGAACCAAAAGGTTCAGATGAAATTGATGATTTTGGATCTGCTTTTGAAGGTATGGAAAAACGTGCTGAAAGAGAAGGCAGAAGAAATCAAGATAAAGTTTATAACCTCTCACCACTTTTTGAAATGAACACTCCAGAAGCTGTAGAAAAACGTGCTGAAAGAGAGGAAAAAAGAAATCGAGAAGACAGTAAAAGGAAATTACCGGAACCAATGAGGAAACCAGATGCAAAAGGAGATGAGAAGAGGATTGAAGATGAAGACTAATAAAAATTTCAAAGGCCTTGATTATTATAAATTGCAGCAAGACAAAGATGGCAACATAAAGTTAAATGACTACGACGACATTTTAAATGCGCGTAGGGCAAGGGTAGACTTGTTGCGGGATAACACATCACTTGACAAGGATGTCAATTTTGCTAAATTGAATAAAGCTTTGAGTGAGAAATTTGTAGATAATCATAGTTTATTGTCTGAATTTGATAAGGAAGACAAAGAGATTGTACAAGAAAGGATTAAGGTGTTTAGTATTTTAGAAAGTCTTGAAGACCTTAAAAGCGTGAAAAGTGAAGATCTGTTAGAGGTTAGCTTACTGCTGTCAGATCTTAGCTTCATAGAGAGAAATGTTGTACTAAATACCGATCAGAATTCTGATCTAGCAGGATTTAAAAACCTATTTATTGAAAAAAAAGCATCTGGTGAAGAGTATAGTGAAGAAGAATGTAGAGGCTTTCTTGATAATATAGATAAAATCAATACTATAATTAAGTTAGAGTTAGAAAGCAGAATTGAAGGGCTAAATCATGATGAAAAAAATGATCATGATGATTTACAAGATGAGATTGGTCAAGCAATTAATGCAGCAGGCAAATCAGGAAAAGATAACTGATGAGTCTTGTGTTTGTGTTTTTCTTACAAGCGACTCGATAGCTTCTCTCTATTAAACTGCTAAAGCCATATTGACATTAATCATATAGTATAAATAATTAATTATTTTGGAGCTTATTTAATATGCTACGCATCATTGCAGGCAAATATCGCGGAAGAAAAATAACTACAGGTAAGCATTTAGCTGCACGGCCAACTATGAGTATTGTCCGAGAAGCAATATTTAATATGCTTTCCTCAAGAAAACCTATTTATAACTTGAATGTACTTGATTTATTCTGTGGTAGTGGTTCTTTTTCATTTGAAGCGCTTTCTCGCGGCGCTAAACATGCATTTATGGTAGATTCAGATTATTACAATTTGCAATTGCCTAAAAAAACAGCAGAAGATTTTGGAATTACGGACAATGTTACGCTAATTTGCTGCAGTGCTAACTGCTTACCACAACCTATTTCAAAATGTGACATAGTTTTTATAGACCCACCTTACAATAGCAATCTAGTTGAATGGACTAGCTCACTCAGGCTGGTTAAGTGATGATGCATTGATAATTCTAGAGATTAGGAAAAACGAAGATTTTGAGTGCAATAAAAACTTCAGTATAATCTTGGAACGCACCTACGGTATAGCGAGAATAATTTTTCTTTCTCTATTAACTTGAACTTGCATATACTTTTCATTGATGAGTTCCAGTTCTATTTTCGTCAAGTTTCCGGAGAAATTACTTATTCTGTACTGCCCTAGATCAAAATTTTTATTAAATTCAGAGTCTATTAAATATTCATGTGCTTCTTCAATAAATTTATTTTCTTTTTCTTCGTAACTGGTGTATTTTGTTGTACCATTATTATCCTCACGATAAACTAAATGTTCTTTATGATCAGCATGAATATTTTTATTTTCACAAACCTTTTCAGGATCGTGCTCAAGTACTTTTCTACCAACAATCAATAGCTTATAAGAAATTTCCTATGATTCCTTTTAAGCGAGTTTTGAATTTTTGAAATGTCATGACATTGTTGATACGGTTATCAAGAAACGATAAAGTATCCACAAAATCTTCTGAATAATCATTGATAAAAAAAAGTATCGTACTTAAGTACACTCCAGCTAATATTGCTCTTTTTGTATAGTAGTTAAAATCTGTTGATTGGTCATGAATGCCATACCAAATCGCACTAATAGTTCTGTATAAAAGTTTACTAGAAAAATATGTATTTTTTGGTGATACGGAGAATGATAAAACATTTTTTAAAAGTTCTCTATAATTCGGTAGCTTAGCATAGTTTGAAAGGTGTATTTGAATAGCTAACTTTACTCGCTCTCGCACTTTCATATCTTCTAAATTAGAATTTCTTAATTCAGCTTCCATTGAGCTATTTAAGTCCTCTGCTATGTGCTCCAAAGCGCTATATATTCCATTCTGAAATTTGCAAAAGCTATTAGCTAGATTAAGGTCAGTGCACACCTTTAATAGGGTTTCATCGCTTATCCCTTCAAATGGAATAACCCTAATTAGCTTATCTATTATTAACTTTTGTTCCACGCAACATCATACTAAACAGCATGTGTGATTGTACCTGAGATTTTCAAACATTCTACAAAATGCTTCACCACGTTCCTCGAAATTTTTCCATTGATCAAAAGAAGCACACGCGGGAGAAAGTAATATTGTTACTTCTTCTGCGCTATTTAAGGCCTCTTCAAAAGCCAATCTGAATGCATCTTCTAGATTGCAACATTTAACATAATCTACTTTATTCTCCATAACATTTGCAAAAGCTTCGGTTGATTCTCCAATAAGAAAAGCTTTTCTAACCCTTGTAAAATGCTTGCTTAATGATTCTATTCCACCTTTTTTGCTTCTTCCACCAGCGATCCAATTTATGTTTTCATAAGATAAGATCGCCTTTTCGCTCGATTTTGCATTAGTTGCTTTGCTATCGTTCACGAAAAACACATTTCTTATTTTGCCAAGCAGTTCATTCCTATGCCTCAGTCCTGAAAAGGACTTGATTCCATTGATAATAGTGTTGCTATCTACTCCAAGTACCTTACATACGGCATATGTGGCTGCTATGTTTTCTGCGTTGGATATTAGGTTTATTTTCACGTCGCTTACTGATAAGCTATGATTCTCTAGTTTTAACGAGATCTTCTGGATCCCAGTGCCCCTTTTGTCATCCAAGTAGCTGACACTGGGATCCAGATAATTTCGATCTATACCAGTAATCTGTTCACTATAATCAAGCAAATTGTTACCTGCCAATGATATTAGATCTCTTGCACCACCCTCTGTCATCTGAGTAGTTGGCAATGGTTTTTCTTTTCTGGATTCCAGCGTCACGCGCTGGAATGACATTGTGGAATATGTTACTGAGATTGGAATTTTGTCTCCAGTGAATTTGTTGAATATATCAGCAGTAATCTCATTGTCACATCCTATTACGGCAACCTCACTACCGTTTATCAGTTTTAATTTAGTTGCTATGTAGTTCTCCATACTTCCATGCCTATCTATGTGATCTGGTGTAATATTGAGCAGTGCTGAAATGTCCACGTTAATTTCATTCATCAACTCCAATTGAAAAGAGGAGAGTTCGATTACATAAATTTCTGCATCTCTTTCTAGATCCAAAACAGGAACGCCTAAATTTCCACCAATAGCTACTTTTTTCCCTGCAGATTTTAATATGTGCCCTATTAGTGATGTAGTGGTTGATTTACCATTTGTTCCTGTGACGCCTATTACCTTCTGGTTCGTAGTTTTAGCTTCAAGAAATAGCTCAATGTCTGATTTTATTTTGCAATCAAATCTCCTTGCAAGTTTTACTATCCAATGTGGCTCTGTTGGCACTCCAGGGCTTAAAACCAATGCACTGATCTCATGCCAATTGTATTCCTTGGGATGAATAAAATTACATTTTTTATACATCATTTTTGTATTTGCTATTTGCTTTTCACGATCATCCCATGCATATATTCTTGCACCACTCTTTGTTAGAGCGTTAATGGCGGATAAACCAGTTTTACCAAGACCAAAAACCGCGACGTTTTGATTTTTGTATTTGTTTAGTTGCACTGCTAGATAACTTATGCGAACCATTTTATAAAGATATCGTACAAATTACAACAGACTTCTTTCGTAGGTTACAACTGTCATTCAATAGAAACAAAAAACTTCCTTGACAAACTCCGCCAGCCCCCTTATCATGAAACTGAAGCTATTTATTTATCTTCGCAATCTGTGCAGGTTAATGACAAAAAACTTAGGGTATTTGGCGTCTCATGTTTAATTTTTCGCACTACGTGCATCGCATGTCTTTAAAAATTTTTAGGTTTTTACCTATATAAGCCGAAACGCGCTTACAAAGCGTTTAAGACAGCAAAAAACGTCAAATTGACAAGGGAGAATTTGAATGCTAGCTACTACGGGGTTTCTTTCCCTTTTTTCCTGCTTAGTAAATTTCTTAAACACTTGCGGTGTAGGTTAGTTGCAAGTTAAAAGCAGCTAAATCGCTCTTAATCAAGTGTTTTAGAATAAAAAAAACGCCGATATTTTAGTACATGGTAAATAGCCAACCACCACGGGGTTTCTTTTGCCTTTTTTTTCATTTGGTAAATTTCTTAATGTTTATGGCTAAAGATTACACGAATGTTGCAATTACAAAAGCGTTTCTACTAGGAGGGTGTCATTCCAGTGCTTGACACTGGGATGGCTTTGTTGCATAGCAACTGAAAAAATCTGGTGGCTACTGACAAAATTCATTATAAAATAGCCATTTAACCTTGAAAGAAAAAATATGCCACAAAAAATGAGGGTCAGTAACCATAGCGAATATAACAAATTTCTAGAAAAAAGAGGAAATATTTTTCATTATATCAACGAAGCCATAGAAAAGTGGTACGAGAATGGTCCAAAAATACCAGGTGGCAACAATATTTATAGCGATAAAGTTGTAATTTTGGTGCACATAATAACTTGTTTATTTAGAATAGGCCTGAGGCAAACAGTTGGGTTTATAGCAGGATACCTTGAGCAAATTGGGAAAAATTTGCAAGTTATCAGCTATTCACAATCATCAAGAAGGTTTAAGAAACTCAATATTAAGATCAATGATTGCAGAAAATAATATGGAAGATATCGAAATTGCTATAGACAGTACAGGAATTAGTATATACAACAACACTCCTGGTCATAGCAAAGAAAATAGCGAAGATAGAAAGTATCGCAGCTATGAACAGACAAGAAAATTGCATGTAATGTTGAATACAAACAGCAAAAAAGCCATAGCTGTAAAATACAGTAACGGCTGATCACTATGGAGCTTGTGATTTGCTAAAAGAAGTCGATTTTCAGTATGTCATAAAAGTACTATATGCAGATAGGGCATATGACAGAGAAAAGCTCTATAAGCTGTGTAATCAATATGGTATAAAAACGAAAATTCCTCCGAAAAACAACGCAGCAGAGCATCCAAAGTTAGACTATATGGCTGAGAGAAATTCTGCAGTCAAGCTCATAAAGTCATATGATGAAGATGGTATAAAGAAGTGGAAAAAAGAGATGAGTTATGGAAAAAGATCTTATATAGAAGGTTTTTTCTCGCGACTGAAACAAACATTCGGGTTTAGTTTTAGGAATAAATCTGAGACAAATAGAGAGAAGGAACTACTTGTTAAATGCTATTTGCTCAATAAGTTCACTGATATTGGTATGGCTAAATTTGAGATAGCTTCATAAATTTATTGTGCGTTACCTACTATCCGAAGAGCGATGCAACAAAGCCAAACCAGTGTCACGCACTGGGATGACATCGGAGAGTAAGTTGTTGTGTTTTTTTAGTAAGTTGCTCAATTGTCACTGATTCATTTTCTCTAAAGTCACCTACCATAGTTCTTCTTAATTTTGTAATGTGTCCAAAACAATTTAATGCAATTCCAAGATCACGAGCAATTGATCTTACATATACATCACTACCGCATATCATAGAAAAATTTGCACTATTATTTATCTTACTATTACCCACAAATATAAATGTACTTATAAATAAAGTATTACAATATTAAAGTTTGCAAATATTGAGGGTATAAAAATGGCAAACGAGAGTAATGAATGGGCTAAAAATGAATTTGGAGATGCTGTACTTGGAGATAAAAGATTAACTGACCGATTAGTAAAGATTGCTGATAGTTTGATAAGTTTACCTGAAAGCTCAATTAATGAGGCATGCGGAAGTTGGTCAGAAGCAAAAGCAGCATAACGTTTTTTTCAAAATGAGAACGTAAAAGAAGTCGATATTCTAGCTTCACACATTGATAAAACAGTTGAAAGAACAAAAGCTCATAAAAGAATTCTTGTGATTCAAGATACAACTTATATTTCATACTCAAGCCATAAGCGGATTGGGAACTATTGCTGGAAAAGGAGCAGTAATGCATACAGCCCTTGCTGTTAGTACGGAAGCTGGGAATACTGGATCAAAAGATTTACTCGAGGCAACTCATTTCTGAAGAAGAAAAAAGACTAAAGAGCCATCGTAACAACGTTCATATTGAGGATAAAGAAAGTATGAAATGGCTAGAAAGTTTAAAGAAAACAAATAATATTATAGATCTGGCCCAAACCGAAGCTATAACTGTATGTGACAGAG
This sequence comes from Wolbachia endosymbiont of Ceratosolen solmsi, assembly GCF_017869155.1. NCBI lineage: Bacteria > Pseudomonadati > Pseudomonadota > Alphaproteobacteria > Rickettsiales > Anaplasmataceae > Wolbachia > Wolbachia endosymbiont of Ceratosolen solmsi. The sequence goes on from NZ_CP054598.1 coordinate 274,401, forward strand.
AAGCAGATATGCATGATTTTTTTGAACTTGCACATAATCTTAACTCAGCAATTTTAGTAAGAGCTCGCCACAACAGAAATGTAAATAAAAAATTCATGCATACCAGGAACAAGCAAAAATTATGGTCATTTATCCAAGGCCTCCCTTACGCTGGAAAAGTAGAAGTTGAAATCCCTGCTAGAGATAACAAGCAAAAAAGGACAGCGTTTTTAGAAATTAGATTCGGAAAATTTATCACATGAAGGCCATATAAAATGTAAAGAAGGTCACATAAAATATAAACCGACAGAGTCTACAACTTCACGCAATTCATGTTGTTGAAAAAACTCTCCTCCCGAAGCAAGTCCTCTAGAGTGGATGCTTTTTTCCGGTCAGTACTTTTGAAGAAGCTGTTGAAAAAGTTAGTTGGTATTGTTTGAGATGGAAAATAGAGATATTGCATAAGATTTTAAAATCTGGTCTCAAAGTTGAGGAATGTAGACTTGGAACAGCAGAAAGATTAATGAGGTATTTAACAGTCATGAGCATTATTGCTTGGAGAATTTTCTTTATTACATCAATTGCAAGAACTAACCCAACATTACCATGTACTGCCTTATTAGCTGAGGAAGAATGGAAAGTTTTATATGTTAAAATACACAGGAAACCATGTCCAAATATAGCCCCTACAAAAGAAGCCGTTTCGTGAACTTGGAGGTCATTTAGCAAGAAAAAGCGACCCAAAACCAGGACCAATTACTCTTTGGAAAGGGTGGAGACGTTTCTTTGATCTAGAAGAAGGATGGCGACTTGCTCACGAACCTCATATTTGTGGGTAATAGTAAGATTTGATATGCTGCCAACACTTATGTTCAAATTAAAAATGTCATTTATGATACTAGCCACTTCATGCTTTGAGTTTTTGTAAAATCCGCTAAGTGCTGCAATTATAGACTTAACCCTTGGACCAAATGTATCTGGCGTAACACCTTCTGGTAACTTGCTACTTTTTCTTTTTCTGCATCTCCAACAACGACCATGTTCCAATTACTACATAAGGCCTAATTTCCGGAAGATCAACTTTTTGGTGAACATAAGGTTTTTCGCATATTACAAGCTCTCCTCCGCATTCGCAAATATTAGGCAACTCTATTTTTACTACTTTATCCGCTTCCATTGTGGCATGAAAATTTCCTTTATACCCAACCTGATCGCCAACATTCCTTTCGCTTTTTGGCTTGTCCTTTTTTGTTTTGTACAATTCTTTAGAGCTCGGTAGAGATGAATTTTTCGAGTTTAAAACCAAGCCTTTCCTTTAATTCAGCGTTCTCTATCTTTAAAGCTTTATTTTCTGCTTTTAAGTTTTCTATCTCTGCTTCCAGTTTTTCTATTTTTTGCTGTAAATTTTTGCAAAGTTCTAAAAGGTTTACCACATTACCTCACTTTTGCTTTATGATTATCTTTTTAGATCACTTTGTCTACCTTATTCTACCACTCCGCTGAACGGATACCTTGGGTTAGCTATAGCTAACACCACAATTGTACTAACATTGTGATTTGAGAACAACCTTCACCAGAAAGGGTGTCATTCCAGTATTAAGCACTGGAATGACGAGAGGTAACGCAAGAAGTTTACTCTTAATAAAAACCTGATGATGAATCATTATTACCAAATTTCGGCCTATTTCTGTTGCTGAAACCAGAACGAGGACGAGGAGGCCTCTTATGGTGACTTCCTCCAGGTTTTCTACTAAATGAATTATTGTAATAATTATCCCTGTCATTTGGACCATCTTTCCTTTCCTCGTTGTAAAGCTCACCTTCAAAAAACTCTCCCGTCTCTTGATCAACCCGACGTCTTGACAACTTTGGACACCCACCTTTTTCGAAGTCAATTACTAGTGCTTTGAAAGTATCATCTTGTTTAAGTACGCTCTCTATAGAATCTATATGTTCATTAGCTACTTCACTTATGTGCATTTTTCCTTTTCTGCCATTAAGAAATTCAAGCTCTACAATAGACTTCTCTATTCTTACAACCTTGACATCAACTATAGAACCTTGTTCTAGTTCTGTTATTGAATCAATCATCATACTCTTTGCAATTTCAGCTTCAGTGCCACTCGTAGCAAAAACAGAAACTTTACCATCATCTCCTATTTCAATTTTTGCATTACTTCTTTCACACACACTGCGTATATTTTTCCCCTTAGAACCTATAGCAGCAGAAATTTTGTCTTTATCTATGTAAAATGATAACATCCTTGGTGCATGGTCTTTGACATCATCACTGTGTTCTGAAATCACTGCATTCATTTTTTCTAAAATAAGTAATCTTCCAGCTTTTGCCTGTTCTAAAGATTTTTCAACAATTTCAAAGCTTATACCAGAAATTTTCATGTCCATTTGTAGCGCCGTAACCCCTTCACTAGTTCCTGCTACTTTAAAGTCCATATCACCAAGATAATCTTCATCACCAAGTATATCGGAAAGTATTACATACTCGTCTTTACCTTTGATGAGACCCATAGCAATTCCAGCAACAGGGGCCTTTATTGGCACACCCGTATCCATTAAAGCAAGAGAAGTCCCACAAACTGTTGCCATAGAAGAAGAACCATCAGACTCCAAAATTTCGGACACTACTCTTATTGTATAAGGAAATTCAGACTTATCGGGTAAAACAGGATGAATTGCTTTCCAAGCAAGTTTGCCATGACCGATTTCTCTTCTTCCTGGTGCACGCGCAGCAGAAGTTTCTCCAACAGCAAATGAGGGAAAGTTATAATGCAACATGAAATGCTCACGTCTATCCCCTTCAATATCATCCACAATTTGCTCATCTTGAGTGGTGCCAAGAGCAGTAACAACCAGTGCCTGAGTATTGCCTCTTGTAAATAGTGCAGAACCGTGAGTTTTGGACAGAATATCAACTTCAACTTCTATCTGACGTATCTCATCATGCTTACGACCGTCTATCCTTACACTTTTCTTCCTAATTATTTCACGTACTAAAGATCTTTCAAAATTTTTTACTGCATACGTAATTAACTTTTCGTCTTTTCCAGTTTCTTTAAGAGTATTCAATATATTCTCTCTGATCGCTTCTAGAGCTTGAACTCGCTCTTGTTTTACTGTTTGCGAATATGCTTTTTCAAAATCTTTACCGTATTTTTCGAGCTCTTGTGTTATATCTGATGCATCAATAGGGGCAAAGCTCTCAGGTTTATTGCCAATTGTATCAGCAAACTCTTTTGTGAGCTTAATGACAGGCTTAAGGTGTTCATGGCCAAATTTTATTGCATTAAAAACATTTTCTTCAGAGAGCTCTTTCACTTCTGATTCAACCATTAAAATTGAATTTTCATCACCAGACAAAAACAGATCCAAGCTGCTTGCTTTCATCTCTTGAACAGAAGGGTTGAGTATATAGTTATTATTTTCATCACAACCAACCATCACTCCAGCTATAGTAAAGTGAAAGGGAACACCAGAAATTGCAAGAGCTGCAACAGCACCAATCAATGCTGGCACTTCAGGAGGATTGACTGTATCATAAGTTAATAGATTGCACACCACACTAATTTCATCATGAAATCCTTCTGGGAATAGTGGTCTTATACTTCTATCTATTACTCTTGAGATTAAAGTTTCTCTATCAGATGGCTTGCCTTCTCTTTTAAAAAACCCGCCAGGGATCTTACCCATGGCATAGCTTTTTGCGATAAACTGCACATTTAAAGGTAGGAAATCAACGCTTTCTTCCTTCTTTTTACGTACAACAGTTACTAAAACAGAAGTATCACCGTAATTTACAACTACTGAACCATGAGCTTGGCGTGCTATTTTTCCTGTTTCTAAAGATAAGGCACGACCACCCCACTCTATAGATTTTTTTATAATTTTAAACATATTAAATTCCTCGATTATTTTCTAATGCCTAACTTCTCTATTAATTCCTGATAGGCTTCATTACCAAATTTACGCTTTATATAATTTAAGTGCTTGCGTCTTCTACCTATCAATATAAGTAAACCACGCTTAGAGTGACGGTCATGCTTGTGCACTTTAAAATGCTCAGTTAAGTTACTGATCCTCTCGGTCAAAATTGCACATTGTACAAAAGATGAGCCTGTATCATCTTCTTTAATTGCATATATATTTATCAAACTCTTTTTCTTTTCGGATGTTATCGACATCTAAACCTCATTTTAAATATTAAAAACACGAATAGGTTTCACACAACCATAAATAAAACTGCAGATTGCAATAGGTACACTACCCACCACCGTACAACAAATATCATGATTCTTTAAATTACGCAAGTTATTTAATACAACTTCCTGACCTTTTCTGATTTTCCCCGCATCTTCTAGGGAAATTTCAACTTTGAACATCGATTTTAAAGCCGATTCAATGGGGATGACGAAACTTTTTGTATTACTCCCTGTCACTCCATCATCTTCTGTCATCCCACCCCCTCTGTCATCCAAGTAGCTGACACTGGGATGACGAGAAAGGAGCACTGGAATGACATCATAGGGGCGCTGGGATGACACCATGACAATCGTCATCCCGCTGCTTGTTAGCGGGATCTATGCTAAAGGAGATACTTGGATAACAAGAAATATAGGTACTGGAATTGTAAAGAGTTTGCAAATATTAGTTATTACCTGTAGGATATAAAGAAATTAGTAAGGATTTTAATAGGAATAATATGCCATCTGTTACTTTTATTTTACCTGATGGGAGTAAGAAAAGCTATGAAGCTGCAGAGGGAGAAACTCTGCTCAATTTAGCCCACAGAAGTGATCCAGATCTGCTTGAAGGTGCATGTGAAGGTTCTCTTGCTTGCTCTACATGCCATGTAATTGTTGATCCAAAGTTTTATAATGCTGTAGAAATACATAACCCTATATCTGATGAGGAAAATGATATGTTAGACCTAGCTTTCGGCTTAACAGAGACGTCGAGGCTTGGATGCCAAATAAAAATCACAAAAGATATCGACGGCTTGTGTGTAACCATACCAAGGGGTACAAGAAACATATCATTAGATAAATAGGGGAATCATGCGTAAGATTTTTATCTATATTATCATCTCTTTACTTTTGTTTATTCCTGTAGCGTATAGTGGTTTTTGGTATTTTTCTGCATGTAAGGTAAAAAATCTTTTAGCTGAAACAATACTATACATTAACGACGAAAAATTTGATATTTCACATGATTTTAGTGGATTTCCTTCTAACCTAATTTTCCGTGTGACAAACCCAAAATTTTCCAATGAGCAATTAACCATCTCATCTGATGCTTTATTGATAAAAAATAAATTGTTTGATAAATCAGTATATATCTACATACCAAGCAATGAAGTCAACATTGCTGTTCACGATGATGAGAAAAAGAATATAAAATGCCACACAAACGATAGCAGCCACTTTGTTGTTAGACTAAACGATTTACCATCTTCATTGCGATTCAACAAAAATAGTACCGTGATAGACTATATAGATACACTTCGTTACGAAGATTATGGATTAAAATGTGATGTTTTAGAAAATCAGCAAAGTGTTATAACTGAAGTGAATGATAAAAGCAATTACATTCAATTTCACCTCGATAAAGAACCAAGTGGAAATACTAAACTAGGATTTGATTTTTATACTTATCGGTATAAAAATACTGCAAATCCTGAAAGTTACCTTAGTATCGACACTAAATTTGATTACGAATTTGTAAACCACATCTCAGCTTCCAGAATTAATTTCAACATAGAGAAATTTTTAATTCAAAGTAATAATTTTTCTCTTGCTGCAGATGGTGGAGTGCGAAATTATAATTTGGTTACGTCTTCATTTAAAGACAAAATCAACGTGGCTATATCAAATTATAAAGAATTAATCTCGTTTATGATTGGTGACTCAAAAACTTCAGATGCGTTTGAAAAATTAATGTCTTCCTTATCAGAAAAAACAACTGATGATGGCATTCAATTTTCAATAAAGTACGATGATGATGTAGGGTCAAGCTTTATTGGAAAGTTATCCACCACTGATTTTATGAACCAGCTTAGTAAAATAACCCAATTAACCAAGGATGAGAGCAGTAGTTAGTTTACTTTTCATATTGATATTCCACTCAGGCGTAAACGCTTTTACTCTGGATAATAAACTCAGAGATAAAAGCATGGAAAAACGAGCAACCAGTTTATTTGAAATAACAAGGTGTCCAATATGTTCTGGCGAATCATTGTCTGAATCTGGATCTCAGATCGCGTATGATATGCGAGAAGCAATTCGTAAAAAAATCAATGATGGATACACAGATGAAGAGATAATCTCAGAGTTAAAAAATTCTTACGGCAATTCAATTATAATCGTACCGCCTATAAAATCTAGCACTTACATTTTGTGGTTTATTCCACTTACAACTCTGCTTATTGGGTGTTTTTTAATACAAAGATACATCAATACAACCACTTAAACCTTTTATATATAGCTAAAGTGACTTAGGTTCTCTAATTGCACATAAGTCAACAATAATTTTCACACAAATCAAAACAGCATATCTTCTCCATAATCCTTGGTAATTTTACATAAGTTAAAAGTAGCATATGGTTCTCTCCGCGGTCTGAGATGACAATAAATTTGTCAAGCCGCATTATACTTGTTAGGCGGAAGTGGACGGCAACATGTTTATACCAATTCTCATTACTAGTGAATCAAATAAGCGGCATTGCAGAGTTTTTTAATTGTGGAGTGAGAAAGAGAGGTAATAAATTTGCACAAAGCGCTCTCAAGCAAAGCAATTGTGTCGTAGATTTTGTTACGCAAAATGTTCTGTTTTATATATAACCAAAACCTCTCAACAGGATTGAGGTCAGGTGAGTATGGTGGTAGGTATATAATGTCGATATTTTTAGGTACTTTTAAATTTTTTGACTTATGCCAACTAGCACAATCCATGATAAGAAATGCCTCCCTTGTTCCTAAATATTGTGACATCTGCTCAAGGAATATATTCATACAATCAGTATTGACGTTTGAGCTAGAACTTTCTCCATTTCTGGGATTAACTGCACTATAGAGATAAAAATTTTGCCTACCTAGTTTTACCTTAACCTGTGTCCTAATGCCTTTTTTAAACCACCCGTGTCCAATCTTTGAATGTGTCCCAAACCGCGATTCATCGAAGAAAAATAGCTCTTTTTCAGGATACATGACAATAGTTTCATTAAGATTTTTTTTAAATTCCTCTTGTTTACTTTTATCTTGTCCGTTATGCACTGGTCTTGGTGTGATATATGAGAATTTCATTCTTTGCATATTACGGTGTACTGTAGATTTGCTGATATTCAAACCAAACTTTTCTTGAATTCTTATTTTCATTTCTTTTATAGTAATATTGGGGTTTTCCTCTATCCACACCTCAACTTGTTCACGTTGACTTTGATTCAATATAGTTTTTCTACGGCGTTGAGGCGGAGCAAATAATTTTTCTTCTCTGCCAAATTTTAGGTCATGCAGTAAGTGCCTTTCTTGAAATGCAGCATATCTTTGCTACGGCTGTTATACTGTGCTTTTTTGCTGCAATTACAGCATTTAGTTTTTTTGCAACATATGCGTTATTTCTTACTTTCTTCAGCATTTCTTTTGCTGATTCCACCACTTTTTCATCCAATAATTTTGATCTTAATGCCATTTAAACCTCGCTACTTTACTTACTTCAGTATGGCTTTTTTTCTATTATTGTCTATCCGTTACTTGTGTAGCGGGAATTGGTATAAGAAGTCTAATAGCAAATTTTTAAGTTCCTCTTTAACTCTTTAACCAGCGGGCTCGCATGAGGAGAGAAGAGTAAAGGTCCTCTTCCATAGATATCTTCACACTTTTTTCTTCTTCTGTAGTTGGCAGACGAGTAAGAAAGTGAATCTTTGGTGCGCCACTAATTATTGCCATTGGTGTTTGCTCCGCCCCTTCTCCCATAACTAAAACAGCAGACGTTGCCAGCGCATCAAGAAGATTGACTTGTGTTACTTGCAGTGGTTGATCATAAAGATCTGGCTTGCCTATATAGGAATAAAATGGTTCAAATCCACACCAACCAAGAGCAACGCCCGTAACCCCAAGGCGCATAGGTGTTATGTTACTATCTGTAATCAAAATACCAAGATGTTTTATGCAGTGTTTTGTCTTGAGATAGTTCCATATTGATAGAGCTGTTTTCTGAACATCCTTTGGGTATAAAATATACATTTCATTACCATTTGATTCATCAATACCAGCAGATGGAATTAAGATATTGTCTTTGATTGTTAAATAGATGCCGTAAGAATTATGGTCTACATCAACAATTGCATCAGCTTCTCTTTTGATTAGCTCTTCTTTAGAACAAGCAGTTTTGCAAACCACTTGTTTTTGACAAATAGAAATGATTTTTGATGTGATAGCAAGAACAACTTCCTTTCCTAGCAACTCTGAACATAGCGATCAAGAACCTGCTCTAATACTTCCCCACATTCAATGCGGTGGGTATAAATTGCTTTAACATGCATATTAACGTATTAGCCTACATATAGTATAATCTTTCGTTTTGGTGAGAATAGTTTTATGCCATCCATCAAGAAGTGTTAAGTTGAAATATACATCACCTTTATAGGGTTTGTGAATTTCTGTTATGATAAATTCTGAGATTAGATCATACTCCAAAAAAAGATGCGCTATTTGTGCTCCACCAATCATGAAGACTTTAGAATTACTTTGGATTGACAAAAACTCTTGCATAGAAGAAATAATAGTGCATTTTACTCCTCTGTTAAAACAAGAATTTAATTTGTCACGAGAAAAAACAACAGGGATACGATCCTTTAATATGTTTTGAGACATAGTTTCAAATGTTTTTCTTCCCATAACAATAACTTGTTTGTCAGTCACCTGACGAAAATGATCTAACTCACTTGGATAATGCCAGGGCAATCCATTATTTATTCCAATTACCCCCTTGGGATCAACAGCCATAATTCCGATAACTATCATCCCTGTAAAGCAGCTTGAGCTACAAAGAATCGCATGTGATCACGCACATTATGCACTCGAAGGAAATCAACCTTGTTGTGCAATGCAGATGATAAAGCAATTGTTTCTAAATCTCGGTTAAAGACAGGTTCTGTAGAAAAAGAAGAAATAAATGACTTTCTAGAATGGCCAACCAGAACTTTGCAGCCAAAACTTTGCAATGCTTCTATATTGCATAAAAGCCAGATATTCTGATATAGAGATTTTCCAAAACCAATACCAGGATCAATAATTATCGAGCTTTGATCAAAACCTAGGGTAAGTAACCTGCTAATGCTCTTCTCTGCCCAATTATTTATGATATCAATTGGGTCAGTGTCGTCTGGAATAATGTTGTCTCTATGTGGTGGTATTGAAAGTGAATGCATAATAACGATGCTGCAACCATTACTAGCAACTGCTTTTAAGGTATTATCATCTAGATCTCCCTTCTGATTGTTTATCCAGGCAATGTTGTAGTGTTCCAAAACATTTAAAATAACGTCTGGCCAGAAACTATCAATGCTGACTTTAATATCACCAACTTTCATATACTGATTGAGATTATCAAGCACTGGTTTTAAGCGTGCATATTCTGCTTTTGGAGTTTGTATTGAGGAGCCAGGTCTTGTTGATTGAGCACCAAGATCAACTATACTTGCACCGTCTGATACCAGTTGCAGTGCTTGCTTGGTTGCTTGATCTGCATCATAATAAAGACCACCATCTGAAAATGAATCAGGAGTAATATTAACAATACCTACAAGCTCTGGTGAAAGCGTAAAACTCCTTAAAAAGCAATCCTTAATGTTAGGGTTAATAGTACCAAACGTTTTGTTAACTACTGCCATGGGACTCAGCATTGCCATCAAGTGAAGCAAAAATGGTCTGTTTATCAATTCTGGGTGAGGAATCTTAAGGTAGGATGTATCAAGTGTCAGGTTATCCCATAACAAAATATCCAAATCAATAACGCGAGGTGCCCATTTTTCATAGACCTGCGGGCGGCCAATGTCACACTCAATTTGTTTAAGGCCCTTTAACAGCTCTTCAGGAGAAGAAGAACAACTTCCATACACAACCATATTTAGAAATGGCCTGTCCCACCCAGGTGGAGCATCATTTGGTAAAATAGCCTTAGTTTCCAGAATAATTGAAGATTTTAAATTTTTAAAATAGCGTTCCTGCAGTAACTGAGCAGCCTTTTGTAAATGGGAAAAGCGATTCCCCATATTTGAGCCAATAGAAATGTAAATCATTCTTGCAACGCATTACGATAAGTAAAGAAAACACCTCCATGCACACTGGGGACAGGTGGTGCAACTTTGTGAATAGTTACGCCTATAGAAGAAATAATAAGCTTTTTTTGCATCACAAGGTTATTAATGGTCCTGTATATATCATGAGTTAAATGCTCGATTAAGTTGAATTGCTTGCTTTGAACGAGAGATTGAATACTCTGAACTACCTCCAAGTAGCATATAGTATCCTCAAGCCGGTCAGTTGTAAGTCCTAAAGGGGGATTTAAAGGTAAAATCAATATTAACACTAACTAATTGAGAATGATACTTCTCTTCTGCACTATAGCCTAAATGAACCCAAAGCCGTAAGTCAGATATAAGAAGATTACATGCAGACATTGCATTCCAACATCACTGAGTTTAAGCTACTTACAACTACTAACACACACTGGCATTTATCATCCCATCAAGAAAACCCCACAAGAGCTTTGCTCCCTTTTGAGCACCCTGCATAACTTTATCTTGCTCTTTTTCATCTAGATCTTCAATAAGATTTGCACACTCCTCAGAATGCCACTCATCAGCTTCCATATGAACCGTAAAAAATTGAAGAGAACACTCATCACTTATTGAATAGTGTTTTTTTAAACCTTCAATTTTAGACTTAGAAACCTCTGGAGTTTGACGTTCGTAAGCGTATAAGGCTCCAAGACCTGCCGCAAAACCTGATCTTACAATATCAAAGTAACCATCAACTAACTCCTGTGTCTCTTTAATCTGTGCACTTTCACGAAGATCAGATCGCGCAACGCCAAGCCCTTCAGCAAAACGTTGCCATAATTCTGGATGATTTTCATCACCTTGTTCCTCTTCTATTAAATTACAAGTAAAACCTGTCGCATTTTTAGATCTGGGCACAAAAAATGTATACCACTGATGTAACGAGGAAACGCAGCAACGCGGTGATAATATTCTTTAGCATAGGTTTGTAAAGCTTGCAAGCTTAAGCTTCCTGTATTCCATGACTGGTAAAATGGATGATTTAGTAAGTGCAATTCATCTAACTTGTTATTTAGAGACTTAGTAAATTTCATTATTTCCTCCATTATATCAACATATAGTTCATATACTACAGCTTTCTCATTGTTACGATCATGCTAACAATGGTGGGATTGGTAGGACTCGAACCTACGGCCAATTCGTTATGAGCGAACTGCTCTAACCGACTGAGCTACAATCCCTTTTATCAATATTTATAATACACACAAAAGCAAATTTGTCTATTAGCTTATTTCACTATCAACCCAACTTGACAAATCATTTGTTGCACCAATTTTGCGTGCAATTTCCTTACCATCTTGAAATATGATTAAAGTGGGTATAGATTGCACTCCATACTTACTTGGCACTTCAGTCCCTTCATCTATGTCGAATTTGCAGATCTTAATCTTGCCTTTTCTGTCTTTAGCCAATTGTTCGATACGTGGCATTAGACTTTTACATGGCCCACACCATTCTGCCCAAAAGTCTATCAGAACAGACCCTTTATAGTCAGTGACTTCAGATTTGAAATTTTGATCATTTACCGATGTAATATCATCACTCATAAAATACCTAAATTTTTGTAAAATATAGCATATCTATTAGCAGTTAATCAACTAAATTCTTACCGCAGAGCTTGAAAAATTGCCCTAAAGTGTTTTGCACAAACAAAAAACTTCTATTACATCTGGTGGTTAAAGATATCCACGTTTTCCCAACCCATTAAGTCTAACTCAATACGAGTAGGAAGAAATTCAAAGCACTTTTGGGCCAATTCTTTTCTATTTTCACGTTCCAGCATTAAGTCTAGCTTTTCCTTTATCCTGTGGAGATACAAAACATCAGATGCAGCATAACTTTTTTGTTTGTCTGTTAAATTTTCATTTCCCCAATCAGAAGATTGCTGCTGCTTATTTAGTTTGGTATCAAGCAGCTCTAAGCACAACTCTTTTAAGCTATGATTATCTGTGTAAGTGCGAACTAAACGTGAAGCTATTTTTGTGCAATAGCACGGAAGTGCCCAAGTTTCCAAGTAATAACGTATTATGCTCACATCAAATCGCGCGAAGTGAAATATTTTAGTTATATTTTTATCCTCTAATATTTTTCTCAAATTTGGCGCTGTATAATCGTTCTTGAGTTGAACTAAGTGAGCGTTGCCATCATTAAAAGAGAGCTGCACAAGGCATAATCTATCTCTGCTATGAAGTAGCCCCATTGCCTCGGTATCAACAGCTATAGACCTTACATCATCTGGTATTGAACTAGCTGGCAAGTCGTCTTTATATAAAAATATTCCCATAAAGCTTTGTGGAATAATTAAAAACTTATGATAATCAAAAATAAGCCTTAAGTATACGAAAAGATCATAGAAGGAACCACACAAGTTTATGGGCTCTCACATTTTTCGTGTACACGGGGGTTTACAAATTGCTGTATATGCCTATAATTAAGTAAATTTAGGTTAATTTAATTGCAGGAGTAGCTCAGTTGGTAGAGCGCAACCTTGCCAAGGTTGAGGTCGAGGGTTCGAACCCCTTCTCCCGCTCTTTACTTTCAAAATCATTTCGTCAAAAATCCCTTGACAAACTCCGCCAGCGCCCTTATCATGATAGTGAAGCTATTGTATTTGCTTTCGCCAATCTGCAGATTAAAAGGTAAGGATTACTTAATGTATCGGCGTCTTATGTTCAATTTTTTGCAGTATATAGATACTGTATGTCTTTACAAAACTTCATCTACATCTAGATTTTTATCTAAATAAGCTGAACGCGCTTATAAAGCGTTACAAGACATCAAAAAATGCCAATACTCGACAGAGATAGTAAAAGACTAGCTAACTCGGGGATTCTTTGTCTTTTTTTCTGCTTAGTAAATTTCTTAAACATTTGCAGCGTAAGTTAGTTGCAATTAAAAGCAGCTAAATCTTGCTTGTCAAGCGTTTAAAACATAAAAAACGCCAATATTTTAAAGCGGATAATAACCACGGGGCTTCTTTTGCCTTTTTTTTATTTGGTAAATTTCTTAATGTTTATGGATAAACGACAACCGTCATCCCGCTACTTGTTAGCGGCTGAGATACCGCGAATGAATCGCGGTATGACGGTTCGTGGCGGGGCGTGACGATAAGCTCGTCATCCCGCTACGTGTTAGCGGCTAAGAGATACCGCGGCGGCTGTAAGTTAAAAATATGTTATAAAAGAAACAAGAGGGAACTACTCACTATAGGAATAGCGGGCGTGTGCGACCGACGCGGCGTTGACAACCGTTTATATCAAGGCTATCCCTCGATACGTTTGAATAGTTGCATGGGACATATGTATGCACCCGTTTACAATCTTAAATCAATAAACTATCGAGGTTATTAATATGGTTACATCTTATCAAAATTTTATTGGTATTGACATCGGAAAATTTAAAAATGTTATTGCGGTTCACACACAGAAGAGTGTTGTCGAATTTGATAATAATGCTTCTGGTTGGCAACAATTGTTTAAAAAGTTTTCAGATATCTTACCTAATTCTTTAGTAACTTTAGAAAATACAGGAAATTGGTTTATCGCATTTTCTTATTGACAAGAATATCGCTGTACATCGAGCTAATACCCGTAAAGTAAAAAGCTTCATCTTGTCACACGGAACTTTAGCAAAGTCCGATAAATCAGATGCAAGGGCTCTTGCTCAATATGCGTCATGGAACTCTCTCTCCCCACTTCTGAAAAACAATCAACCTTGGTTGCACTTTGTCAACGTCGTGATGACATTACGCAAATGAGAACTCAGGAAAAATGTAGACTGGAAGCACCTGAAAACGACCATATAAAAGAAAGTTGTCAAAAAACTATCGGATTCTTTAATAGTCAAATAGATGAACTCAATAATACTATACAAAAAATTATTGATGAAAGCCGTGAGTTACAACAACGTCAAAAAATCCTTAAAACAGTTCCTGGAAAAGTTATCTCAAGACTTTCTGTGTTTAATGCCAGAGCTTGGCTACTTAAACAGAAAAGAAGTAGCAAGTCTTGCTGGCGCATCCAAAAGAAAGTGGAAAAGCTATTGGTTATCGAAGAATAACAGGCGGTAGAAGCAATGTTCGTACTAACGGCTGCAATGGCTGCTCAAATCTGCACTTGGTGCATTTTATTCCAAGCTCATTGAAAGTGGTAAGAAGAAGATGGTAAGCTCTAATGCGTAAAATTATGGTTATTGCTAATGCCAGGCTTAAAGAAGCAGTTAATATGAATTAAAAATCTGCATAGGAAATAAGTTAACGAATATGTGCGTCCACACACACTTAAAGCACAAACCATAAAATCTAAGCAGTAACTGTTGTTTGATATAAAATTTTTCTATGATAAATTAGAGTATTTATTGTCAAAAATGCATTTTCTAATTGAATAAAAATACAAAATTATAAACAAGAGTTGTAATAAAACTAAATTCAAAAAATTTAAAAAAAACATAGTTGATATGACGGTTCGTGGCGGTATGACGGTTCGCGGTGATCCCAGTGTCAGCTACTCGGATGACACCATTTACAACCACTCTCCTACCCTTTCTAGCTGTTTATAGCTGTTAAATCTCAGGAATTTATCAAAATATGGAGAGGCAATAAAGGGTGTGGAATTACTTAAATAATTAGATAAAAAACCAGGCAGATCATTTTTTAATTCTTGCATTTTGTATCTATAATTTTGTATAGAAATAACTTTTATTTTATCATAATCAAGTTTCCAATAAGCAAGTTCTGAGACTTCTCTTTTTGTTATATGTTCTACCGCTAAGGCTTGTAAAATTAATTGCGGAAAAAATCCCGACATTACTTCTTCATTGGAAGGTGGTGTACCAAGCTTATAGTCTATAATTGCCACTTGCCCACTTGGTAGATACTCAACTCTATCACATCTTGCTGTCAGTGAAATTTCTTGTGGCCTATTTGTCATCCCAGCAGTTTCATACTGATCACAAGAACCAGCATCACGCACTGGAATATGAAATATCGGACAGGAAAAGCTCTTTTCCAACTCAACATAGTTGCTTCGAGTTTCATCAAGTTCGACAAAAGATTGAATTACCCTCTGTAGTCTTATCCACCACATATTTGAAAAATTAAACTGACTAGTCGAGAATGTTTCTCGTGCAATGCTCATTGGCGACTTTTTGTTGCGTAAATATCTTGCAAGAATGTTGTGCACCATAGTGCCAAATTCCAACATCGATGGCTTAAAATTCAAGTCTCTTAATTGTTTAAGGCCCAGTATATATTCAACGTAAAATGAATAAGGATTACGAATTAGCTTTTCTATTGCACTGCAAGACATCACCTGCATTTTTTCTTTTCTAACTTCGGTTTGAGGTTTTGGCATAGGCTGAGTACATGGAACAGTACATTCAGGCGTATTTAATATCCTTAGCCAATCACGATAAGGATATTTTGACCCCTGTAACATAATTTCCAAACGCTGCAATAGAATTGGTTTTCTATGGCTTAGCGATCTTGTAATATAAACCTTACTTGCACAAAACAAATTGTGTAAAGTATAAAAAAAATACCCCTGCTCTTCTTGCGCAGAAGGAAGACTAAATTTTTCTCTCGTAAGTGCATTCAAAAGCGGACTTTGAAAGCTTGGCGCTTCATTAAACCCAGCGAGTATTACAACCTTGTTGTGATATAAGCTGAATTTATTTAAGTCATTTGCTACAGAGAAAAACTCTTTCTCTAAAAATAAGGTCAGAATTTGGTTATATAACTCTAAGGAGCACTTAATTTCTACACCCTCACATGCATTCAAGAAATTACAGGTGAAATTACCTATTTCACCATTTAGCTCTGAAAAATTTATACCAGATAGCATATTAACACACTGCAAATGAGTTGCCACCACATCAGAAATAGGGCAATTTATAATGTTAAGCAAAGGATTAAATACAACCTCTAACTTACTGATAATAAGTAATATATCTTCTTTATGTTTTAGCTTTTTATGGGCATTGATAGCATTTATAATATCGCTCAGGCCATTTGTACTAAAGTTGCGTAATACCTCTATTTCAAATTCAGATAAAATCCGAGTGTACTCTTCTTGAGTGTAACCAAAAGTCACTAGCCTATGTTTAAGGAGCGAAAGTAATGACACACTGCTCCAATTTGAGGTCAAAACTTCGATACTATAAAGCAGAAGCGTTATATAAGGGTAATTTTCCGGTATGGCACTGTGTTGCCTTGATAAACATGCTATACGAGCTGCAAGTAATTTATCAAAGACGACCAAAGAAATGTTTTCATAACCTTCATTTTCTATAATTAATGATGTCACTTGTGCTTCTTCCTCTCTGGAATCACAAGTGATGACTTCAATATTGCCAACATGTCCACTACTAACTTTGCTTAGATCGGCAGTTGTATCAAAGACATAGTCAGTTATTTCATTCTCTATAGTGTTCAAGCAGCTAACATCCCTTCTATCTACATTTAAATAATCGAGCAGATCTTTCAGACAATATTGATAGTGTTTTTTATCAAGCAATTTCCAGTCTTTCTCTTTAATTTTCAAATTCAGGTTAGGCAAAATTATTTTTCCAAATGGCAGGTCATATATAGCCTTAATTAACGACTTATCCTTTCCAATTCCAACAAAGATTATATATTGGTCTTTTTGTAAAGAGATTATCATATTGTTTATGTAATCACTCTTATGTTTTAATATATCTACTACTTCTAAACCTTTTAAAGTTTTACTCCAAGTCTCAGTGAGTAAGCTTATGAAATTCTCTATTTTTTTTGAATGCTCATTAAATTGATCATAATCCGTTGTTTGGGTAGATTGAATTTTATCAAGCAGTGATGGCAGGCTATAAGCTAAATCAACTGGGAAATTGTCGTTATTTTTTCTATTCCATTCCAATATGAATTGAATGAGTAGCAGCGTCCTTTTTATTGGACTTATAACTTTAACTCTATCAAGATTTAATATTAAATCTTCCTCATCAATGTTCTCTAGCGAAACTATCTCTGGCAAAATTATGCATTTTTCAGCGTTATAATTCTTGAATGCATTGAGTAACGCTATCACATCCCTCTTGCAAGGAAGTATGACCTTTATCTCGGGAATTTTTTCTCTTTCATATTCAGAAAATATGTGCTGAACCAGCACATCAAAAAGGGATTCATCCACATTAACGGTAAAAACTCTTCCCACTAACAGTAACAATTAATACAATATTTTATTGTATAGAAATTATTCAAAATATAAACGTGCTTGTATGCTATTATATATTAAAATTTTTTATAACATTACATGGCAAACATTAGAATAGAAGTTTTAAATAAATGCGAGCAAATTGGATGCAGATGGTTAGTCAACGTTTACTCGATTTACATACGCAAAGGATTACCATCCAAATTATATGAAGAAATTTGCGGGCTATTTTATAATAAAGTCGTACAAGACTGCCGTTATTATTCCTACAATGAAAACCTTGAAGAAGTTCCGTATGATTTCATAGAACCACAAGCAAAGTGGGGCTTGGAAATAAGCTTCTTACCTGGCATGACCGATAATGTAGGCAACACAGCGAAACAAATTGTTAGAGAATATTTAATAAACAAGGACTACATTGATGAAAATGTTTGTATAAAAGCAAGAAGTTCAAAATTGATTCTAAGTCAAGCAACTGAAGATGATATAAAGCAAGAATTCAACCCTATCACTGAGTATTGCACGCTTGTTTATAAAGAAAACGGCAATTACTATTGGAGGCATTACGGTAAGTTAAAAGGCGTCATCCCAGTGCTTGACTACTTGGATCCAGAAAATTTCAAGCAATTGTATAATGAAAACTGGATTCCAGTGTCAAGCACTGGAATGACAGAGGGGGAAACAGGAATGACAAAAGAGAGCACTGGAGTGATATCAAGTAGTAATGGGGCTAAGTCTGTTAACCTAAATGTAAGTGACCAAGAACTTGAGAAAATCAGCAGAGATGGAATCGATGGTAATGGCACTTTAGGGCTCTCTCTGGCAGCAATGAAAGCTATAAAGGATTACTTTAAAAAACTTAATAGAAATCCATATGATATTGAACTTGAGTCTCTGGCACAGACTTGGTCTGAACATTGTAAGCACAATATCTTTTGCTCTCCCATTGATGAAATAAAAGATGGCCTATACGCACATTATATCAAGCGTGCAACGCGTGAGATAAATTCTGACATATGTGTGTCAGTTTTCTCTGACAACGCAGGAGGAATAATTTTTGATGACGATTACTTGATTGTAGATAAAGTTGAAACCCACAATAGCCCTTCAGCTCTTGATCCATTTGGTGGAGCAATGACCGGAGTGCTTGGAGTTAATCGTGATGTAGTTGGTTTCGGGAAAGGCGCGGAGCCTATAATGAATACCTATTACTTTTGCTTTGCCAAAGAAGCAAAAGGCAAATTTTATAGGGATAAAGAGCGCACTGATGAGATCTTACCGCCAAAATATATAATGAAAAAAGTGATCCATGGTGTTAATGTTGCTGGTAATTGCTCTGGTATTCCAACACAACTTGGATCGGTATATTTTGACGATAGATTTTGTGGCAAGCCGCTGGTTTTTGTTGGCAGTGTCGGAATTATTCCGCGCAACATAAATAACGCACCTTCACACATTAAAGGACCAAAAAATGGCGATAAAATCGTAATTATTGGTGGAAGAGTTGGAAGGGACGGAATTCACGGCGCAACGTTTTCCTCAGAGGCTTTGTCGGGAAACAGCCCTTCAACAATTGTGCAAATTGGTGACCCCATAACACAAAAAAAACTATCCAATGCCGTCATAAAAGCAAGAGATCTTGGTCTTTATAATGCAATAACGGATAACGGAGCAGGTGGTCTATCATCGTCTATTGGTGAAATGGGAAAAGACGGATTTGAAGTTGATTTGAGCAAGGTTCTCCTTAAAAACGATGGTATGGCTTCGTGGGAAATATGGATATCAGAATCACAAGAGAGAATGACCTTAGCAGTGCCAGAAGAAAATCTTCCTATGTTTAAGCAAATTATGAAAAAACATGATGTGGAGGTTTGTGTGATTGGAGAGTTCAATGAGAGTGGTAAAGCTGTTGTTAAATGTCCTGAAGGGAAAGTAATAATGGACATCGAAACTGAATTTCTGCATGACGGTAATCCTAAAATGCATTTACAGACAAAGCCGTGGACTGGAGAGTGGATAGCTACTTGCATGACACCAGACCGAGCTTCTGAGCTCCCACTTAGTTCAATAGATGTTGAACTAAAAGAAATGCTGAGCAGACCAAACATATGCAGTAAAGAGTTCATAGTGGTGCAATATGACCATGAGGTTCAAGGGTCGTCAGTGCTGAAACCACTGCAGGGCAAGGGAAGAGTGTGCAGTGAAGCTATTGTTTCAAGGCCAATCCTTTCTTCAAATAAAGGTGTTGTAAAATCGCAAGGGTTTGGCTCGAGTTATGGGGAAATTGACACTTACCATATGGCAGCATGTGCGATCGACACTGCCATACGTAACTATGTAGCCGCAGGAGGAAATATAGACCATCTAGCGTTGCTCGATAACTTTTGCTGGTGTGACGCTTATAATCCAGAAAGGCTATGGCAGCTAAAGAGAGCTGCAGAGGCTTGTTATGATTACGCAACCGCATTTAAAGCACCATTCATATCCGGAAAAGATAGTATGTTTAACGACTTTAAGGGATATGATGAAAATGGCGAGAAAGTGATGATATCTGCACCACCTTCATTACTCATTTCAGCAATTGGAATTATAGAAAATATTGAAAATGCGGTATCGCTTGATGTGAAAATGCCGGGAGACTTAATATACGTGCTTGGAGAAACACTTGATGAACTTGGTAGATCTGAATATCAGTTATATAGTGGAATAGGTAATAACAACGTACCAAAAGTTGATGCAAAGAGCGCTAGGAAGTTGTATGAGCGTTACAACCAAGCAATAAAAGATGGCATAATTGCCTCTGCAATTGCACCAAACTTAGGCGGATTAGTTATTGCTCTGGCAAAATCGCTAATTGCAGGAGACCTTGGTGCTGAAATCGATCTTTCACTAGTGCCAATAGGAAAAATACAAAATACAGACATAATAAACAAGATAATAATGTTTTCTGAATCGCAAAGTAGAATTTTGGTTACTATTGCACCACAAAATCAGAAGAGGTTTGAAGAATTGTTTGAAGGTGCAGTTTATTCATGTATTGGCAAAGCAACAGAGAAAAAGGTGCTAAACATAAAGGATGTTTTAAAAGTAGATCTGAAAGATGTGGCATGCTAATATAAAATATTTTTCTTATTATGCTAAATAACTCTTTTACTATATGTAATGTTTATTTAGAATGAATGTATGTTATTAATTTTGGGTAGGTAATTATGTCTATTTTATCGATACTGCTGTTTATCAGTCTTTCTTTACTCAACACTTCAAATAAATTGATGATATGTGCTGCCTTATTTGTGGGAGCTGCTTTAGTTGTAAATTCAATGGTTGAATTTTATGGCAGAAGCAAAGCTACGTACAACTTAATAGTGTGTATAGCGCTATGTTGTGTTTTTAAATGGCAAAGTTTTAATTTGATGATATTGATTTCATATACTGCAATTTTAGTATCTCTTCTCTCAAGCATAATTATTTTTGAAAAATTGAAGTCCAAGTTGAATTTTCATATGGCAAATTTCATTACTTTAATTATAGCATCAGTGGTTGATAGTGCCGTTGTATGTGTTGGATTACTATACAAATTTTCTGCAGGTAAATGCTTATCAATATACATTAGAGATTTAATTTTTAAGTTTTCTTATGTGTCAGTATTGAGCATCTGCTTGTTTGTAGGAATGTATTTATTTTGCTTGGCGAACAAGAAGTATTTTAAGATTTCCACATAACCTGTTTTCTGATATAGCTAAACTGACTTTGGGTCCTGGGGGTGTATTTGGTGGTCCTAATACGTAACAACAGTTTAGAATTTATAGGTAGCCTAAACCCACAACTGTACAAACACTATGATTTGAGCCTATCAGGGGGGTGTCATTCCAGTGCCCAGACACTGGAATCAAGAAAAAAGAATGGTGTCATCCCAGTGCTTGACACATAGCTGTACGAACATTCATTTTTGAAGGTAAATTGCACAGCAAATGGTGTCATTCCAGTCTGGAATCCAGAAATTTTGCTTATAACTGAGCTGATGAGCTAAAGGTAGTTGTCTTACGCTAAAACAAACGTTTTTAATTAAGTTGCATAGAACCAGTGTCTGGGCACTGGCCCACTGGTGGGAATTGCTCCTAAACTACAACGTTCGTACAGCTATGTGCTTGACACTGGGATGACATCATAGGGACACTGGCCTACTTAACCGTCATACCGTCGCGGTATCTCAGCCGCTAACAAGTAGCGGAATGACGATTTATCAAACGCTGCTTAATTTTCCGTAACAGTTGAAAAAATCAATAGAAAATCAATATATCACTATAAATTCACGTATTTTGAGGCTATAATGGTTAATACGCTATATGGTATAATATGGACGATTTTATCAGAGTTAAGGGCGCAAGGGAACATAATCTGCAAGGTGTAGACGTCAATATACCGAAAAATAAGCTAGTTGTTATAACTGGGCTAAGTGGTTCTGGCAAGTCTAGCCTTGCATTTGATACGATTTATGCAGAAGGCCAACGCCGGTACGTTGAAAGCCTGTCAGCTTACGCGCGTCAATTTCTCAACATTCAGGATAAACCAGATGTTGAGTCGATTACAGGTCTCTCTCCTGCAATATCTATCAACCAGAAATCGATCTCAAAAAATCCAAGGTCAACAGTTGGAACTGTTACCGAAATTTACGATTACTTGCGCTTAGTATATGCACGAATAGGAGTTCCTTATTCACCTGCAACTGGATTACCAATAACAAAACAAACGGTGTCTCAAATTGTAGATACTATAATTGCGTTACCTTTAGAAACTAAGATATATATACTTGCCCCTGTTGTGCGTGGTAGAAAGGGAGAACATCTTAAAGAGATATTGGAAATTAAAATACAAGGTTACGTAAGGTTCAAAATAGATGGTGAAGTGTACAATGTAGATGACTTGCCTAAACTCGATAAGAACAAGAAACACGACATTTTTGTGGTTGCAGATAGAATATCAATATTGGGCGATATAGGAAATCGACTGCCAAGTAGTATAGAATCCGCACTAAAACTTGGTAATGGTCTAATGTATGTAGAAATAGTAAACCTACCTGACAACCATCATTCCGAGTATAAAAATGGTCAAATTCTGACTTTTTCAGAGAATTTTGCATGCCCCGAGTCTGGTTTCACTCTTGAGGAAATAGAACCAAGATTATTTTCTTTTAACAGCCCTTACGGTGCATGTGGTTCGTGTAATGGGCTTGGTAAAAAGCTGGCTATTGATGTGAAGCTGATAGTGCCAGATGAAACTCTTTCAATATCTGAAGGCGCTTTAAAGCCAGTGGGATCAATGTTCCGTCAAGTGCACACAGGTTATGGATTTTTAAAAAGTGCAATTCTATCACTGGCTGAAAATTGTAAATTTAGCCTTGATGTTCCGTGGAAGAACATAGATCAAGAAGTAAAAGATATGATACTCTTTGGCTTCGGTAAATTTCAAGGTTTGGTCAGTATCTTAGAAAACCAGATGGATTATGATGAAACGCTTGTTGAGCGATATTGCTCTGTTACTCACTGCAGAGAATGCACTGGCTATAGATTGAGAAAAGAAGCGCTTACAGTAAAAATTGATAGCAAACATATAGGTGAAATATCAGGGCTTAGTATCGATGAATCCCTTAAGTGGTTTGAAAATTTGCCAGACAAGCTCACAGAACAACAGAAGCAAATCTCAAATAAAATACTAAGTGAAATAATCAAGAGGCTAACATTTTTAAAGAATGTAGGGTTGAATTACCTAACGCTTGATCGAGAATCTAGCACTCTCTCTGGCGGCGAGAGTCAGAGGATCAGACTTGCTTCGCAAATTGGCTCAGGATTAACGGGGGTTTTATATGTTCTTGATGAACCCTCGATTGGCCTTCATCAATGTGATAATGATCGGTTAATTGCCACACTAAAAAACTTAAGAGACATGGGTAACACTGTAATCGTTGTTGAGCATGATGAAGATACAATAATGGCTGCTGATTATGCGATTGATATTGGTCCTGGAGCTGGCGTAAATGGTGGAAAAGTTGTTGCAGAAGGAACACCAGACCAGGTGCAAAGAAATTCGGGGAGCATAACAGGGCAATATTTGAGTGGAGAGAAAAAAATTTTAATTCCAAGGAGAAGAAAGCAAGCAACTCAGTTCATAAAAGTAATAAATGCATGTGAAAATAACTTAAAAAATGTGAACGTTAAATTTCCTATAGGGAATCTTATTTGTGTTACTGGAATATCAGGAGGGGGAAAATCAAGTTTAGTCATAGAAACGTTATATAAATATTCAGCACATAAGATACATCATTCGTCTGCAAGGTATGGTCAGTGTGATAGAATAGAAGGCCTTGAATATATAGATAAAGTTATAGAAGTTGATCAGTCGCCAATTGGTAGAACTCCTGCGTCAAATCCAGCAACATATGTTGGTATGTTCACTCATATAAGAAATTGGTTTGCAGGTCTTTCGGAGTCAAAAGCAAGGGGATATAATATAGGCCGGTTTTCATTTAATACCAGAGGGGGAAGGTGTGAGGCTTGTAAAGGTGATGGGCACTTAAAGATAGAGATGCATTTTCTACCGGACGTTTATGTGAAGTGTGAGCAATGTAAAGGGCGAAGGTATAATCGGGAAACATTGGAAGTTACTTATAAAGAAAAATCAATCTCTGATGTGCTTGATATGACGATAGATCAAGCTTGTGTTTTTTTTGAAAACCTTCCAATGGTAAAAGAAAAGTTGGTTTCTTTGCAGGAAGTGGGACTTGGCTATATAAAACTCGGACAGTCGTCAACAACGTTGTCTGGGGGGGAAGCACAACGAATAAAGCTATCTAAAGAGCTATCAAAACGATTTACCGGAAGAACATTGTATATTCTTGATGAACCAACAACTGGATTACACTTTGAAGATATAAATAACTTACTAAAAATACTCCATAGATTAGTCGATCTGGGAAACACTGTTATAGTTATCGAGCACAATTTGCACGTTATAAAAACTGCAGATTATATAATAGACATCGGACCAGAGGGCGGAATAAAAGGCGGAGAAGTGATTGCTACTGGAACTCCAGAAGAAGTGGTAAAAATTCCAGAAAGTGTTACAGGCAGGTATCTTAAAACATATTTATTATAAACTATTTCTTAATCATTATTGACTATGTTGCATATTTATGATTTGGAGAGGGTAATGTCAGTATATCGATACTTTAAAAGGTACGTTGAATATGGAGTTGTACCTGCTAAGAGAGCAGAAGATTGCACACTAGTTCCAGAAAGTAGTTTCTATAAGTCCGTACATTACGTTGATAATGTGCTAGGACCTGTGAAAGATGTAATTTGTGGAGTTGAGAGTAAAGATGATTATAACAAGTATTATAAAAACAATGATAATTGTGAATACGTGGGTTACAGAGCAGAGAAAGTGTATTCATTGTGTGCACTGAGTGCTATTTTAGCAGCCAACATAATATTGCAACCTTTATTTTTGATAGTGGCATGTTTGTCATACTTTCCAGTCAAGTTATTGTCAAAAATAACAGGGGACTATTGTTTTAAAACGGATACAAAATCATTCGTTAATTATTCAAACATATTTTTAGAAATGGGGCAAGATTGTGCTAATGCAGTAGCTAGAGTATTTAACAAGATTGTAAGTTATGCTTGCGCTGCTATCATTTGGGCTGCCGCGTCAATCATAACGCCACTTGTGTGGGCTTGTGACAAAGTGCAAAGTAAGTTGAGTGAAGTACAGAAGCCAGAAAAACATCAATTTTTATCTAAGGATAATTCAAAGACTACTTCAGTCAATGGTATACCACAAACTGAGTTATAAGTTCTGCTTTTCAGCAGCATGAACTATATTGAAATGGAATAAAAAGTGAAAGAGTGTAAGCTTAAGTTACTTTAGCTATACTATATAAATTATTTTATAATATATTTAATGAGTTGTGAACCTTCTCTTACTAAAAAAAGCTACAAATCTCATATTTCCAAGCGTATGCGTAAGTTGCGAATGTATCATTGATGAAAATCTTAATCTGTGTAGTGAATGCAACAAAAAAATCAATTTTCTAACTAAGCATTACTGCAATGTTTGTGGCGTAGTAATCTCAGACAATATTTATACGTGTGGTAAGTGCATCATCAATCCTCCACCGTTTAAAGTATTAAGATCAGTTTTTGCTTATGATCAACATAGTAAAAACATGATTATAAATTTCAAATTTTTTGATAATTTGAATTACGTAAAAATCTATGCAAAGTGGATACACCAAGCTAATCAGGATACGTTTCAGAACGCAGAGGTCGTAATTCCTATACCGTTACATAAAATGCGTTTGTTTAAACGTAAATATAATCAAGCAGCACTGCTTGCAAAAGAGTTGACTAAGTTATCCAATTTATCCTATACGCCATTTGCAATAAAACGTCCTCGCCATACTATCCCTCAGGCTGGTCTTTCACTTAAGCAGCGTGAAAAAAATTTAAAGAAGGCTTTTAGCATAAGCAACAAGAAAATTATCGAAAATAAAATCGTGATATTAGTTGACGACGTAGTAACAACTGGAGCAACTGTAAGGTCCTGCTCTCAAGAAATTTTAAATTCTGGTGCAAGAGAAGTGAGAGTGCTATCGCTTGCAAGAACGGTAGCATGTTAAAACGTGATTTTTAATAACCTCAACATCACTGAATTCAAAAGTTTGGCCGCTCACGATTTGGTATACTTCATGCCCCTTTCCTGCAACTAGCAGAATCATACCCTCATTATAGGCAATATCTACTCCTTTCTCTATAGCTTCTCTTCTATCTTCTATCTCTAGCGCATCAGGGCAATGTAGTAAAATACCACGACGAATTTCTGCAGGATTCTCATCACGCGGATTGTCATCCGTGATTATCACTTTGTCTGCATATATTTGTGCTACTTTACCCATTTCTGCGCGTTTTGTTTGATCACGATTGCCACCGCATCCAAAAACTAGAACTATTTTTTTATTGAAGTGCCATTTTAAAGACAATAGGGCTTGTTTAAGCGCACTTGGAGTATGAGCGTAATCCACGAATGCAAAAGGTTTCACTTTCTCCATTCTTCCTGACGGGAAAATGAGTTTATCCACACATATTTCTCTGTAATTTAATCCAGATATACCAATTGCACATAGCAGATTATATGCTTGAAATTTTCCTAAAACTGGGAAAAATGTATTGTAAATTTGGTTATCAACTTTTACTGTAAGGTATTGACCACTTGGAGTTGGTATTTGCTCTAATAAAGTAATATCAGAGCCTTTTTTTCCATAAGTCACAACTTTATTACTGCGTTTTTCAGCTATTTTAAGCAATGCGCCGTATTCATCTATATCCGCATTTAAAATCGCTGTTTTTCCTTCTGGTAATACTTCGTAAAATAACCTTTTTTTAGTTTCTAAATATCCACCAAGACTTTTATGGTAATCTAAATGATCTTGCGAGAAATTAGTAAAAGCTGCAGCACTCAACTTTAATCCATGGATTCTGTATTGATCAATCCCATGACTTGATGATTCCAACACTAAGTGTTCTACACTTATACCACGCAATGTTGCGTAAAGGTCTTCTGCACCTGGAGTGGTAAGGCTGTTGCTATTACCTTTTCTGCCATTATTGATGCATGTTCCAAGTGTTCCAATAGACGCAGCATTATAGCCAGAGTTTTGCCAGATCTGGCGGCAAAATTCTACTACTGAAGTCTTGCCATTTGTGCCTGTTACAGCAGCAACATATTTTGGCTGTTTGAATTGATAAAACCTGCTGACTATTTCGCTGTATATTTCTTGAGGGTTTGGGTGGAAGATACAGATTCCAGCATCACGCGTTGGAATGATACCAAGGCTTGAAGCTTCTGTTATGCAATCACTTGCAATTATCGCTTTAGCTCCACAAGATAATATCTGATCTATGTAAATCCTATCCCTTTCTGACACACAAACAAAAAGATAACCTTCCTTGATTTTCTTGGGATTACATGTGATGCCTTTGATTTCAATATCAAAGTTAACATCAATAATGTTATGCAGTAATTCTCTCAGTTTCATGTCCTACTTCATCGTTTTGAAAGTCTAAACATGGTAACCTTTTTAGTGCGTCATTAATGTCAAAGATTAAATCTTCAGGATCTTCCAGTCCACAAAATATCCGTATAAAACTTCCACCATAATCTGAATTCATTACAGATCTTGACATAGATCTACGATCTATTGGTAATATCAAACTGTCGCACCCTCCCCAAGAAGCACCGATACCAAAAATTTTCATGTGATCAACCATGCAGCTTAGTTCTTCACATGAATATTCTCTACCCAATACTATACTGAATACGCCGCTTGCTCCTTTAAAGTAACTTTTCCATAATTCGTGTTGAGGATGGGAGGGAAGTGCTGGATATAAAACCTTTCTAACTTTTTGCTGTGCTTCTAGCCACTTTGCCACTTCCATTGCTGTATTTTGGTACTTTTTCATACGTGTGTGCAGTGTTCTTAGTCCCCTATGTGCAAGATAACAGTCGTGCGATTGAATGGTTACTCCATAATTTTTATAGCTCTCATAAAGCAATTTAAAAATTTCACCTTCAGCAATCATAGTCCCCATCAATAAATCTGAGTGACCGGCTAGATACTTTGTTACCGCATATAGTGCAACATCAATTCCATAATCAAGCGGCTTAAATAACAAAGGAGTGGCCCATGAATTGTCGCAAACGGTTACGATTCCACGTTCTTTAGCAACTTTTACTATATGCTCTATATTCGAAATCTCAAACGTTACAGAACCAGGAGTCTCGATCATTATCAATGAAGTATTACTCTGAATTAAATCAGTTATATCCTGTGTTGGATCATAAAAAGTTACTTCTATTCCCCTGTTTGGTAACTCATTTTCGGCAAATCTCTTGAGTCGGTAATAACTGTTATCCTGAATTAAAACATGAGAACCTGCTTTAGTGAAAGTCAAAATAGCAAAAGTAAGTGCAAATAGTCCGGAAGGAAAAATAAGCGCTTGTCCACTCCCTTCAATTTCAGCCAGTGCATTTGAAAAATAATGAACAGTGGGAGTACCAACATTACTATAGCTGTAATCTCTTGCAACATCATCGTTGATTACATCGTATATACTTTCTCCATTTGCTGCATTTAAGTAGTCCTTGTAAGTAGGGAATAATATGGTAGAAGAATGATAAACTGGCGGGTTCATAGAACCTTTATAGTCCTTAAATTTTCTTCCTGCTTTAACTAATAAAGACTCTTCCTTCACATTTTTATTATTTATTTTTTAAATTGTACTCGTTTTGCGTATACAAGTGAAGAGAAATTGCATGTATTAGCTCTATCTCACTCTTTAATAATTCATAGATCAATTTATGCCTTTTGAGAGTGTTCATTCCGATAAAGCTGTCAGATATCAATATTAGCTTGATATGTGAAGGTAGTGTTGAAGATGAAGCAAAATAATGATCAGCATGCTTTGCTGATTCATCGATAATGTTGATATCAATTACATCTATCGAATCGTGTATCTTTTCTTCTATCGTTTTAATAATATCCATAATGGTTTCTTTAAGCAACAATATGCTCCTCTTGTCATCCCAGTATCAGCTACTTGGATGACAATCGCAATTACTTATTCTCTTCTTTATTATCTATGTCTTGATAATCAGAATCTACTACTTTTTCCTCTTTATCATTTGGATTTCCTTCTGATGAAAAGCCATTTTCAGCACTATTTTGTTGAGATGCTTGATACATAGCTTCTCCAAGTTTCATAGATAATTGAGAAAGATTAGTAACTTTCTGCTGTATTGAATCAGCGTCATCAATGTTATCAGATTTACTAACTTCTTTTAATTCGTTAACTGCATTTTCAATAGCAGATCTATCTTCTGGTGAAACTTTATCACCATACTCTGTCAGAGACTTTTCTGTAGAATGGACTAAGCTATCCGCTTGATTCTTCACTTCAATAAACTTTTTGCGCTTTTCATCTTCTTGCGCTTTTTCTTCAGCTTCTTTTACCATGCGATTTATTTCATCATCAGATAAACCGCCTGAAGATTGAATGCGTATTTTTTGCTCTTTTCCAGTAGCTTTATCTTTTGCAGAAACGTGTGCTATTCCATTTGCATCTATATCAAATGTCACTTCAATTTGTGGCCTTCCGCGCGGAGCAGGAGGTATCCCTTCCAAACTAAACTGACCGAGTAGCTTATTATCAACTGCCAGTTTTCTTTCACCCTGATGCACCTTAATTGTAACAGCTGTTTGGTTATCTTCTGCAGTTGAAAACACCTGAGATTTTTTAGTAGGAATTGTAGTATTACGCTCAATAAGTGGAGTGAATACTCCTCCTAGAGTTTCAATACCAAGAGAAAGTGGGGTCACATCAAGTAGTAACACATCTCTTACATCACCTTGAATGATCCCCGCCTGTATTGCAGCTCCAATTGCTACAACTTCATCAGGGTTAACTCCTCTATGTGGATCTTTGCCAAAGAATTCTTTAACTTTCTCTATGACTTTTGGCATACGAGTCATGCCACCAACAAGAACCACTTCGCCAATTTGACTAGCAGATAAACCAGCATCCTCAAGAGCTTTTTTACAAGGAGCCATAGTTCTTTCGATTAAATCATTCACTAAGCTTTCAAGTTTTGCTCTCGTTAATTTCATATTTAAGTGTTTTGGACCACTTGCATCAGCTGTAATAAACGGTAGATTTATTTCCGTTTCCATTGCACTTGATAATTCAATTTTCGCTTTTTCAGCAGCTTCTTTGATTCTTTGCATAGCCATTGGATCATTTTTCAAATCAATGCCATTACTTTTCTTGAATTCATCTAGTAAATAACTCACTACTCCATTATCAAAGTCTTCACCTCCAAGATGGGTATCACCGTTTGTTGCTTTCACTTCGAAAACTCCATCACCTATTTCAAGTATTGAAACGTCAAATGTACCACCACCAAGGTCATATACTACTATTGTGTGCCCATGTTTCTTATCAAGACCATAAGCAAGTGCTGCAGCAGTCGGTTCATTTACTATTCTGAGTACATTTAATCCGGCAATTTTTCCTGCATCTTTTGTTGCTTGACGTTGAGAGTCGTTGAAGTATGCTGGCACTGTTATCACAGCATCTTTTACTTCCTCTCCAAGATAAGCTTCTGCTGCCTCTTTCATGTTTTGTAGTATAAATGCACCAATTTGACTAGGAGAATATTCTTTATTATCAGTTGTTTTAACCCATGCATCACCACTTTTTGCTGCAAATACTTTGTATGGTACACTTAGATTTTTCATCTCAGGATCACTATATTGACGGCCTATTAATCTCTTAGTAGCAAAAAAGGTATTACTTGCATTGGTGGTTGCTTGCCTTTTTGCTGGAGCACCAATCAACCTTTCTCCTGAAGAAGTCAATGCAACTATAGATGGAGTAGTTCTTGCCCCTTCTTTATTTTCTATTACCTTTGTATCCTTGCCCTGCATTATTGCAACACAAGAATTTGTTGTTCCGAGATCTATGCCTATTGCTCTTCCCATAATGAGTACCCCATTGTAAATATTATCTGATATAAGAATATATAAGTATAGGGCTCATTAATTACAAGCCCAATTTAGGTTTCTAATTAGTTATTAGAACTTAAAAGGCGCGAAAGCCACTTAGTCAGCCAAAAATTGCCTCGTAGTTTATTTGAATTATCAGCTTCTTCATTGCTGCTATCCCCAATTTGGTATCCAGAGTTCTGTAATGGCTTATAACCGTTTAAATTAACATCATCTCCTTGTTTTAAAACAAATGTATTTACATCTAAACTGTTATCAATACTAACGTTCAATGTAATATTAAACTCTTTTTCGATTGTAGAAACTGTATTGCGTTTGTTATTAAAAATGTGCGCTATAACTGCACTGTGTGCTACTAAATCAAAAGACTTATTTCGATTCTTGTTAGCAATATGTTGTAAATCCCTTAGTATTGATGAAACAATTACTTCGTTTGATTTTACTCTTCCAGTACCTTTGCAGTGTAAACACTCTGTAGTATTAATTTCTTGTATGTTTGGTTTAATTCTTTGTCTTGAAAATACCATTAAACCAAAGTCATTTATGTAGCTAAATTGAACTTTAGCTTTATCATCTTTAAACGCTTGCTTTATAGCAGACTCAACAGCTCTGCAATACTGATATTTCAACATATCAATAAAATCGACTACTATTAATCCTGATAGGCCCCTAAGATTCACCTGTCTTGATATTTCAGGTACTGCTTCCATGTTGGTTCTATAAGCTGTTTCTTCTATGCTATCTTCTCCTGTCATCTTTCCTGAATTTACGTCTATTGAAACAAACGCCTCAGTTAAAGTTATTATCAAAGACCCACCAGATGGCAATTCTACTCTATTGCTATATAACTCAGAAATTTGATCTTCGATTCCGTAGTAAGTAAAGATCGGAGCATAACCTCTATACAATCTATAGCGCAACTTACTACCTTTTAGTGCATTGTTAGCATATTGCCTAACTGCCTCAAAAGCTTCCTTTCCAGACACTATAACTTCTATACCATCGCTACAAAAATCACGAACAGATCTCATAATTACATCTGCTTCATTGTAAATTAATGATGGAACGTTTACAGAGAAGGCATTTTTTTGAATGCTCTGCCATAATGAGGATAAGTAATTGTAATCCTGCTCAATTTCTTTCTTATTTTTTCCTGAACCAACAGTTCTTACTATTAAACCTGACCTTTTTGGCAAGTTTATTGAACTCAGTATCTCCTTTAACTGCTTTCTGACATTAGCATCTTCAATTCTCCGAGACACTCCACCTTTACTCATGGAATTTGGCATGAAAACACAGTATCTACCCACTAAAGTTATGTATGTTGTAAATGAAGCTCCTTTATTGCCTCGTTCCTCTTTAGTTAGCTGAACCAATACTTTTTGATTTACTGAAATAACATCTTGTAATTTGTATTTTTTATATAAAGGTACCTCTCTTACAAAACCACTACCTGACTCGTTGACATTCTTACTAGCTGCAGAATCTGAAGAGACATTTGCTATGGTATCGTTCCCTTTTTCTGTATAATCGTCATTTGAGTAGCTCTCAAAGATAGTTTCCTTTTCTTTTTCTGGAATATTGAAGTAATCTAGAGATATCTCGGAAAAAGACAAAAAACCTTGCTTATTTTTTCCATATTCGATAAATACGGCTTGCAAAGAAGGCTCTATACGCTTTATATAAGCAACGTATACATTACCTCTTAATTGTTTTTTTTCCTTGAATTCTTGTTCAAATTCTACAACCTTATTATTAACTGACAAGGCAACTCTTACCTCATTAGAACAGGTGGAATTTTCTATCAATAATAACCTTTTACCACTATTTACCACTTATTTACCGTTTGCTTTTCATTCTGAAGTTAACTTCATGCTACTTAATGCACTGTTGATTGTCAAGAATTTTACGATCTGCATTATTCGGTTGACTTTTAGTGTTTTGCGTAATAAACTCGCATAGAATTTATTATATCATTATAAGTATGGCGAAAAAAAATGCTTCTTTGCTCGTTAAGTTAGTTAGCACTGCAATCAAGACAACAAAAACTGGTGAAGAAAAATCAACAGGTTATTTTTATGTAAAAAAGCGTAATCCAAAAAAGCTTACCAAAAAACTGGAGTTTAGGAAGTATGACCCAGTAGTCAGAAGGCATGTGTTATTTAAAGAAGAAAAACTAAAGTAATTTTTTTATAAGGGATTTTATTATTATGCAAAATTTACAATTAAGTTATCCTATAATAGTAGAGTTGGGGGATGTGAAAGATACAAAACTGAAATTAATAAAGGTCATTGCACAATTAATAAGTAAGAAGTACACAACACAGAAAAAAGCAGCAAACGCTCTAAAGATTGATCAACCTAAAGTATCTCAAATCAATAGGTCAAAAATCGAAGGGTTCTCCTTAGAATACTTGCTTAACTTATTGATTGTATTGGGCCAAGACATAAACGTAAGAATAAAGCATAATTCTAAACCTGCATAATATGTAAAGGACAAATAAATGCAGAACAATAAAACAGTAAGCTAAAAGGGAACTTATTACTCAACAAAACAAGACTTAAAATTTTGTGCAATGTTATTGATTATAGCTAGATATGCATCTTTTCCAGGCTCTATGTCTGATCCAATAGGATCAAGAACTACCATTTTTGCGTCATTAGAAAGAGCATTAGGCTTTATGCTGTCTTCCTGTGAATGAGCAAATATACATTTAACGTTTTCTTCCTTCATTATCTTTTTTAGCTTCATTAAACTCCTCATACCTATGTAAGAATCCTCTTCTATGGAAAGAATGGCACTTGGGTGATTTAAACCAAAATATTTTTCAAAATATTGATAAGCATCGTGAGTGACGATATATTTTTGATTTTTAAAATCATTCAGTTCTTTCATAATTTCTTTTACTTCTTGGTCTATTTTTTTTATAGCTTTTGTTGCATTAGAGTTGTATCGATGGGAATTTTCTTTATCTATGTTAGACAATGTTGCACTTACAGAAAGTATCATGCTCTTTGCATTTTCGGGACTCAGCCAAATGTGTAAATCTTTTTCATCTTTAATGTGAGTAATTTTTCTAGAAAATGAATGTGGCCGAGTAGGAAGTAGGTTGATTGCCTTTGACAATTGCACTAGTTCTTTATTATTTTTGGCGAAAGTTTGAACAAACGTCTCTAAGTTATCGTCAACATAAAATATAACGTCACTTGATTCTAAATTACTCGCATCAGATGGCTTTAATATATAATTATGCGCAGATGTTGCATAGCCAAGCAATTCCGGTTCTAAAATCCCTTCTGTAATAGAAGCTACAAGTGAGTGGATAGGTTTGATTGTAGCTACAACTTTTAAATTGGATGAAAAGGCGATATTATAGTATAGTGTAAATGAAAGTAATAGAAAAAAAGTCAGTAAATGTCTCATATAAACGTTGAGAAGAAGTTAAATTTTGTCAATAAATTGAATAATGTCAATAATCGTGTTCTAAAAATAGAAAATCTTGCTCTCACATATGATGGTAAAAGAATCCTTGACAATATCAATATGTTCATGGAAAGAGGAGACATAATTACAATACTTGGTCCAAATGGTGGAGGTAAAACCTCTTTAGTGAAAGCAATTGCTGGCATAAATAAAAGCTGTACCGGTAATATCGTATTTGCTGACAACATAAAAATTGGCTATATGCCGCAAAATTTTAGTATTAGTAATTTGATGCCAATAACAGTTGAATATTTCCTTTTAAATAGCTCCTTGAAAAGACTAAAGAAAAATCAATCCATTATTACAGAAACGATAGAGTTGGTTAGTATCGGTAACATTTTGAAGAATCAAGTGTTAGAAATTTCTGCAGGGCAAACACAATTATTGCTACTTGCACGTTGTTTAATTGCAGAGCCTGACTTGATCATTCTAGATGAACCAGTTAGTGCAATGGATATTAACGCGCGGGCTAAATTTTATGATATTATAAATAAAATAGCAAAAAAACGATTGGTATCGATTCTTATGACTTCTCATGATCTTAACTCTGCTCTACCATCCTCAGATTACATAATTTGTATAAATAATACTATCTATTGCCAAGGCAAGCCTGATGAGATTATGAAAAATAGAACCCTAAATGAAATATTTAGCAGTTACGCAGCGAAATGATTCAAAATATTTTGCGTCTTCTGCACATAACTACGGTGCTGACGCGTTACAATATATTACCTTATTTACTTCCACCATCAAAAAAATCAATAAATAAAATACAAGGCCACAAGCTAAAGTGTGCTCTTGAAAAATTAGGTCCGGTGTTCATTAAGTTTGGGCAGTCTATCTCATCACGTACTGATGTTTTAAATGAAGATATAACAAATAACTTGTTATTGATATGTGATAGATTGCCATCATTTTCACATAAAATAGCAGTTAAAACTATAGAAAGTGAGTTTAATTGTAAATTGAGCGACATTTTTTCAAGCTTTTCTGAAAAGCCAATTGCAGCAGCATCGATTTCTCAGGTGCATAGAGCGGTTACAACTGAGGGTAAGGAAGTTGCTGTGAAGGTTTTAAGGCCAAATATTGAGAAAACATTCTCAAGAGATATAAAAATGCTTTCTTGGCTTGCAGAAATTGCAGAAAAATTTAGCGAACAATCAAAAAGGCTGAGGCCAATTGAATTAGTTAAAACTTTTGCTGAAATTTGCCGATTAGAGTTAGATCTACGTTTTGAAGCTGCTCACTCTTCGGAACTAAAGGAAAACACAAAAAATGACAGAGGTTTTTATGTACCTGAAATAGATTGGAATAGAACTGCAAAAAAGGTTTTAACATTAGAATGGATAGAAGCAACGCCAATATACGAAGTTGAAAAACTGAATAATCATAAGCAAATAGCTATCAATCTTATAGAATCGTTTTGTAATCAGGTATACAGGGATTGTTTTTTTCATGCTGATATGCATCCTGGAAATCTAATGGTTGATAGTAATAACAATATTATTGCTCTGGATTGTGGAATCATGGGTAGAATAGATCGTGAGACATGCTATTACGTTATAGAGATACTCAAAGGCTTTTTAAATCGGGATTATGATCACGTTGCAAAAATGCACTTTAAAGCTGGTTACGTTTCATCACAGCATAGAAATTTTGTCACAGCTTGCAGGGCAATAGGTGAACCCATTATTGGGCAGCCTATACAGAAGATTTCATTTGCTAGTTTACTTGCTCAGCTATTAAAAATAACTGGTGATTTTGATATGAAAGTTCAAACACAATTGTTATTGCTGCAGAAAACTATGATTTTACTGGAAGGGACATGTAGAAAGATCTACCCAGAAATCAATATGTGGAAAGTAGTTGAAGCGTGGATAAGCAGTCAACATGAAAGTAAAATAGGGTATAGGGAAAAAATTAGAAGTTCTTATCCTGTAAAAACAATCCAAGGGATATTTAGCCTTATAGAAAAATTGAACCTAATAGCTGATAAAAAATTAGAAAACATCCAAATTAAAAATAAATCAAATGGAAAAGTCTATTTTTTATTGTGGTTTGTAATTATAATTCTAATCGTTAAACTTTTAATTTCTTAAACTATGGGAAAAAACTGCGTCAAATCCAATTTTTATTCAACTTAATTTTTAATCTGCAGGAGCCGAGTTGAGAATGTCCAATTTTCCACTTTCTTTATGTATCTGTTCAGCAGAGTGGCAAAATAAGGTAGACGAGAAAAGACAACTATAGGAACAAATGGGTGTCATGCCAGTGCGTGACACTGGCCTCCTGTTTCAATGTTAAACAAAATACCATAGAATTCAAAAAGACAATTCCTAGAAAATTTCTACATCCAAAAAAGGCATAAGTTATGTTAATGCTGTTTGAATGAGATGATATAAAGATAAGCCAAATTTTTACAAAGAAAACATTTCAAGCAGCAAGACACCTTTGATTGAAAGAGAGCACCAAATTTATGGGGTGAGTAACTGCGCTATTTCAACTATAGTATTTTCTAAAACGAATGATAAACGTCTAAAATGGTATTACCAACTAAAAGGTGTAAGTCTGTACATTGATGCATTAGAGGTCTGAGGCAACTTTTGATGGTGTGCCAACAATGCTCTATCGGATTTAGATCAGGTGAATATGTTGGAAGATAAAGCAAATGACAGCCAAAAGACTCTATTAATGACTTTGTTTTGGGAGTTTTATGGAATGTAGCATTATCCATAACTATGGTTGTATCACGCTGTAATTGTGGAAGTAATCTTCGCTCTAACCATACATAAATATATCTTTATTACACCCTCCTGTGAAGGTCATTGGTGCAATAAACTTCTCATCCACCTATTATACTCACTCTTTCCCGCTTTTTTCCTGGAACATCAGGATATATTTTTTCTCCTCTTGGAGCTCGTGCATATTCTCGGTATAGTCTATTATCAACTCCTGCTTCATCTATATATAAAATGCTACAGTGGTCTATTTTTGAGACTTTATCGATAAATTGCTGCCTATCTTCTTGATTGCGCTCTTGATAGAATGTGACTTTTTTTAAAGGTTATTTTTAGCTGTCTTAATCTATACCAAATTGCACTTATCCCAAAGCCAAGGTTTTGTTTCATTTCTGCTAGTGTGTGATCTGGGTGTTTTTTGACATATTCTTTGAGTATTTCTGGATCTATTTTTCGAATAAAACCAGTACTTTTTACCGCTTTGAGACCTTGGCCAGTAGCTTTCTTTTTTAGCCATCTATATAGTGTTGCTATCCCTATCTCAAAAACCTCTGCAACTTCAACCTTTGACTTTCCTTTTTCTACCAAAGACACTGCTTTTTCCCTTAAATCTACACTATATACCATCGCTTTCCCTACTTTAAAAAAACATATTATACCTTTATCATTCGCTTTTGAAAATACTATAGTTAGCGGAATGACGGTTTTTCAAATTGTCGGTAAATCTAAGTCAGTTTAGCTATAATTTCCTAAATTTGCTCACAATCTCTTGACTTGACACATATGTTTTTTTCCCAAATGTTACTATCTTCCTCCTTTTCCTTTCTCAATTTGTGCAACCATTTCCTTTACATTTGCATGCGTGAGAAGGGAATTTTTGCTGATATGAGATTTTGGATCAGATTTTGCTGTTACGTGTTTCGTTGCAGATCTTTTATTCTCTGTTAGAAATGAATGAGATTGTTTTTTCTTCACACCGATATCCGCTTGTGCTGCTGGAGTGGTTTTGCTTTCAGCAAGCTGTACATTAGCATTTCCTTTTGCTTGATTTTGCTCAAATTTTTCTTTTAATGCCTTTACTTTACTGCCCATCTCGCGATTAGCTCCTCCTTTCATAGTAGCTGCTGCTACTTTTGGTATCGCCTTACCAGCAGCTTTTTGTGCTGATTTCCTATTGTCTTGATTTTCAGATTCTAGTGGTACTCTTTCAGCTGATTTTTTAAGAATTACTCCTACTACTTTTGGCTCTGTGCTTACTTTTTGATTAGCACGGCTTAGATTTTTAGGCTTTGGCGGTACTGCAGGTTTATCTTTGATTACCACTTTCGATTCTTGTCTAACTTCTTGACCAGTAGTAAACATTTTTTTTGGCACTTGCGGTGGTTTTGGTGGTACGAGGGATTGAGGTTGTTGTTTCTGCTTACGTTCTCTTTTTGCTTCTATATGTTCTTTAGGAACTGTTGCATAAATTGGCTCTTCTTTGGGCGATTTTGAACTCTGCGAATTTTCTATTAAAATTTTACTCTTCTTCTCTTGATAATTTGATATCTCTTTGTATACAGACTCTTCATTTAATGAACTTCCATAGCCTGAATCTTCTCTCTGCTCATATAAAGGATTTTCCTTTTGCTTTTTCTCTTGATAATTTGATATGTCTTCATATTCAGACCCCTGATCTAATGAACTTTCATAGCCTGAATCCTCAGAAGGATTTTCCTTAGCATCAGGCATACTAAAACTATTAGCTCCTTTTAGTAAAGAAGATGTAGACTTTGCCTTGCTTTCTCCATCTGAGGATATTTCTGATTTAAAGCGTACCTTCCTCGAATCTGGAGCAGCCGGAGGTGCTGTTGTTGGTCGCTTTATTTGCCTCATGCGATTACCACCTAATTTTTCTTTCGGCTGTTCTTCTTTTCGCAGCTCAAAAGTACCTTCCTTTTGCTTTCTACCTTCCAAACTCACTTCGTGTGATCTATCTTTTCCTTGACTCTTTTCACTTTGTTCTAAATTTAAAGAATCTTTTAAAATATTATTTTTTCTGAAATCTTTTTCTAATTGTTCCAAGAGATCAATTTTTTTAAAATTCTTGTATACTTAGCTGCTGTTTCTAAAGTGAAACTTGACAACTCATCATTTACAAAATTACTTATACTACTGTTCTTGGTTGGAAAATTTTTTCCCAAAATTCTATTCATTAATGTTTTAAAAAGACCTAATGGCTGTTCTACATAATTGTTCAAGTCAGTATATATAACAAACTCAGCTATACCTTTTGCCTCACCTGTAAAACCTTCTAATGCATGAGATAAATCCCTTAACGTTTTGTTATATTGTTTCTCTGCATTTCCTAGCTTTACAGCTTTGATCAGAGAATCGAGTTTTTATAGTTCTCACTTTTAAATGGATTATTCATACTAATTACAGCTCATTATTTATTAAAATATAGATCTAAAATATTAAGATCTAGTAAATATTACTTTTGTAATTCATGTAGAACTATAGCTATAATAAGTAAGATTTCCCTACGTCATACCGCCGCGGTATCTCCAGATCCCCCTAACAACTTACTATTACCCACAAATATGAGGTTCGTGAGCAAGTCGCCATCCTTCTGCTAAATCAAAGAGACGTTTATATCCTTTCCAAAGAGTAATTGGTCCTGGTTTTGGGTCATTTTTTCTTGCTAAATGGCCTCCAAGTTCATGAAACAGCTTCTTTTATGTTGGGAACTACACTTGGACATGGTTTTCTGTGTATTTTAACGTATAAAACTTTCCATTCTTCTTCAGCTAATAAGGTAGTACATGGTAATGTTGGGTTAGCTCTTGCAATTGATGTAATAAAGAAGATCCTCCAAGCAATAATACTCATAACTGTTAGATATCTCATTAGTCTTTCTGCTATTCCAAGCCTACATTCTTCAACTTTGAGACCGAATTTAAAATTTTATGTAATATCTCTATTTTCCATCTAAGGCAATACCAACTAATTTTTTCAACAGCTTCATCGAAAGTATTAACTGAAAGATTCGTTAATAGCATCCATTCTAGCGGTTTTTTAAGGGAAGGGGAGTTTTCTCAACAACATAAACTGCATAAAGTGGTAATTTAGGTAGTTCTTCCGTCTTATGCCTAATATTATTCTTAGATGGATTCATCATAAACTTTCCAAATCTAACTTCCAAACGTGCTGTTCTTTTTGGCTTATTATCTTTTACAGGAACTTCAACTTCTACCGTACCTGCACAATGAGAGGATTTAATAAATGCCCATAACTTCTGCTCACCTTTTTCAGGATATCGAGATTTTCTATTTACTGCTCTATCTCTGCATGCTCTAACTAGCACTGCCGAATTAAGATTATGTGCAAGCTCAAAAAAGTCATATATATCTGCTTCTCTATCGCATACAGTTATAGTCTCAGTTTGAGTTGGATCAATAATATTATTTGTTTTTCTTAAAGTTTCCAACCACTTTACGCTTTCTTTATCTTCAATGCGATCGCTCTTTTTTTTAAGGTTCTCAGTTTCTTCAGGTCTTGAATAAACTTTTTGATCTAGTATCCCTAGTACCAAACCTTCTATACTAACGGCAAGAGCTGTATGCATTATAATACCTTTTGCAGTATCATAACTGGACAAATTTGCTAATCCGCTTG
Organism: Wolbachia endosymbiont of Ceratosolen solmsi; assembly: GCF_017869155.1. NCBI lineage: Bacteria > Pseudomonadati > Pseudomonadota > Alphaproteobacteria > Rickettsiales > Anaplasmataceae > Wolbachia > Wolbachia endosymbiont of Ceratosolen solmsi. The sequence goes on from NZ_CP054598.1 coordinate 315,415, forward strand.
TTTTTTTATGGTTATTATATACAATGTAACTGGTATCTTGAATGACAAGAACCCTCTTGTGAGCTTTTGTTCTCTCAACCGTCTTATTAATATGTGTAGCTAAAATATCACTTTCTTTTACATTCTCATTTTGAAAAAAACGGTATGCTGCTTTTGCTTCTGACCAACTTCCGCATGCCTCATTAATTGAGCTTTCAGGTAAACTTATCAAACTATCAGCAATCTTTACTAATCGGTCAGTTAATCTTTTATCTCCAAATTCATTTTTAGCCCATTCACTACTTTTACTTGCCATTTTACACCCTCAATATTTGCAAACTTTAATATTGTAATATTTTACTTTTTAGTCCATTTATATTTGTGGGTAATAGTAAGGAATGACACCGTCTTGGATGGAAACCAGTGTCAGCTACTTTCATGACACCATCACAAGGTGAAACTGGATCCCAGTGGGCTTTGTTGCATCGCTCAAGTGAAAAGAACTGGCAGTTACTGACAAAATTCATTATAAATAGCCATTTAACTGTTGAAGAAAAAATATGCCACAAAAAATGAGAGTCAGTAACTGCCATGAATATAACAAATTTCTCCAAGAAAGAGGAAGCATTTTTTGTTATATCAATGACGCCATAGAAAATTGGTACGAGAATTGTCCAAAAATGCAGGGCGGCAACTATATTTATAGTGATAAAGTTGTGATTTTGGTGCATATAATCGTCAGTTTCTTTAGAATTGGTTTAAGACAAACAGTCGGGTTTATAAAAGGGTATTTGCAACAAATAGGAAGAGATTTGGAAGTTATCAGCTATTCACAAGCATCAAGAAGGTTTAAGAAACTTAATATTAAGATAAATGATTGCAGAAAATAATATGGAAGATATCGAAATTGCTATAGACAGTACAGGAATTAGTATATACAACAACACTCCTGGTCACAGCAAGGAAAATAGCACTGACAGAAAATATCGTGGCTATGAGCAAACGAGAAAATTGCACGTAATGTTGAATATAAACAACAAAAAAGCCATAGCTGTAAAATACAGTAACGGTGTCTACTCTGATCACTATGGAGCTTGTGATTTGCTAAAAGAAGTTGATTTTCAGCATGCCATAAAAGCACTATATGCAGATAGAGCATGTGATAGGCACAAGTTTTATAAGTTGTGTAACGAATATGATATAAAGACAAAAATTCCACCAATAAACAATGCGGCAGAACATCCAGAAATAGATTATATGTCTGACAGGAATGCTGCTATTAGGTTAATAAAATTATACGGTGAAGATGGCATGAAAGAATGGAAAAAAGAAGTAAATTATGGGAAAAGATCTTATATTGAAGGGTTTTTCTCAAGATTAAAGCAAATATTCGGATTTAGTTTTAGGAATAAATCTGAGATAAATCGAGAAAAAGAACTGCTAATCAAATGCTATTTGCTTAATAAATTCACTGATATTGGTATGGCTAAATTTGAGATAGTTACATGAATTTACCATAAATCACCATCTCATAAAGTGTGATGCAACAAAGCCCACTTGGATCCAGGAAAGTTTGCTTGTTTACAAGCAAACTAGCATAGAAAATGGTTACAACGTTTTCGATGAGATTATATGGAAAACTGGATTCCAGTGTCAAGCACTGGAATGACATCACAGGGGCACTGGGATGACACCTTTACGTTTGAGGCAAACTAGCTATAACACTTAACATACTACCTTTGCAAACAAATGTTCATACAGTACGCGCTGGCGTTATTTTCTCTTGATGAATAAACCTCGGTAGAGTATAGTAGCAGTGCGTTTATATAGATTCTAATGAGTAGTTTAGTTTTGATTTATACAACTTTTTCAAATTTTGAAGAAGCTAAAACTATTTCTGAAGAATTGTTAAACGAGAAATTAATTGTATGTGTAAATATATTTCCCGAAGTGAATTCTCTGTATTTATGGGAAGGTAAAATTAGTAATAGTTGTGAAGTAGTAGCAATTATGAAAAGCAAAAATGATCAAGTTGATAAAATTGTAGAAAAAATTGAAGCAATGCATTCTTATGATCAGCCAGCTATTGCTGTGATGCCCATAGAAAAAGCAAATAAATCTTTTACTAATTGGGCTAATAGTGTTATTGATGTAAGTAGTATTGGGGTGTAGCCAAGTGGTAAGGCAGCGGTTTTTGATACCGCCACGCGAAGGTTCGAATCCTTCCACCCCAGCCATGTTGAAGTGGGTGTGAAATGATATCACTTTTCTATAAATTAAGATTATTGAATTATATATTAGGTAGTCTAAAAGATATAATTGTGAAACTGTTTCTCTTCACAATGTATCTTTACACATTCAGCATTGTGCTCATGTTTCTCAGCAATGGTTTTTGGTATGCTGTAGAATTTTGCTCTTTCAAAAATGCGTTTTACCGTTTGTTTCAATATTGCAAGTGGTATTATGAAAATAGGGAAGATCTCGGTTACGGAATTTCTATTCGAATATTAGTGGCGTTTCTTACTCCGCATTTTCTCTATAAATTATTACTTGGCACAGGCTGGAAGTCCTTTTTAAAGGAAAAGATAATACAGATACTCAACACAAGAAGAAAAAAGGGTAGTGAGTTCAGTAACAGTAGCAAACCAAGTGGCAGTAGTTATAGTGATAAGAATAATTACAGCAATAACAGTGGTAACAATGAGCGTCAAGCTCAAGATGCAAAGCGAAAAGTAAACATGATAAAGCAGCTATTAATCAAAGATATAGAGGCAACTATAGATAGGAGATTGAATTATATTTTTTTCGGTAAAAGGAGTAAACCTCATTAAGTATATAAAAAGGCTTTATCTAGTAAGGCTTTTTAAGGTTGGCTGTATTTTATTTTTTACGTATACCGGATCACAATCAGCCAATATACATGTGTGCACAAAATCTTGACTAAAGTCTGATAACCAAGAAATTGCCTTACGTTTTTCTACCAAGCTTTCTGTTTTTTTGCAGTGACTTGCTGCATCAATCATTGCCTGCGCTATTACTGATTTCCACAGCAAATAATACCTTTGTATATCATCTGACGTACTATTTGTTTCATAGTGGTTAAAAAATTCTTTAAAATTGAAGTTGTTTGACATAATGATACCTCTTTGGATTGAAATTTGAAATGATTTGAGTTTATGTCGCCACAGCAGATTCCGCTAACAAGCAGCGGGATAACGAATTACTTAACCGTCATTACACCGTCATACCGCGATTCATTCGCGGTATCTCATCAGCTAACAAGCAGCGGGATGACGGTTGTCGTTTATCCATAAACATTAAGAAATTTACCAAATAAAAAAAAGGCAAAAGAAGCCCCGTGGTTATTATCCGCTTTAAAATATTGGCGTTTTTTATGTTTTAAACGCTTGACAAGCAAGATTTAGCTGCTTTTAATTGCAACTAACTTACGCTGCAAATGTTTAAGAAATTTACTAAGCAGAAAAAAAGACAAAGAATCCCCGAGTTAGCTAGTCTTTTACTATCTCTGTCGAGTATTGGCATTTTTTGATGTCTTGTAACGCTTTATAAGCGCGTTCAGCTTATTTAGATAAAAATCTAGATGTAGATGAAGTTTTGTAAAGACATACAGTATCTATATACTGCAAAAAATTGAACATAAGACGCCGATACATTAAGTAATCCTTACCTTTTAATCTGCAGATTGGCGAAAGCAAATACAATAGCTTCAGTTTTATGATAAGGGGGCTGGCGGAGTTTGTCAAGGAAGTTTTTTTGTTTCTGCGGGCTACCTGGTTTTTCTACTGAAATTTTGAAAAATGTAATCTACTCCTATATTCAAATATATCAAGCAGTAATTCAAAATCAGCCATTGCGCCTTTTGCGTTATTATACGCGAGATTGAGCAGCTCTTTGTCCTGATATAAATCAGCAAATTTAAATTCCATACATCCTGATTGTTTTGTGCCTAAAATATCTCCACTGCCTCTTAGCATCATATCCCTTTCAGCAATGTAAAATCCATCTTGTGACTCACACATGATCTTTAACTTTGAAGATGAGCTTTTACTTAAATTATCGTATAATAATACACAAAAAGATGGCTTGTTTCCTCGCCCTACTCTGCCTCTTAACTGATGCAATTGTGATAACCCAAATTGCTCTGCATTTTCTATAATCATGATGGTTGCATCTGGCACATCTATACCAACTTCTATCACAGTGGTTGCAACAAGCAGAGAAAATTCATTCCTTTTGAAGGAAAACATAACTTGATCTTTCTGCTCCTGAGTCAATTTTCCGTGTATTATCCCGACTTTATCAAGAAATGTTTTTTGTAATTCCTGAAAACGCATCTCTGCTGCAGCAATATTGGTCTCTTCGTTTTCTTCTATATATGGACAAATCCAATATGCTTTTTCGCCCCTGTTTATAGCACCTTTTAGCTTTTCAATAACATCTGGCACCCTACTAATGTTCATAGTTACAGTTTTTATTGGCAATCTGGATTTTGGTTTTTCTTTCAAAATTGAACATTCAACGTCACCATACATAGCTTGCTGCAAAGTTCTTGGAATGGGAGTTGCAGTAACGAAAAGTATATCGGCATTTTCTCCTTTTCCTACCAAGCGATTTCTCTGCATCACTCCAAATCGCTGTTGCTCGTCTATGACTGCAAGCCCTAAATTTTTAAATGTAACGTTAGCTTGAAATAGTGCATGAGTGCCAATCACTATATTTAAAACACCACTTGCAAGTTCGTTCATGATAATCTTTCTTTCCTTGCGCGAAGTTTTACCAGTAAGCAGCGCAACTTTTATATCGGTACAGGATAAAACTTCCTCAATCCAATTATAATGTTGCTCCGCCAAGATAGTAGTCGGTGCCATTAGAGCTGCCTGCATGTTGTTTTCTACCACATTTATCATTGCAAAAAGTGCAACTACGGTTTTGCCACTACCAACATCACCTTGCAGCAAGCTTATCATGCGATACTTGGATTTTTGTCTCTCTGAGATCTCATCTATTGCACGAGTTTGATCATTTGTTAATTGAAACGACAATTCATTTAAAACTTGCTCTTTGTATTTACTCAATATTATAAATTCTCTTCCCCTTTCTTTCACATGATTTTTTCTTGCAAGTTTCAGCGCTAGCTGATACGCAAACAATTCATCATAAGCAAGCCTTTTTCTACAAACCTCAGCTTCCACCAATGAGCTTGGTCTGTGCAACTTTATGATGCTTTCCCTCCAACTTAACCATTTTTTTTGCTTGATTAATGTATCATCTATCCACTCTGGTAAATCAGGCAATTCCTTTAGATTAGAGCTTATTATGTTCCCAATGCGCTTATTGGTAATGCCACGGCATAATTGGTAAACTGGCTCTATGCAAGCTATTTTTTTAAATTGGTTGATGTCAAGCGACACGTAATCTGGATGAGTAATTTGCCAATGTTCAGCAAATTTTTCGAGTTTGCCACTGATGATCACATTCGCTCCAATTGGAAATAGTTTATATAAATACTTAACTGAGTAATTAAAAAAGACTATGAATATATACTGACTCTCACTTTCAACGACTATTTTATATGGTCTACCTCTAAAAGTGGGCGACTGATGCTCATAAACTTTTGCAATGAAAGTTGTAAATTCTCCAACTCGAGCATCAGATAGTAACTTGCTTCTATCCACATAACTAAGTGGCTTATAAAACAGCAGATCCACCACCTTGTCCCCACCACAAAGTTTAGGCAATATTGCGGAATGGAACTTAGGTATATTCTCCAGCCTGCTATTTAGAAAAATCTGATTGCTCATTGAGATTCATACATGTGTAAAACTGTTATAGAGCCTTTTTAAAATCTTGTCACCTTATGGTCAGGTATGCACTATAGCTAGCACAGCTCTCTAACGTTATACCGCGATTCATTCGCGGTATCTCAGCCGCTAACACGTAACGGAATGACGAATTTGTTGTTTTTAAAATCATCGGTAAGCCTAAGTTACCCCTAACTATATTTGCTATCATAGGGCTTATAGTAGGTATTTTATTAACTTATTAATCATTTTTATGTATTATTATACTATCAGCAGTCTATATCAAGGTATTCATAATGAGTAGCTCTATATCAGAAGAAAAGGAAAATCCAGTAGTTACATTAAGAGCTCAAGCAGAAAAGTTTGGTTTTAGCAAGTTAAGAGCTGGTAAAGACAATGCTGAAGCGAATTCTGGTAATACAGCGTTCTTAGATTTTCAGAGAATGGATTTTGTTATTAACGGCAAAAGTATAAGTAGAGATTTGATTGCCGAGCTATACAAAGAACATGATAGTTTACTGCCAAAAAGTGAAGGTAAAAATGAAGACTACCGCCCATTTGCAAGAAAAGTTTTTAAGGAGATGTTCAAATACGCTAAGGCAGAAGTTCCAAGTGACTCTATCTTGGAAGAATTAGTTATCAATTGTAATCAAGCAGGATATGAAGCTGGTGTACATATAGAGTTTCAAGGTGCACTTAGCCAGCATTCATTCATAATAGAAAGACCTGAAAAAGTGATAAGTATTGACTGTGTTAGCCAAAATAATGTGAGTGTTAAATCTGATATGACATTACCAATATTTTTCCAAAGGAGTGACGGTACATTCGGTGACAAGGTGTGTGATCTATCCAGCTCACTAGAATTCACGCTTAAGTCTCAAGATGATAAAAATGTAACATACACAAATGGTAACTTGTCACTTACTGTTCCTGAGAGACTGAAGGACTATAATATAGGTGATAAAAGCTTATTTGACATTATAAAAGAATACTTTCAGAAATTGTGCGAGAGGCTTGGATTTTTTAAAATAAAAATAGAGCATGGTTTAGGCGATCCACTAGAAGTAAGCGACCATCTGGAAAATATGGAACCCCCTATTCGTAGTAATGAGCACGGCCTGAATTAAAATATCTTGAGCTTGTTTGCACAATCAATCACTTCAGCATTTAGAAATTGTTTTTTAAACCAGGTATACTGACGTTTCGCGTAGTGTCTTGTGTTTGTTTGAGCAATTTGTATCGCTTCGTCTAAAGTAATCTCACCTTTCAAGTACTTTATAATTTCTGGCACTCCGTGTGCTTTCATAGCTGGCAAATGTGGGGCTAGGTTCATGCTAAGTAGCTTTTTTACTTCATCAATTGCTCCATTTTCAATCATTGTAATGAAACGAGAATTTATTTTTCGGTATACATCTTCACGTTTAGGCAGAATTGTATATATCTTAAAATTATTGAATAAAGGAGGCTGTCTATTCTTTTGCCATACAAAAATTGACTTGCCAGTTTCAGTGATAACTTCAAGTGCCCTTGAAAGGCGGTGCGAGTCATTCATGAACACTTTACCTTGAATCCTTGGATCTTTGCTTAGCGCTAATTTGTAAAACTCCTCTTTACTTAAATTTTTCCTGAGCTCACTTACGTTTTTTCTCACTTTCTGACTTATTTGTGGCATTGATGATAAGCCTTTGATTAAACTGCTGATGTAAAGCCCGCTTCCTCCAGTGATGATAGGTATTTGAGCATTTTCTAATGCGTGATTAACTTCTTTTTCTAAATCTTCTAACCATAGACCCACGGAATAATTTTCTTTTGCTGAAACATAACCATATAGTTTATAAAATACTTCTTGCTTTGGTGGTTGAGCAGTAATTATGGGAATTTCTTCATATACCTGCTTTGAATCACAATTTATTATACTAATATTTCCATATTTTTCTATCAGGTTATCGCATAATTCTGATTTACCTGAGGCCGTAATTCCTGTAATAATTACTATATTATTTTTCATTTATATTAATTTAATTAACATATGATAAAGTGTAGTAAAAGTTTGGATTCTACAATCTAAAGTTTGGAGATTTTTATGGCAGAAAACAACGACAATAATTCATTTACTAAGCGTTTCACAAACAGGACTCCTGGCGGTACAGGGGAAGGTTTTTCCAGTAAGTATTCGTCTCAAAACACCAAAGAACGGGCATTAGGGGAAAAAGGAAAAATTTCTGAATTAGCAGGCAAAAAAACCGAATCCAAGGAAGCTTTTTCTGAAAGTGGCGGCATAAAAAGTAAAAGCAGAACTGTCAATGAAAGATCTTTTGCTGATGCAACAAAAAGAAGTAGGTCAGATCTTGTATACTTAGTCCGTGGTAAAGATCGTGGAAAATCAGCGTGGCATTATGTGTTAGTTGATAAAGAGAAAAGAGAAATGTTTCTAGCAAAAAGCAGAACTGGCTCTATAGATGTTGCAGACTATGGAGAGATTTTGTATTCAGGATGGGGAGAGGATCCACCACAGGCAATAATTGATAAAGTCAATGAAGAGTTTGGGTTGTAGCAAATCTGCATAACAAATGGTAAGCTGCGTTGCATTACGTTTACAAAAACTAGCAGTTACTATATAAGATACAGTGCAACAAAACTGATCTAGTTGTTATGAATAAGTTTTTAGCTATATGGTATCTAAAATAATAAATGCAATACAGAACAATTTATTAGTGTGTTTTCCAACAGAAACAGTGTATGCTCTTGCTTGTAATGCACTAGATAATGAATCTATACGAAAAATATATCAGATAAAGAAACGCTCTCAAAATAAACCACTGTCTATATTTGTTAGTGATATTTACAATTTGACAAAAATAGCAAAGGTAAAGGAAAGATATATTGATTTAATAAACCACTTTTCTCCTGGACCAATTACCTATATTTTACCACTTAAAAACAACAACATATTGCCAAACGAATTCTTTAAAGATAGTATAGGTATCAGAATTCCTGAGCATCCTATTGCAATTTCAATACTAAACAAACTGAAAGTTCCAATAGTTGCAACTAGTATAAATATTTCAGGAGAAAAAAGTGTATGTAAGGCAGACGATATACCACAATCCATTAAGCAACATTTATCTGCAGTGATTGAAGATGACGAATTAGTTTCTGGTATAGAATCTACTATTATTGACTTAACCGAAGATAAGATTAAGGTTTTAAGGGAAGGTGCAATTTTATTACAAACAGTAAACAATGCATTTTCAAACTAAGATCTATAGGAGAAAGAATGAAAAAAGTAATAGGTCACAACCAGGCCAAAAAAAAATTAATGAACAACTTATCTGTTCAGTCTTGGCTGATCTGTGGTAAAAAAGGTATAGGAAAAGCAACACTTGCAAAATCCTTCTCCAATTGGTTACTCATAAAAAGCTATAATGAAGTAGCATTGGACTTACACATTGTTGAAGGTGATACTATCGGAATAGAAAAAGTCAGAGAAATGAAAAACTTTCTACACTTAAGTCCCATTCAATCAGAACACAAAATAGCTATAATAGATAGCTTAGAGGCAATGACTAATAACGCTAAAAACGCAATATTGAAAATATTAGAAGAGCCGCCAAAAAATTCTAAGATATTTATAATTAGCCATAAGCCATATGATATACAAACCACTATCTTGTGTAGGTGCTTTCAGCTGAATTTACTCCCATTAACTTATGATGAAACAAAGCAAGTTGTTTCATCTCAATGTAAATTTGATGATCAAATATTTGATGAAATCATTACTTTATTTCCTGGAATGCCAGGAATGATAATAAATGCAATAAGTAGTGATGCTTATGAAGCATACAAGTGCTTTTATAAATTTCTTCATGATTTAAAGAATCCCAATATGATTAATAAAGTAATTAATAGCGAAATCGAACTAGAACTAGCATCATATATAATTCAGGCCTTCATTTTAGAAAGCATAAAGAGAGAGGTAAATGATGTTGAAATTCTGCTAAGTCAGTGGAAAAAAATAGATGAACTTTTTGTTGTTGCTAAGCAACTCCACTTAGATAAAAAGCATGTTTTAGCTAATGTAGTTAATATCATGACATAAGTTTACAAAGTATAATACTTTTAACATAAATTCATGATAAAATCCTGTTAATTTAATACTTGAAGTATATAATTTGACTGATAATAAATTAACTGTATGGCAATCAATAGAAGTTTTGACGAAAGCTATACTGAATATGCAGAAAGAATTGAGTTCAATCAAGAATATAGCTTTAGACCAGGACGTCACCTTAGAAAAAGGAAAGGAGTTATTAAGTGGCATCTATGAGGCAAATTTTAAGCTAAACAAGGCAATCAATATAGCCACTTTGCCAAAAATTGGCTATCATATGCTAAATGGTGAGTTTGTTGTACGTAATCATATCACGGAAGAGGAAGTAAGGATTCCTAGAGATTTTCATTACCTTAAAGTCGTAAAATCCGATCATGATAATTATAAATTAACGTTTTGTAATTTTTTAGGTAATGAGTTTTTTGAATATAAAAAGTATGATCCACAATATTCTGGCGTTTCAGATGAATATAAGTTTGTGGATTTTGGTAGTGTAAAAAAGACTCATAATCTAAAATTTAAGGAATACGTTGGTCATGCACCTAAATTTTTGCTGCAGAAGGGCCTATTGAGCCTGGATCCCAAAACCATGTAATTGATCTATTTGAGCTAGTCAAAAGTGGTAAAGGTAGAAAAGTGGGAACCTTTGCTGATGAATTTGGTTATTTTGATGATCAAAATAAATTACATTATTATAATTATCACAAAAGTGTAGAAAGTAATACTTATGATCCTGAAAATTTCAGTGTAAAAATGATAAATATAGATGTGAGCAAAATCGATAAATTCTACCTCATTGCAGAACAAGGTGATATAATCATTCATCCTATTTGGGAAAATTTAGACATATTTTAAAGTTTTTTTTAGAGTATCTAAGCTTATTGTTATTATAATGATCCGATTAGGTCTGGTAGTATTGTGTTATGGAAGATAAATTGCTTGAATCAGTAAAAAACAAAAGTTATTTCAGTAAAGCAGTCGAATGGTACTGCCATAGGTATCTGTTTTGTGTAGCAGAAAGATCTTGGATGGCATTAATAGTATCGCTTCTCCTAGTATGCTTATGTTTATTAACATTAAACATATACCTGTTATTTCCTGTTAAAAAAGATTTAAATTTTGTGAAGTATATGAACCACACAGAAGATGAGTTCTCTGCAATGCATAAGCTTAGTTTCAGTAAAAAGGAAGATGAATACACTTCCACAGCGAGGTACTTAATAAGTAAATACATTGAAGTATACGAGTCCATTAAGACCGTTGAACCGAAGTACCAAGAAAATTTTATAAGAAACAATTCTATACATAAAATCCATCAAGGCTTTCAGGAAAAAACGAATAATGAAGCTGTTTCATCCAAAAGAAAAATTACCAACATAAACGTAATAACATTATCTATTGACCGATCGACCAAGGACCTAGTTACATTTGCTGGAAATGCTACTGTAGTTTTTACAACCGAGCAAAATAAGGAGGATACTGTGGAGATTAGCTTCACTTTGTCGAATATAAAAGCAACTCTGGCTGGTATAATACCATTTAAATTTATTGTTAATGGTTATAAATACAGATTTTAAAATATTACTTGGTAGCTAAAAAAAATAACCAAAGTGCATGTAGCAGTAATAACTGGAGGTAAAACTAGAAGAATTGGTGTTTTTTTAATAAAGTAATTCTGAGAAGGTTTTAAGAAAAAGGCGTTGTAAATTATCGGTAAAAAGTACAGAGCGTTGAGTATAGTACTAACAATTAACACTAGAGTTACAAACACAGAAAGTATTACATTGCCAGAGTTGAAAACAGCTTGAAAAATGAGAAATTTACCCCAAAAAGTCGGAGCAGGCGGCACCCCTATCATAGACAACGCACCTATAGCAAATGCTGTCATGCTAATTGGCATACTGCGTCCTATACCGTAAATCTTATCTATATACTTCTCACCTGCTCTTGTTATTATTGCTCCTGCAACGAAAAACAAAGTGATTTTTGCAAATGCGTGGCAAACTAATTGGAAAATTGCAACCCTCATGCTGAGCTCACTAAAAATTGAAGCGAATAATATAATATACGACAATTGAGAGATGGTAGAGTAAGCAAGCAATTTTTTTAATTCTTTTTGCTTTAATGCAATCAATGATGCAGTAATAATAGTAAATCCAGCAGCGTACGGAAGCCACCCTCCAGCAAACCAACTTTGCTGCGCAAAACGTTGCATGTTACCGATACCGAAAGTGTATAATATAACTTTTATGATGATGAAAACTCCGGATTTCACAACAGCAACAGCATGCAGTAGTGCGCTTACAGGAGTTGGTGCAACCATTGCTTTTGGTAACCAAAAATGCATTGGCATTAATGCAGCTTTTCCTATTCCGTAAATCAGCATAGCAAAACACACTGCAATGAAAGTGATGAGTGAAGTATCAAATTTGAATATTCCACCACTTACAAAGTCTAAAGTATGAAATTCATTATATAAAAGGCCTATTGCAGGAAAAAACAATACCAAAGAAGAGAAAAATAGCACGCCAAAGTAATAGCGCCCTGCAATCATTGATTCATTTGTTGAGTTGTAAGTAACCAGAGGGTATGTACTAATAGTTAGAAGCTCATAAAAGACAAATGTAGTGAGCAAATCTCCAGAAAAAGCAATAAACATTGCACAGCTAATTGATATTGAAAAAAAGCATAGAAAACTTGAGTGATTGCTATCAGCATAGTTATTATGCATATAACATATTGCATATATACTGGTCAGCACCCATAAAAACGATATTAATAAACTGAATATTACTCCGGTAGACTCTAGCTTTAAACTAATGTGCAAATTATTACCAAAATCCATGAGGATAAATTGAGAATGATCACCATACACCCAATATAAAGTGCACAGACACGTATACGTAAACAGAAGTACAGAAGAAGTGACAGTAATACTATTGTTCACTCCGGGCCATTTACCAGTAAAAAAAATAACTAACGCACTTAAAAGTGGAATCAACGCAGTAATTAATAAATAATTCTCAGTAATTGAAAATGGTAAGGAAAGATACATTAAGATATAGTCCATAAATTTTTTGTTTAGGTAAAGCTAGAATTATACTAAAATCATAGAAAAACTGCTATGTTTTTTTAGTTGTTGCATATGCTATAGCTATGCTGCCGCGGTATCTCTAGATCCCGCTAACACGTAGCGGGATGACGAGCTTATCGTCATGCCACCGCGAACCGTCATACCGCCGCGGTATCTCAGCATAGATTCCGCTAACTAGTAGCGGAATGACGGTTTTTCAAATTGTTGTAAGTCGGTTTAGCTATATAGATAGCATAAAGTCAACTGCATAAATTGAAACAATATCTGCTAGACGCAAATTACAACAAATGCAGTAGCGTAATCTCCATCGTCACTCAGAGAAAGATGAATTTTGGAGATAAAATCCTTGCTAACGGTAAGATATGGCTTGCCTCTTACATCATTGTATATTTCTATATCTTTCATTATAATACCCTGACCACTACCTCGTGCTTTAACAAAAGCCTCCTTTGCCGCAAAACGCTTAGCGAAATACCTTGCTCGCATTTCTTGACTATTATACTTTCTACTTAGCTCTATTTCTTTCTCAGTGTAGATTCTATTGAGAAATTTTTCCCCGTATTTTTGTAATATCCTCGATACTCTTGGTATATATACTATGTCAGTGCCGATACCGTGTATCATTTTGTGCTAAAGTGATTTATTGCTTCCTCAATCTGCATTTCCTTTACCTCTCCAGTTGCTCTATTTTTTACTTCAACTATCTTTTCATCTATTGCCTTTTTTCCGACAATTATTTGCCACGGCAAGCCTATCAGATCCATTCTAGAAAATTTTACTCCTACACTTCCTTCCGTGTCATCGTAAAGCACTTCATCGCTCTTCAAAGCTTTGTATATTTTATCTGCAGCCTCCGTTACTTTCGTTTGTAAATTGATTAAACCAATTCTGAAAGGAGCCACCGATTCTGGCCAGATAATTCCTTTATCATCATGAAAAGCTTCTATTATTGCACCGACAAGCCTTGAAACTCCAATGCCATACGAACCCATATGTATATTGACATTTTTTCCATCTTGAGAAGTAACACTTGCCTTCATAGGCTTTGAGTATTTGTCGCCAAAATAAAAAATATGCCCTATTTCAATACCTTTACTAACATTTAACTGCTCTTGTGATATAGGGCAAGTCTCAGGATCATGCATATCATCTGCAACTGCGTATATACTCTTCAAACTTTCAACATCTTCGCTTTCTAGCAACTCAGAAAATTTGTTGTCGTAATATAAAGTGCTTTCACCAGTGTTTGCCAATATATGAAACTCGTGGCTCAAATTTCCTCCAATTGGCCCCGTATCAGCTCGAACTCCAATTGGGGTAAGTCCCATGCGTTTGAAGATTTTTATGTAAGTTTTGTACATCAAATTATATGAATTCAGTGCACCTTCGTAATCTACATCGAAGCTATATGCATCCTTCATCAAAAATTCCCTGCCCCTCATAACGCCATAACGTGGTCTTACCTCATCACGAAACTTCCATTGAATTTGGTATAAACAAAGTGGCAAATCTTTGTAACTTTTTACCATATCTCTAATTAGATCAGTTGCCACCTCCTCGTGCGTTGGACCAAAAAGCATGTCTTCCTCATGCCTATCCCTTATACGTAACATTTCCTTACCGTAATCATCGTAACGCCCTGATTCTCGCCAAAGATTTGCTGGTTGGACACAAGGCATCAACACTTCAATAGCACCGGATTTGTTCATTTCATCTCTGATAATGTCTTCAATATTTTTAAGCACTAAGAGACCAAGTGGTAACCAGGAATAAATGCCAGATGCTATCTGCTTTATTAAACCTGCACGTAAAGAATATTGATGGGAGATAATTTTAGCATGAGCAGGCTTTTCCTTTAGAGTTGGTAAGTAATACTTGGATAAACGCATATAATAGATCTGATTGTATTAAACAATCTTAATACAATCAGATCTATAGGTAAACTTATTTTGAAAAAGAAGGGAAGTGTGTGGTGCTTTCCTTAACGTACTAATACCGATCCCCTCTCAAATTTAGTAGCCGCTCCACCAAACATTTTACAACGGTCCTTAACAGAAGAAGCTGGTAGCTTTCCTGCTTCATTAGTCACTGTTGTTGCAGGAAGAGCTTCAGGTTTCGTTTTTAAATTAACAGGCTTAGGCGATATCAGTGGTTTATCTGCCTTTGGCGCAGAATGTGAGGGAGTGTTAAATAAACCATACGCGTCAAGTTAAGGAATGTAGAGAGCTTAAAGTAGATACCCTGGTCTTCCTATATCTGTCTTTCAAAGAAAACTTTGACCAGATTATAGTAAGCTTTTTTAGAAAAATTTTTAAATTATTGACAATATTGTTTAATATCAAAAAGAGCTCTCTAACCCGCCTTTTCAATTCAATAAATGCCTTTGTTAAACTGAGCTCCGTGTTCTTTTTTAGTTTTACACAGCCAATCATTCCGTGAAATACGAGAATAGCACATAATTTTGCGTATAGCTCGCACAATACTCTAAATGGATTTGTCTTTCCTTTTAGTTTATCAAGATTGATATGACTTTTATATAGTTTAAATAGTAATTCGATTTGCCATCTTACTCTATAAACCGTCAATATTTGTTCAGCATTAATTTTACTCTCTGGAACATTAGTTATAAATATTGACCAATCTAATAACTTTTGATTCTTTTGAGAAGATGTATATCCATGTGACTTTGCTAATTTATTAGCCTTTCTTCTTCTAGCCATAGACTGTTCTTCAGTTAGCTTTTGACATATAATTCTTACCTTAATTTTTACTTCCTTTCCTAATAATACTTCTTTTTCTGAAGATAATTGACCTTCCAAATACTCCAATAGCTCTATTTTTTGATTTGTTTCTATATCATATATATTGGTATCAGACTTATAACGACTAACAAAATATGCACCTGCTTCATCAATCTGTTTAAAAGAACTAGGCACAAAGTAGCCCAAGTCAAATATTAGCAAATCATTGGCTGATAAACCGTTCAGATAATCCCTATAACCTTGATCCGACCTTATTCCTTCCATAAAATTTAACTTATCTAGCGCTTGATTCAGGTAATCAAAGACTAACTGTAGCTTTATTCCTGATTTGGTATTATTCTCACAATCTCTATAGCTACTGCCATATCCTTTGTACATATCTTCTATGCTACTGGGCAGGCTAATGTAGCTGCTATCCAATAATTTAACGCTTCCAAATTGCTGTAAAATTTTGCAATCAATCTGTAGACTTTTTTTAAATAAACACAAAGCTTCGTTATACATTTTTTTCATGAACTCAACTGCTTCTTCACTAAACCTAAAATCTAAACCCTGTTTTGTAATTTCTATCGAGTCTTCATTTAGCAATTGGCACATTGTTTCTATGCTGCAATCATCAACTCCTATGTTACCAAAAACCATAGCTTTTATGAATGATGAGCCATTAAGTTTTCTCTTTCTTTTTATAAAACCTACTGCAATTGATATTTCGTCTGCTTTTTCATTAAAGAATTCATTGAGGTCTTTTGATAAGCAAGCTATTCTGTCCATTGTAAGTTCTCTCATTCATATATCCAAGAGAATTTATACTTTATTATTTTCCTTCACTCTATCAACTTTACTTACACTTTTCCTTAACTTGACGCGTATGGTTTGATAATCTATCTGACTTAACTCATATAGCGATGTTCTATGTGCCACACCTTGCACTTGGTATTCCACTTGATGAAATAGATATTTCATATAGCAAAATAGATGATGTTAATTTAGAGGATGTAAATAACAAAATTCGTACTATCTTTTCTTCCAATAAGTTAATTGGTCGTTTATTACCAAAAGGAGATAACAATGAGAATAAGTAAATTTGTACTTCTGTTTTTTTTCTGCCTAAGCTTTAATTTACAAGCAAGTGGTAGCTTAAATATAGAGGAGGTCACTACCCGTAAAGGATTTAAGTTTTTATTTGTCGAAAACTGTGCTTTACCAAAAGTTTCACTGAATATATCATTTAAAGATGCAGGTTATGTGTATGAGAATGCAGAAAAACAGGGACTTACCTGGTTTACTTCTCTTATAATTCAAGAAGGGGCAGGAAAAAATGATGCCAAAGATTTTGCGAAAAAGCTTGAAGATAAAGGGATTAGTTTAAATTTTATTGCTGATTTAGAAGCATTTAGGGTTTCATTAAATACTTTGTCTGACAATCTAGAGGAAGCAATTTCATTACTGAGCGATACTATAATGCGTCCTAAAGTTGACCCTGAAGGGTTGAATAGAGTTTTCGAGAAAGCCAAAGTTAATTTTAATAATCTTGAAAAAGTCCTTATTTTGTTGCTGGAAAAGAATTAGATACGTTATTGTTTAAAAAACATCCTTACTCAAAAAGTGTGTACTGTACTCTTGACACTATAATGAACATTACTAGAGGTGATGTTTTAACATACATAAAGCGTAATTTTGCTAAAGATAACATAGTTATCAGTGTTGCTGGTTGTGCAAAAAAAGAAGAAATCATTACATTATTAGATAAATATTTATCTAAATTGCCGTCAAAAAGATCAAAAGTTAGAAAAATACCTGTAAAAAATAATTTTGGTTCTGCAGAAAGTAAGAATATTTTTATGGATATACCACAGAGTGTGATACTTTTTGCTCAAAAAGGTATAGCTTATGAAGATCCTAATTATTATAACGCTGGTGTCTTAATTGATGCACTTGGTGGCATGAGGCTGAATTCAATATTAATGACAGAACTGAGGCAAAACTTGGGTATTACTTATGGTGTTTATGCAAGTATTATTTCCAATAAACATGGAAATATTATATCTGGATTTATAAGTACTGATAGTTCTGCTGCTGGCAAAGCTATATCAGCAGTAAAAGATACATTTAGCAGAATAAAAAAGCAAGGAATTGACGAACAATTGTTCAAGGATGCAAAAATTGGCTTGGTAAATAATCTTGTCCTTTTCCTGTCCAATAACACAAATACAGCAACGCTGCTAGATAATATGCAGATAAATAATCGTGATGTTAACCGTATAAATAATTATGCGAATATCATTAATGATGTTAAATTAGAGGAAGTAAACGAACTGGCAAGTTCTTTACTGGAACCTGAAAATTTATTTTTTGTTGAAGTTGGAAAAAACGCTCAAGGTCAATAATTATTACAGTCATATATCTTCTGCTATTGACCTTACTGCTTCTACATAACACTTATGCTCCTTAGCTAGAATGCGTTCTGAGAGGCTTTGAATATCATCAGCTGGTAACACTGGTACAACAACTTGAGCAATTATGGCTCCAGCATCAACTTCAGGAGTGACATAATGTACAGTACAACCTGTAATTTTTACACCTGCTTTTAGAGCTTGCTCTTGAGCGTTTAGACCTTTAAAAGACGGAAGTAAAGAGGGATGAATATTTATAACCTTGTTATGCCATTTACTCAGAAAATCAGCTTTGAGAATTCTCATAAACCCTGCAAGGCAAATTAAATCAACCTTATGTTGAACAAGTATTTCGTGAATTTTACCAGCATCAAGCGGTTTATCTTTAACAATAAACGCTGAGATTCCTGCTTGCTCTGCTATTTTCAGACCAGCAGCTTCGCTATTATTTGTGATAACACATGCAACTTCTGCGGAAAAATTCTGATCTTGACATGCTTCTATTAAGGCCTGCATATTCGACCCCCTACCTGAAATTAGTATTCCGAGTTTTATCTTTTTCATTATAGCACAGTTAGTTTAGAATTTAGTTAATACTAACAAAACAGCTCAAAAGGAAAACTTATTTTATAGCAAAGAAGGCAGACTAAACTCTTTATATAAGTGGACCTCTAATTTTGAACCTCACTGGACAACACAAAATAACGAATAGCCCCATGTACCCAGCTTAAACTAGCTTTAATGCTTAGATATTGTGCTATTTTTGTATAATATACTACTATAAGTATATATTTTTGTAATCGCGTTATTATTTATTTAACAAAGTATTAGTATAATTTATTACACTGGATTAAATGGAGAAAGTTCAATGAGTAAATTACCGAACAATGCAAAAATAGGTAAATCTCAGGTTACTCAGTGGGAGGTAATAAAAAATTGTGAATATGCTGATAATTGCTTGTCAAAAATAGTAACTTTGTACGTTATTAGAATAACTCAGCTATCAGATTTTTATACGAGTGACGAACCTGAAATTAACACTGTTTTAGCAAGAATAAGCGTGACAAGTGAAAATGTATTTTTAAACAAGGCTACTACTATTGAAGTTATGGAAGGTATTTTTCCGTATAAATTCAACAGCAAGAAGAGAAATAACATATTAAGGTTAGAAGATTTGTATAATTATTTATGTTCTATTGTTAACAATAGCCTTCCAAAAGAAATGCTTGAAAGTCTTGTAAGGGAATATAAGGATGCTGTTAACTTATTTAAAGCAATTACTTAACTGAACGTAGTATTTTTAAGATTTTATTTTCTATTTCAGAAATGCCGCTTTCAAGATCTTTATCTATCAAATACATGGTAGAGAAATATGTTTTCTGCTTACTTTCAACATTGATAGTTAAAGTTCCGGGAGTGATTGTGACTGAATTGGCAAATAACGCAATGCTTTCATCATTATGCCCTTTGCATTTTCTTAGAATAATGATTGGCTCAAGCTTAGATTTGAGTTGTAGCACCTTTTTTGTTACATAAACACTTGATAAAATGATTTGGTACATTAACCATGGTATATAACTTACTAACTTATAAAACGACAGTCTACTCGTACTATTTAAAATCTGGCTAAGAGCTCTTTCAGCGTTTATCAACCTTCTAAAGATAAACGATGTGAATATAGAGGAAAACACTCCACAAAAAATAAAAAACGGCTCAAAATAACCAGACAATACAGTCCATAGAACAAATAAAATTATAAATGACAGAGAAAAAAACTTGATTTCCTTCCTAAAGTTGAGGTTTTTCATAGTCTGTAATATAACTTAAATGACTCTTTAAGGAAAGATAATAACGAATATTTAGGTTCTTGACTTCTATGTTAAAAGATATAACAACTAAGTTATGTATTTTAAGTGAGGAAGTTATGAAATATGGCAAATTTATGGAAATATTAAAAAAAATAAATGACCTTTCAGATTTGAGCAAGGACAATATAGTTGAAAAAATAAAAGCTAAGTTACAAGAAGAAGATCCAGATTTATGTCAAGAGTGGGAAAAGAGTAAACCTGACAACGATAGTGGATCTGGCATAAATTACATATTTACTATATCTTGTGGTCAAAATTCTAAGAAAGTCAAATTGTTACATCTTGCTTCTTATTGGAACTATGCAAATGTAGCAAAAGCTCTGATTGAAAACGGGGCAGATATTAATGCAGAACATGATAATAAAATTACTCCTTTACATATTGCTGCTCACTATGGCCACGAAGATGTAGTAACCATTCTAACTGGAAAAGGAGCAATTGTTGATGCAAAAAATGGTGATGGATGGACTTCTTTACATTTTGCTGTTGAAAAGAACCACAAAAATGTAGTAAACACTCTAATTGGAAAAGGAGCAAATGTTAATGCAGAAAATGATAAAGGATGGGCTCCTTTACATCTTGCTATTACAAATGGCCACAAAGAGATAGTACAAGTTCTATCAAAAGCAGAAGGAATCAACGTTGATGCAAAAAATAGTGATGGGTGGACTTCTTTACATCTTGCTGCTGCAAATGGCCGCAAAGATATAGTAGAAACTCTAATTGAAAAAGGAGCAGATGTTAATGCGAAAGACCATTATAAATGGACTCCTTTAACATTTGCTTCTCAAAAAGGCCATGAAGTGGTAAAAGGAGCTCTATTAAAGGCACAAGAGAACATCAAAGCTTTGCATTCAGCTGTTAAACATAATAATGAGGAGGAGGTGAAAAACCTATTAAATAAAGGAGTAAACGTTAATGCAAAAGATGATGATGGATGTACTCCTTTACATCTTGCAGCCAGAGAGGGCCATAAAGATGTAGTAGACATTCTAATCGCAAAAGGAGCAAAGGTTAATGCAGAAAATGATGATAGATGTACTGCTTTACATCTTGCTGCTGAAAATAACCACATAGAGGTAGTAAAAATTCTAGTTGAGAAAGCAGATGTTAATATAAAGGATGCTGATAGATGGACTCCTTTGCATGTTGCTGCTGAAAATGGCCACGAAGATATAGTAAAAACTCTAATCGCAAAAGGAGCAAAGGTTAATGCAAAAAATGGTGATAGACGTACTCCTTTACATCTTGCTGCTGAAAATGGCAAAATAAAAGTGGTGGAAGTTCTGCTACACACTGAAGCAGACCCTTCATTAAAAGATGTTGATGGAAAAACGCCAAGAGACCTTACTAAATATCAAGGTATAATTCAGCTTTTAGAGGAAGCGGAAAAAAAGCAAACGTTAAAAAATGAGAATAAAAAAACGCCAAAGGATCTTACTGAAAATAAAGATGTAATGCAGCTTCCAGAGAAAAAGGAAGAAAAACAAATTGGAAAAAATGCAATTGTGAAAGAAAAAGAACAATCTGCAAAAAATGCAATTGTAAAAGGTATTATTGTGTGTTTTGTAACTGCAGTGATAGTTGGTGTTGCACTTGCATTTGCTACTGCCCTATCTGTACCAGCAATAATTGGACTAGCTGCAGGATCTGCGCTCATAGTTGGTGCTGGTCAATATATAATGTCAAAGCCTAAAACTGAAATGAAAGAAGTAAAGGAACTTGTGCCTAGAGAGACAGAAAAAGCACTTACTTGATTTTTGTTATCCTGTTGCTATCAGACTAGCCTGGCACCTTATATTTATTGGGATAACTGTTTTATTATGAATTAAGTCAAAAACTCTGTAATATATTGAAGCTTAAAGATATCTTTAGATATGGAAGTTATTGCAGAAAATAGGAAAGCAAGGTTTGAATATTTCATCTTAGAAGAATTTGAAGCGGGTATGGTCTTATTAAGCAGTGAAGTTAAATCGCTAAGAGAAAGAAAAGTAAATATTTCCGACGCCTACGTTGTTGAAAAGAATAGCGAAGTATGGCTGCACAATATGCATATTGCAGAATATAAAGCTGCGAACCGCAAAAATCATAAACCAAAAAGGGAACGTAAATTACTCTTGCATAAAAAGGAGATAAATAAACTAATTGGTCAAATCAAGACTGCTGGGATAACTGTTGTGCCGCTTTCGGTCTATTTTAACGATAAAGGATTTGCAAAAACTAAAATTGCCATTGTAAAAGGAAAAAAACTCTACGATAAGAGAGCAACCATAAAACAGAGAGAGTGGGATCGTGAAAAAAGTAGGTTGTCTAAAAATAATTTATAGCAAAATATGTCTTTAAATCCAGTAATTTTCAGCATCGGTCCTGTTTCTATATATTGGTATTCCTTAGCCTACGTTTTGGGTATAGTGTTTGCATATTGGTATTTACATAGGCTAGATGACCAAAAAATATTTACTAAGAATTTTTACGATTCGTTATTAACAGCCACTATTATAGGTATTATCCTTGGAGGTAGACTTGGCTACGTATTGATATATGATCCAGTTCTTTATATAAGCAACCCTATCGAGATATTGAAGACCTGGGAAGGAGGGATGTCATTTCATGGCGGTGCTATAGGAGTTTTGCTTGCAGTAATAATCTCCTGCAGAAGACATAACATTCCTATATTTTATGCACTGGACCTAGTTTCTTGCGGAGTTCCCATAGGTTTATTTTTAGGTCGCATAGGCAATTTTATAAACGGAGAGTTATTTGGCAGAGTTACAACTATGCCATGGGGTATGGTATTTCCAGAGAGTGGTGATAATTTGCTGCATCATCCAAGCCAGCTTTATGAGGCACTTTTTGAAGGACTGCTACTTTTTGCAGTTGCAAATTCACTGTTTTTCTTAACTAGAATAAGACTGTATCACGGTGCGTTAACTGGTATTGCAGTTATGTGGTATGGAATAGCACGTTTTTTCGTTGAGTTTTTTCGCGAACCAGACTATCAAATTGGCTATTTGTGGCTTGATTTAACTATGGGGCAGTTGCTTTCTATACCTATGGTTTTGCTAGGAATGCTTGTATATCTAGGCGCATTAAATTTAAAATTTAATACGAAATCTGTCACATAGAGAAAAGGTGAGTTCAATAGAAAAATGTAGCCAGAAGCCCACATTATGCACAATTGTACGAATTTTCTGCGTTGCAGTAGAATGAATCGGTGGGCTTTGTTGCATCGCTAGCTATGATGGATTAAAGATAAAAAAGGTGGAGAATATCAGTAGCTTATTATTCTGGTATTTATAACAAGAACGGTCAGTGAATACCTAAATTTGAGTAAAAGAAATTTCACTACCACTCACTAATCCGGCTAAAATTCAAGAATTTCAATGCTTTAGCTATTTTCAATAGAATTAAATTTATTAATATAAATAACAAATTACTATTCTTAAATTTGATCAGATTGATTGCAAAAAAACAAGATTTTCAATAAGTTGCTTATAATCCTAATTATAGTTAGCCTTTCATAAGTAGCGATGCAACAAAGCTATCCCAGTGTCAGCTACTTTCATGACACCATTTGCTGTGCAGTTTACCTTCAAAAATGAATGTTCGTACAGCTATGGAATGAATCGCGGTATGACGTAGCTTCGCTATAGGCAATGAAGGAAATATTAACTATACTTCTTTTTACCATTGTTTATATTTCCTATTCACATATATTAATATTTTACTCACTTAAAGTAAGCTAACTACCGTTATTAATATTTTTGTAATAAAAATTGTATATGGTGCATGTAATCAAATTAAGAAGAAGATTGTGGAAATTACGCCATCAATAAAAAAAGAATTGAAGCAAAGTACTCTATATGTTTGCCTAGAAAAATGCAAAAGTGCATTTTGGTTTATCTTTTGGTTTAGTGCGGGAATCAATTTATTAATGTTATTCCTACCACTTTATACCTCTCAAGTGCTTGATCGGGTGATATCGAGCGAAAGTGTATCAACACTAACTATGCTGACAATTATCACTTTATCTGCATTTGCATGTTCTGCAATGCTTGAAACTTGTCGATATTTAGCCATGGCAAAAATAGGTGATTGGATCGATAAAACTGCAACACCAGATCTGATAGTAAGGTCAATCAGGCTAACGTCAGTGCAGAGCTCAACTTCAAGTGGTGAAGCAATACGAGATCTCGGAGTGATAAAAAATTTCATTACAGGAAATGGTATATTCTCACTGTTTGATACTCCATGGTCGTTAATTTACCTTGTTGTGATTTTCATGATACATACCTCCACGGGGTTTATAGCTATTACTGGAATTATTATATTAGTCTCTATGGCAATATGGAATGAACTTGCCACTAAACGAATATTACAAGAAACCAACGAAGAAACTATACGGAATATCAATGCTATAGATGTTGCAACAAGAAATGCAGAAGTGGTTGAAGCTATGGGCATGTCAGAATTCATAGTCTCTGATTGGTGTAAACGAAATGATCAGAACCGAGCAATGCAAATTAAAGCACAAAATCGCTCTAATGTAATTACTGGAATCACTAAATTTTTGCGCTCAACTCTGCAAATATCAGTGATTGGAACAGGTGCATTACTTGCAATCACAGCTCATAAGACTGCCGGTAGCATCATCGCTGCTTCAATTTTAATGGGTAGAGTATTAGCACCATTTGATGCTGCGGTTCATACTTGGAAGTTTTTAAATCAGGCTAGAATGTCATATGGAAGGCTACAAAGACTTATATTAACATCGCCAAAAAGAGAGCAAACGATGGCTCTACCAGAACCTGAAGGAAAATTGGAATTTGATAGAGTATTTTTTACTCCTTATGGAAGCAATAAGCCGACAGTAAAAGGAATATCATTCATTATAGATCCTGGAGATGTAGTTGGTGTTATTGGTGCAAGTGCTTCTGGTAAATCCACTATCGCAAAATTAACTGTTGGTGTATGGAAGCCAATATCTGGTGTAGTCAGACTAGATGGCGCTGATGTATATACTTGGAATCGAGAAAATTTTGGTAATTATGTTGGCTACTTACCTCAGGATATTGAGTTATTTAACACTAGTGTCAAAGCTAATATTGCTCGCATGAGGCCAGATCCAAATCCTGAAGAAATAATCAAAGCAGCAAAAATTTCAGGAATACATGAACTAATACTAAGCTTACCAAATGGATATGATACAACAATAGGAGGTCCTGGAGGAGTAACGCTCTCTGGCGGCCAAAAACAGCTTCTTGGACTTGCCAGAGCTTTTTATGGTCACACAAAACTTTTAGTACTTGATGAACCAAACGCTAACTTAGATAGCAATGGAGAGGCATGCTTAATTAATGCAATTGGCATTGCAAGAAAACAAAATACTACTACTGTTATCATCACTCACAAGCTACCGTTATTGTCCGTAGTTGATAAGGTGATCCTCATGTCAGATGGTGTCATTTACGCTATGGGACCAAAAGATGAGATTTTGAGCAAATTAGTTGCTCCATCATCAAGTACCACAGAAGATGAGCGCTCTTCAGCAAATGGTTAGTTTATAGCCTTTCTTATAATAGTCCGAATGCGATAAGATATGTGTTTATGGCTATAGCAGGCCAGTAGCATATTACGGTCTGTTCGGATTATTGTAAAAAGAGCTATACTTACAATAAATTCTGTATCTGAAATAACAACTGTTCCAGAAAAATATATATTTCTTTACCATTAGAAATAATATTACAAGAATAGTAAATAGATTAATAACTCTTATTAATTAAAGTCAATCGGCAGATATAGCCAAAGTGGCTTAGGTTTACCTACAATTTGAAAAACAACAAATTCGTCTTAATGAATTTTCTTAATTTGTTATCTAAATAACTTAATATTATAATTTTATAAAAAAAATTATAATATAAATAATGTTGCTGCGAAAATTTATAACAATATTTCCCTCTAACGTTTAATGAATTTCAATAAATTGCCTTTTTAATTCTAGATAAGTATATGCTTTGTTAATATGTTTAGTTCAAAATCCAAAAGTAAGTTTATGCTTTCTATTGGAGAAGAAGGCATAATGTTACTATATTTTAAAAATAATACTTTAAATAAAAGGTATTTTGTTAAGGGCAAAAACGATAAAGCAGTTTCCGATTTAATTTCATGTCTTTCGTCAGATAAAAAAGCACCTTTATACCTGGTGCTTAATCATGCAGATCAAAATTACTCGCTACAGTTTATTACAAGGGCAAACAAGATTAGTGCCTATCTATCAGCAAAAACAAAGATGGAGCATTTTTCTCGTAATAATGACATAAGTTCAGTTTTTTTGGTTGAGAAGCCAAACAAATTCAATCAAAACTGGTGCTATCTTCTTGTTTCATCAAAAGCAAAGCATTTAGTAGAATATTGGTTGAATGTGTTTATTGAGATAGGCTCCAACTTTAAGGGAATATTAATGTTTCCTATAGAGATAAGTAATATAACAAAAAAGATTCTACATAAAGATCCTAATAATTGGAAAATTATAGTTGCTGCAACTAAAACGGGAGGCTATAGACAAGTGGTTCTTAAAGAGAATAAAATGGTATTTACGCGCTTAACATCATTTACTAATGATAATTTACCAGGAATTATCGCTGGTGGAATATATCAGGAAGTGCAAGATACTATTCGATCCTTAACTAAGTTTGGGTTTGAAAAAAATAACCCTATCGACCTTTGTATCATAGTGTCAGAAGATATCAAAGCTAGTTTATCAGTCATAAATTTTTCAGAGAACAGTGTGAACATATTAACTCCATATGAGTTAGGCAAACTATTAGGAGCAGAACTAGCTATAAGTGAAAAAGATAACTTTTGCGATACCATAATTTTGTTTCATAGCTTTAAGAATAAATTAGCAGCTATTTTTAATACAAAGGAAACTAAAGAATTTTATCTATTCAATTACCTTTATTTAAACTCTCCTCGAATTTTTCTATACTTCGCCCTGGTTTTAGTTATAACAAACACCCTTTGTTTGCTAAATTTGTATTCAAATTTCAATGTCGCTGATAATTTATCAGCAAAGCAGAACACCTTAAATAACCAATTAACAAAACTTAGCCAAAGCTATAATGTAAAAAAAATAGATGAAATTTATGATTTTATTAATATCAATAATATTTTATCAAAAATAGAATACTCTCCTCTTACACAAGTTAAGTATGTAGAAAAGTTAAAAATACCAGGTATAGAGCTTCGATCATTTGAATGGAATTATAATGAGGCAAAAAGTTATATTACCACAACTTTAAAGTTTAATTTTCAATCCGGTAAAAATATTTCTCATCAATACGAGAAACTACGAAAAAATTTAAACGATAATTTTCGTACCTATGACATTAATATTTCTAGCTTACCTGCTGCTAAAGAGCAAAATCTATCTATTGATGTTGAAATAGGAGAGGCAATGTAGATTAATGACTATCTCTCAATTAAAAAGAAAAGCTACAATTCAGTTTATATCGTATTTGTTATTATCTGTTGGATTAATAGGGTTATTAACATATGTTGTTATCTATAACGAAAAGATTTATAATAAAAACCAAATTGCGATTGATAAAATACGTTCTATTAATTTACAGATTACTGGAATTCAAAAAAAGGAAGTTGTTCTAAATAAAAACCTAGATTTATGGAAAAAAATTTCTTCTTCAAATTTACATAGTAGCAGATACATTGCAAATTTAAATTTCGAGCTTAGCAAGTTATATAAAAAGCACTATATATTAGAACCTGAAATATCAATTTCTATACCCGAAGAAGTTGAGCTCCACAACAAAAGTGAACGCACAAAAGTAATAAAAAGTGAAGTGGTCCTAAATTTAAGCTCAATCAGCGATAAGCATATTTTTTTATTTCTACAGTCTATTCCAAATCTGCCCGGTTATGTTATGATCAAATCTCTTATTTTAAATAAGCAGAGAAATATTGATGCTGCAACTATGAATCAGATTTTGAATGGTAATATGATAGAGATAGTGAGAGCTAATATAGTCTTTGATTGGTATACTATATTAAGTAGATAAGGTGATGAACATAAAGCTGTTTTTTATTTTTACGCTACTCATTTCCAATGTTAATGCATATTGCAGTTGTGAAGATATCATAGAAAGCATAGAAATTTGTAAGGAGTATTCTTGCCGACAATATATTGGCAATGAAGATTTTATTGAGCATAAAATATTAGGATTAAATAGTGGAAATTTATGCGTATATATAGAAAAACAAGGTAATGATGAAATGGTTTGTCATCATTCTCAGTATGGAATGATGATAGAAAAAAGATATTTTGAAAGTATTCTTAAAGTTGGCAATCAAGAAATCGACGATTTTATTGATATAGCAAATTTGCGTGCAAAAGAGTGTTTCTTTATCAACAATCAAAAACTAAGCTATACAGATCGGGACGATATAATAAGAGAAGCAGTGGAAAGTGACTTTGACGTTTTGTCACAATATAGTAACGTAAAAAGCATTTTTTTTGATGAAGAGCCAGTTAATAGAATGGTCAATGAAATGGAAAAGTTCAATTTACGATCTTCAAGAGCTGTAAAAGAGGAGGTATCAGATAATTTCAACTGTAAGGTAGTGAGTTTAGACTCAATTTTATATCTTTCTCCCGATACATGGAAAATATGGGTAAATGGAAAACTGTTTATAAATACTAAGGATTTAAAAGTGCACTCAGTCACTGAAAATTATGTAACTTTTGTATGGACCGTAGATCAAAAAGCAATAAAAAAGCATGCGAATGATTCTCAAAATGTATATTTTGGATATGGGAGTATTATGTTTACGCTTTATCCAAAACAAAAATTTGACTTGGATGGCTTATCTATTAAATAACTTAAATATATATGCGCTTGTAGCTCAGTTGGATAGAGCGTTGCCCTCCGGAGGCAAAGGCCGTGGGTTCGAATCCCTCCAAGCGCACTTTTAATTAAATTTGACAATAGTATTTTCACATAAGATAATAAAAGGATTTATTTAGAGCATAATTATGTCTGGTGGTACCATAAACAAAGTCATACTAGTTGGTAATTTAGGAAAAGATCCTGAAATTAGGACTACACAAAATGGAAAAGAAATGGCAAGTTTTTCAATAGCCACGTCTGAAAGTTGGACTGACAAACTTTCCGGTATGCGCTCTGAAAAGACAGAGTGGCATAATATCGTAATTTTTAGTGAAGGATTAGTAAAAATCGTCAAAGATTTTGCACGCAAAGGCAGTAAAGTTTATGTTGAAGGTTCTTTGAGAACTAGAAAATGGACTGACCAAAACGGTGGTGAAAGATACACAAAAGAGGTGGTTCTATATAATTTTAATAGCGCTCTTACTCTCTTGGATTCACGAAATAGTGCGCCAAATTCTGATTACAAGCCAAGTGAATACAAACAAGGTGAAACAGAACAAAAAGATAAACACGAAAGTTTTGACAACGATATAAAAGATGAACTACTCGACGATGAAATACCATTTTAACAATTTAAATTGAAATCTACATTTTTATGGACTGCTTGTGTTACTCCTTTTAATTGCAATGGAGATAGTATAGATTATAGCAGTTTGCAGCGTTTACTGACAATGCAAGTTAAAGCTGAAAATGGCGTAGTGTTGCTGGGTAGCACAGGTGAGAGCCTATCGCTTACTGATTCTGAAAAGCGTACATTAGTTGAATTCGTATGTAAGCTAAAATTAAATACGAAAATTATAATTGGCGTACCAGGAGTGAATCTATATCAGACTCTTGAATGGCTTGATTTTTGCAAGGGTATGCCTATTCATGGCTATCTAATGACAACTCCCATTTATGCAAAGCCCGGAATTATGGGGCAGACTTTATGGTTTGAAAAGCTGCTTGAGAAAGCACATGTGCCGGTTATGTTTTACAATATTCCATCAAGAGCAGGAATAAATCTTCACGCTGAAACTGTACGCAACTTATCTAGTCACGAAAAATTTTGGGCTATCAAAGATTCAAGTAGCACTGTTGATACTTTAGCTCAGTATAAGAAAGTTGCACCAAATATTGAGGTCTTTTGTGGAGATGATAATATGATATCCGATATGGCCGCTTATGGTGCGGCTGGCCTGGTTTCCGTTGCTTCCAATGTTTGGCCATATGTAGCACATGAATATGTTAAGAAGTGCCTCAATGGCAGGAACCCTCAGGCAGATATCTGGCAACAGGCTTGCGAAGCGTTATTTACTGCCAGCAACCCAATACCTACTAAAGCACTTTTGCATGATATTGGTCTTATAGAACATCAAACTGTCCGCCTACCGCTCAGCACAGAAGACTTGCCTTCTGTTGAAAAATTGAGGCAAGTCAATAAAATGATTCTTGGATGGAAAGAATTGGCTACTCTCTAAATAGTCTTGCAACTTTGATTTAATATACAATCCAAGTTTCATTTGAACACTCCCAAACTTATCACTTTATGCCACTGGTCTTCATCTAAAATTTCTACACCTAATTCCACTACCTTTTTATATTTGGATCCTGGTTTTTCTCCTGCAATTAGGTAGTCAGTTTTAGCAGAAAGATGTGAGCTGACCTTTGCTCCCAGAGTTTTGGCTCTTACTTTTGCCTCTCCTCTACTCATAGCAAGTAGCTTACCAGTAAACACTATAATTTTATTATTTAAAACAGAGTTACTAGAGTTGGAGCTCACAGGAAGAATTTGAAGACAAGCAGTAAGATCATTTAACATTTTGATGTTATGTTCCTTAGAAAAAAATGATTCCAAAGATTCAGCCACTTTTTTTCCTATGCCGTCTATACTGACTAGCTCAGTATTATCTGATGACAGTTCAATCATCGAATTATACCAGTTATTATAAGAAACATAATAATCTGCAAGCAATTCTGCTGCAACTTGACCAATAAATCTAATACCTAAAGAAAATATAAACCTATCTAGAGTTATTACCCTTCTGCTTTGTATAGAATTTAACAAATTAGCTATAGATTTCTCGCCCCAGCCAGACTGTCCTTCCAGATTAAATTCATCCAATTTTTCTTCTAAAGTAAAAATATCATGGATTTGTTTTATCAGACCAAGGTCGTAAAAAAACTCTATCTGCTTATCACCAAGGCCAACAATGTCAAATGCATCTTTCGATACAAAATGCTTTAGTTTTTCTATTATTTGAGCTTTACAGGCAAATTCCTCAGGACATCTTACTGCCGCCTCTCCCTCAACCTGACGTACTTTACTACCACATTCAGGGCATACTTCAGGAAACACAAATTCAGGTGTATTTGGAAGACGAGAATCTCTGCTTACTTCAACGATCTGGGGAATTACATCACCTGCTCTTTTGATTGTTACAATATCTCCCTCTCTTATGTCTTTACGTTTTATCTCATCTTGGTTATGCAGACTTGCTCTACTAACTAGCACCCCACCAATATTGACTGGCACTAAATCTGCAACTGGAGTTAAAACCCCTGTTCTGCCTACCTGTATAAATATCTTATTTAACTTTGTTTTTGCATAAACCGCAGAAAACTTGTATGCAAGTGCTGAGCGCGGTGCTTTGTGAGTATTCCCTAGACGATTTTGTAGTACCAAATCATTTACTTTATAGACTATTCCATCAATATCATAATCCAAGTTATAGCGACAGTTATAGAACTCGTTATAGAACTTCAGCATTCCATCTAAACTACTCGTTAAGGACTGATGCTCATTTACGCAAAAACCAAGTGCCTCAAGCTTATTTAGTACCTCACTTTGACTTTTCTCTGCTCCACCAATTAAAGAATAAGCAAAATATCTAAGTGGTCTACTTGCTGTAATGTTTGCATCCAATTGCTTCAGAGAACCAGCGGCTGCATTTCGAGGATTGGCAAATTCATCGTTTTCATTTAACTTTAAAAAGTCGCTGTTACCGATGTATATTTCACCTCTTACTTCTAGTCTTCCTTGCACACCTTGCAAAAACTTAGGAAAGCCTTTTATTGTTGCAACATTGTGAGTGACATCTTCCCCTACAAAACCATCACCTCGAGTTGCAGCTTTAACAAATCTTCCATCCTCATAAATTGCAGAAAACGACAACCCATCAATTTTTGGCTCACATAATATCTCTATTTTGTCCTCAATTAAAAACCTCTTTATTTTAGACAAAAATTTCTCTACACCTTGTTCATCATAAGCATTCTCAAGAGAAAGCATAGGTTCTTGATGTTCCACCTTAGAAAACCTCTCATCAGGTGGAGCACCAACACTATCTTGTGTTGCATAAATTTCTGGCTCTATTTCAGCTAACTTTTTCTTCAGTTCATCATATTCAGCATCACTTATTTCTGGCTTATTTTTTTGGTGATACAAAACATTATGATAATTTATTTGATCTTGCAGTTTTTCTCTCATCTTTTCTAAGTTAGTCATGATACCAATATAATGCTACATTAGCCTTTGTCGTCAAGCTGTGAATTTTCTTGAATTTATCATATGGTCTTAATCCATCAAATATCAAAGGTGCCACAATGCTATAGCCATACTTATTCTTCTCTCGCTCAATTGTATTAGCAGATCTCACTTGCTTTAGCCATATATTTATATAAAATTAAAATAAATTAGAGTAAACAATATTGCTGTTTAAATGCTAACAAGATTCGCTCCAAGCCCAACTGGCTACCTCCACGTAGGAAACGTACGAACTGCCTTGGTTTGTTGGATGTACACACGCAATCAAAATGGAAAATTTTTACTCCGTTTTGATGATACTGACCTTCAGCGTTCAGATGTCAAATATATAAATGATATCATACAAGATTTGAAATGGATTGGTATCAATTGGGATGCAAGTTTCAAGCAATCAGAGCGCTTTGAGCGTTACAATGAGGTGTTTTTGCAGTTAATAAAAGAAGGGCATATTTATGCATGCTATGAAACAAGAGAAGAGTTAGACATTAAACGAAAATTGCAGTTAAAACAAGGACTTCCCCCTGTATATGACAGAAGCGCGTTACTTCTAACTGAGCAAGAGAAAATTAGTTATGAGCAAGAAGGAAGAAGACCACATTTTAGATTTAAGTTGGATAGAAATGAGGTTGTTAAATGGAATGATGAAGTTAAAGGTGAAATAAATATTGCAACCAGTAGCATAAGTGACCCTGTGGTAAAAAGAGAAGATGGAATTTACACATACATGTTACCTTCTGTTATTGATGATGTTGACTTTAATGTAACCCATGTTGTACGCGGGGAAGATCATGTAACTAATACCGCAGTTCAGCTCCAAATGATTAAAGCATTAAAAGCGAAAATCCCTACATTTGCTCACCTTTCTCTGCTACATTTTGATGATAGCAAGATATCCAAGCGAGCCGGCGTGCTAGATATCAAATCTATAAAAGAAGATGAAATTGAACCGATGGCACTAGTTAGTTATTTAGTGAAGCTCGGAACATCCAATCCAATTGAAGCTTGTGCCTGTATGCAATCTTTGATTGATTCATTTAATATTAAAAAATTTAGCTCAGCATCTGTACAATTCAGCTTGAGTGAAATATATAAGCTAAATAGCAAAGTTCTGCAACAAATGCCATTTGAAATGGTGCAAGACCGTTTAAATCAAATTGGAGTGGACTCCTCAGAGTTTTGGTATTTTATAAGGAACAATATAGAAAGGTTTTCTGAGGTGGCCAAGTGGTGGAAAATATGCAAATCTGATATAGAGCCTGTGATTCTTGATAAGGAGCTTATAAAAATTGCGTTCAATGCATTGCCCCAAGGTGATTGTAATGAAAACACGTTGTCAGAATGGGTCAAAACTATTCGACAAACAGTGGATATAAAGGCAAAAAACCTATTTACGCAGTTGCGTTCAGCTTTAACAGGAACAGAAACAGGACCAGAGCTCGCTAAACTATTAATTTTTATCGGCAAAGAAAATATCATTGCAAGGTTAAAAGAAAAGTGAAAACTAAAGAATTATAGCTAATGCAATCCCTACGTCATACCGCGATTCATTCGCGGTATCTCTTAACATAGATCCCCTACTATACCTTAACATAGATCCCGCTAACACGTAGCGGGATGACGGTTGTCGTTTAGCCATAAACATTAAGAAATTTACCAAACGAAAAAAAAGGCAAAAGAAGCCCTGGGGTTATTATCCGCTTTAAAATATTGGCGTTTTTTATGTTTTAAACGCTTGACAAGCAAGATTTAGCTGCTTTTAATTGCAACTAACTTACGCTGCAAATGTTTAAGAAATTTACTAAGCAGAAAAAAAGACAAAGAATCCCCGAGTTAGCTAGTCTTTTACTATCTCTGTCGAGTATTGGCATTTTTTGATGTCTTGTAACGCTTTATAAGCGCGTTCAGCTTATTTAGATAAAAATCTAGATGTAGATGAAGTTTTGTAAAGACATACAGTATCTATATACTGCAAAAAATTGAACATAAGACGCCGATACATTAAGTAATCCTTACCTTTTAATCTGCAGATTGGCGAAAGCAAATACAATAGCTTCAGTTTCATGATAAGGGCGCTGGTGGAGTTTGTCAAGTAAGTTTTTGTATTTTAATTTTAGAATTTTATAGGCTTTTGTTCTCATGAAAATTATGTTCTCATGAGTAAATTAATGTTATCCTTTTTTGTTGATCTAAAGTTTCTTATGTTCATACACTTACGTGTTCATAGTGTTTATTCGCTGCTTGAAAGCTCGGTTAAAATTGAGGAGCTGATCGGCCTTTGTTTGCGAAATAAAATGCCAGCGGTTGCAATTACTGATTCAGGTAATTTATTTGGTTCACTTGAGTTTGCAGAATATGCGGCAAGTAGGGGAATACAGCTAATAATAGGATGCAATATTATAGTTAAACATTCAGAACAAAATTTACCTATATTATTGATTGCAAAAAATGAGCAAGGGTACACTAATTTAGTCACTTTGGTGAGTGAGTCTTTTAGAAAGCGCAAGAATAACAGCGATATTCCTTACGTTGATTTTGATGAGCTATTGAATTTAAGTACGGGTCTGATCGCTTTAACCGGTGGATGTTTGGCTCAACTATTGTTGGGGCAAGATAAAGAAACGGTTGAAAAACTGCTTTCAGCATTTAATGGTCATTTATATGTTGAATTGCAGCGTCATGGGCTGAGCAAGGAGCTAGAGCTTGAAGAAACTTTAATAGATTTTGCTTATCAGCACAATATACCACTGGTTGCAACAAATGATGTATTCTTTACAAATAGATCTGACTATGAAGCTTATGATATATTAACGTGTATATCAGAGGGTAGTTATGCTCTCGAAAATAACAGGAAAAAGCTAACCTCTGAGCATTATTTCAAATCTGTGGCAGAAATGGAGGAGCTGTTCAGTGATATTCCTGAAGCAATTCATAACACTTTAGTAATAGCTAAGCGGTGCTCTTACATGCCAAGAAGCAGGCAGCCTATTCTGCCTAAATTTCCTTGTAGAGAAAATAAAACTGAGAATGAAGAACTGAGGGAGCAGGCAGTTGCGGGATTAGAATTCCGCATTACGAATGAGACAGACATAGACCTTAAACAATACTACGATCGGCTAAATTACGAACTAAGCATAATAACTTCAATGAATTATTCCGGGTATTTTCTAATAGTTTCTGACTTTATCCGTTGGAGCAAAGCAAATGGCATTCCAGTTGGTCCAGGAAGAGGCTCTGGTGCTGGATCAATTGTTGCTTGGGGCTTGCAGATTACAGACCTTGATCCAATAAAGTTTGGCCTAATATTTGAAAGATTTTTGAATCCTGATCGTGTATCGATGCCTGACTTTGATATCGATTTCTGCCAAGAGAAAAGGGACCTGGTTATTGATTATGTTCAGAAAAAGTACGGTTATGTTGCTCAAATAATCACTTTTGGAAAATTGCAAGCAAGGGCAGTATTGCGTGATGTTGGTAGAGTATTGCAAATGCCTTACTCTCAAGTGGATAAAATATCTAAAATGGTTCCATTTAATCCAGTAAATCCTGTAACTTTATCACAAGCGATAGAGTTTGATCAAAACCTGCAGAAAGAGCGGGATAGTGATGAGGTAATTGCAAAGCTTCTTGATATATCTCTTAAGCTTGAAGGAATATATCGTCACGTTTCAACCCATGCTGCTGGAATTGTAATATGTGATCAAAAGTTGGAAAATTTTGTTCCTGTGTACTACGATCCAAATTCGGCTCTGCCAATCACTCAATACAGCATGAAATATGTGGAGAAAGCTGGGCTAATAAAATTTGATTTTCTTGGGCTTGGTACGCTAACGCTAATAGATCATGTATGTCGTTTAATTAATCGTGATGGAAAAAAGATTGATATTTCTTCAGTTCCTTTAAATGACCAAAAAACCTATGAGATACTCTCAAGCGGTGATTCAATTGGAGTGTTTCAGCTTGAAAGTTCGGGAATGAGAGAAGCTTTAATTAAACTAAAACCGGACTGCATTGAAGATATTATCGCTTTAATTTCCCTTTATCGTCCAGGACCTATGGATAACATTCCAACTTATGTTGCAAGAAAACATGGACTTGAAAAGCCAGATTATATTCATCCGTTACTTGAGGAAGTATTAAAAGAGACATTTGGGGTAATAATTTACCAAGAACAAGTGATGGAAATAGCCCGTATTCTTTCCGGGTATAGCTTAGCGGAAGCAGATCTGCTGAGACGTGCCATGGGTAAGAAAATCAAGGAAGAGATGGATAAACAACGTGAACTTTTTGTCCAAGGGGCAACAAAAAATGGCGTTGATTATGACAGGGCAAGTTATATCTTTGACCTTGTTGCAAAATTTGCTGGTTATGGGTTCAATAAATCTCATGCTGCAGCATATGCGGTTATATCTTATCAAACGGCTTACCTTAAAGCTAATTATCCATTAGAATTTTTTACAGCACTAATGAATCTGAATATTGATGATAGAGATAAACTGAATTTATTTTATCATGCAGCAAAGTTTAGTGGCGTTACCGTTCTTCCACCTGATATAAACAAATCTAAAGCTGAATTCTCAATAGAGAACGAACGCATACGTTATGGTATTGCTGCCTTGAGGAATGTTGGTTTTTCTATAGCGGAAGGAATAGTGAACGTACGTTCAAGCGCTTGTAAGGACATATGGGAATTCATTCAAAATTCAGGTCATATAATAAATAAGAGAGCGCTAGAAAGCCTGATTAAATCCGGAGCATTCGATAGCGTGCATAAGAACAGAAAGCAGCTATATGAGTCAATGGACACGCTGATTTACTTTGCAAATAAAAACAAACAGGATAGAGAATCAAGTCAAGCTGCTTTGTTTGGTAGCCTTGATGTCCTCAAACCGAAACTTGAGAATGTGGAAGATTTTGATGAAGAGAAAAAATTAGAGCATGAGTTATTTTCACTAGGATTTTATTTAACTAATCATCCACTTGAAAAATTTAGAATTCTTCTGGAAAAGTTAAATATTGGGTTTATCGGAGAAAATAGAACAGCAAAAACTGCTGGGGTAATATTAAATGCACGTATGAGAACTTCAGAGCGTGGAAGGTTTGTTATCCTCACACTTTCCGATCCCCATAACGTTTCTGAAATAGCATTCTATAATAATGAAATAATAGAAGAAAAAAGAGATTTATTTTCACCAGGAACATTTGTGATAATTGATCTTGAAGCTTCGGAAAATACGACAAGATTAGCAGGCAAGGATATATCTGAGTTTACAAAAAGAATCGCTTCTACAATAAAAGAATTAGTTCTCACCACTGAGTGCACGGATTCGCAAAAAGCCGCTATGGAATTAAACGCAATATTGAAAGATGAAGGCAGAACCAAAATAATGCTAAGACTTCTTCTCGAAAAACATAAAGTGAGCATCTTATTACCAGGTGCGTACTCAATTGCTCCTCAAGTTATGTATGAAATATCTAACTTAAGCTGGATTAAAGGCGTAGAAATTAACACAAATAACTTGCTTATATAAAAAAGCTTTATATAATGAAATATTTAATCGGTATTAAAGGAAGATATAGTGAATCTTTATGAATTTACTTTTATAACACAACAAGGATTATTACAGCAAGAAGTAGAGGAAATGGTCCAAGAGCTAGCTGTTTCATTGAAAAATATTAAAGCAGATGTTATGTTCCAGCAAATCAGGGATATTCTGAAAAAAGGAAATGACAAGCTTACAACACAAGAGTTAGAAGTGCGTGCTGAAAACATTAAAGAAGGTCTAGTTGCTTACTCTGATTTCTTGGAAGATCTTACAAAAATTTTATGGGTTGAATTGGAAGAAGATCTTTCAAATTTGAAAGAAGTGAAGTCAAAAATCGATAAAGAGTTGAAAGATGACCTAAAAGATTTAGGAATAACGCAAGATTTTACAAAATTTCTAGGAGGCAGTACTAAAAGTGCGTTTATCCATAACGCAGTAAATGCTTTGAAGAGAAATATTTCAGAACATCTAATAAAGATTTTTCAAGATATTTTGAAAGATTTTAGAATAAACGGTCCAACTCAATCGAGCAAAGCGTTGGAAATGCTTTTGAAAAACATTGAAGCATCAGGATTAATCAAGTATGAACATTGGGGTCTTTTGGATTTTGCATATCACAAAAATAAAATGAAGAGCGGTCATTATTGTATAATGTGCATAAGTTCTACTGCAAGCATTCTGGATGAATTTATGCGTAGAATGAAACTTAATGAGAACGTTATTCGCCACTTTCCTGTGCAGGTTGATAAAATTTTTGAAGGTAAATCTCATATGATGAATAAACAAATTGAGGAGCAAAGCGCATAATGATGAAAAGACGAAATAGTTTTAATAATTCTTACGTATCTGTAAATAATAGGACTGGCTTTAGGCGTTCTAAAGTTTGCCCTCTTGCTGCGTCTAAAGATGAAGACATAGATTATAAGAATATAGATTTATTATCCAAGTTTACCTCTGACTATGGTAGGATATTACCTAGAAGATTAACAGGAGTATGTGCAAAAAAACAAAGGAAGTTACGCTTAGCGATCATAAGGGCACGTTTTTTAGCTCTTATTCCTTACTGTACTAAAAAAGTTTAGGTAATTTATGTTGATAATTTTAAAGGAAAATATAAGGACTTTAGGTAAGCTTGGTGAAGTTGTCAAAGTTAAACCAGGTTATGCACGTAATTTTCTTTTTCCACAAAGAAAAGCGGTGAAAGCTACCAAGGAAAATTTAACAAAGCTAGAGGAGCAACGTTTATTACTGGAAGAAGAGAATATAAAAAGATTAAATGTAGCAAAAGAGCTTGCATTGTCACTACATGATAAGTTTGTGGTATTGATAAAGCAAGCTTCAGAGGATGGTAAAATTTTTGGTTCTGTAACAACACGTGAAATTGCGAAAATTTTACTACAAGAAGGACATGTGATAGACCACCGTAGTTTATCTTTTGGTGGAGTAAGCATCAAAAACTTGGGTGAATACCAAGTAAACGTAGAATTACATAGTGAAGTAGTAGTACCAATTACTATATACGTCGTGAAATCCGAAACAGATGCAAATGAGCTAAGGCAAGTAAAATTGCAAAATCAGAAGTCTGAGCAACAAGAGGCAGAGCAAGATGCGAATAAAGAAGCTGCTGATGGTGATGATAGCTGATCAAAGATGATCCCTTGTTATAGCCGAAAAGAAATGTCTGCCATGGCTAAGCTGGTGTCATCCCAGTGCTTCCCTCATGTCATCCCAGTGCGTGACACTGGGATCCAGTTTATTTCATCATGGACATTATTTTATGCTTCTAGAATCCGTTGTCCATTGAATAATTTGCAAATACTTTTATACCTAGATTCCAGTGTCACGCACTGGAATGACACCATTATTGGAATAAATCAAAAATGATTCCCCGCTATAGCAGAAAAGAAATGTCTTCCATTTGGGAGGAAAATAATAAATTTAATATATGGCTTAAAATAGAAAAATTAGCGTGTGAAGCTCAAGCAAAGTTAGGAGTGATTCCGAATAATATTGCTGAGAACCTCTCTGGTGCTATTGAATTTGATGTTGAATGTATCAACGAAATTGAATCCATTGTAAAACATGATGTTATAGCTTTTCTGACATATATTGCTAAAAAAGCGGGAGTTGATGTTCGTTATCTTCATT
The DNA here is from genome assembly GCF_017869155.1 of Wolbachia endosymbiont of Ceratosolen solmsi. NCBI lineage: Bacteria > Pseudomonadati > Pseudomonadota > Alphaproteobacteria > Rickettsiales > Anaplasmataceae > Wolbachia > Wolbachia endosymbiont of Ceratosolen solmsi. The sequence continues at coordinate 355,624 of NZ_CP054598.1, forward strand.
ATGGAATGACAAGTTCTGATGTTTTGGATACATGCCTTGCGGTGCAACTGAAAGAGTCCTGTGATATTTTGCTCGAGAATCTAAAAAATTTACTTGCAGCATTGAAAAAAAAAGCTGAGGACTATAAAGATATTGTTTGTGTTGGACGCAGTCACGGAATGCATGCAGAACCAACAACTCTTGGAATAAAATTTGCCAGATTTTATGCTGAATTTAAACGCAATTATCAGAGATTAATTAGCGCGCAAAAAGAGATCTCAATTTGTAAAATATCAGGTGCAGTAGGCAATTTTGCAAATGTTGATCCGTTTGTTGAAGAATATGTAGCGAAAGAAATAGGACTCATACCTGAAATCATATCGTCTCAAGTCATTCCTCGTGATAGACATGCTATGTTCTTTTCAGTTTTGGGAGTGATTGCAAGCTCAATAGAAAATGTTGCTGTTGAAATTCGTCATTTGCAAAGAACTGAAATCGGCGAAATTTCTGAGCATTTTTCCACGGGGCAGAAGGGAAGCTCTGCTATGCCACACAAATGTAATCCTATTTTAAGTGAAAATCTGACTGGACTCTCACGTTTAATACGCAGTTATGTTTTTCCTGCGTTAGAAAATGTTGCATTGTGGCACGAACGTGATATATCACACTCGTCTGTGGAAAGATGCATTGCTCCTGATGCTTGTATAACAATGGATTTTGCTTTAGTGCGATTAACAGATTTGATAGATAAATTGGTGATCAATAAGGAAAACATTGAAAAGAACTTAAATTCTTCAAAAGGTTTAGTTTTCTCACAGCGTGTATTGCTTGAGTTAGTAAATAGTGGTTTGGCGAGGGAAGAGGCGTATAAAATTGTTCAGAGCAATGCAATGAAAGTGAAACAAAACAACAGTGATTTTCTGGCCGAATTGAAACAAGATAAACCCTTACTTAAGGTTATTAACTCGGAAAAACTTGAATCTTTGTTTGATTTGAAGTATTATACGAAACATATAGATCGTGTGTATAATAAGGTTTTTAATTAGGCTGAGTAGCTCAGTTGGTAGAGCAGGAGGATCATAATCTCTTGGTCGGGGGTTCAAGTCCCTCCTCAGCCACTCGAACTAAACTATGTTTAGCAAAGCAGTGCTACTGGTGAAACCCAGTGTCAGTTACTTGGAATGAGTTGTATATCCACTCAGGTGAGGAGACAATGGATAAGAGATTGTGAAAAGGGTTTAGCTTTTGGCCTATGATCTCTTTAAATGACAGAATTTCACTACAAAACTTAACTTTCTTCTATGCAGTTAGCTAAGTCAAGAAAGGTGAATCTATCTCTTGTTGTAAACGCAAGATCGACCACTTTACAATATTGTTCTTTATTCCAACTGAGGTGCTCTGGTAAGTGTGGAATTGATAGATCTTCAAATATTTTTTGCAGGTGTTTTGCAGGTAGTAAATTTTGCTTAATTAAACTGGAAATATTATGCCATTCTTTACAAATAATCTCTTGGATTTTTTGCTGCATAATTTGCTTCTGTTCAAAAGTTCTTACAAATTCGATATTATCAAAGCACTGAGTTATATGTTCTACATCTAAAGTGGTCGGTTTGATAATCGGGTTTTGTATTGATAATATCTTTTCCTGCAAATTAGCCATGGTAATCGTCGTAACAGCAATTTTTTCGCCATGTAGTAAGGAATGATCTCTTGTTACCATTTCCATTGCGTGAGCTATCATATGCTCTCCTTGGCTTGCAGAATAGCTGCCTTTTGATATTACCATTCCAAGTCCTGAAATTAGTAGAACTTCCATAAGTAATAGGACCACTTTTCTACTTCTTTTAGTAAGCGCCGTATACTCTCTTAGCAAAATTTGCTCCAAATCGCGAATAAGTGTAAAAGGTAATTCATTGTATTCTGTGCCAAGCAACAAATGAGATAGTAGCCAGTCAGCCTGAACTGTTGAACGACAAATGAAATCTGCAAATCCGCTTAATGTGAGACGCAGTGGTGCATTGGCAAGTATGTCTATATCTATATATACTGCTCTTGGAAGATGTGCTTTGAACGATTTTTTATATCCATTTACTAATATTGAAGCATTTGCAGAGGTATATCCATTCATAGAAGCGGCTGTTGGGAACGATATATAATCTTTTTTCTCGAGGTAGCTTGCATATTTGCAGATATCGTTAACAGTGCCGCTACCAAATGCAACTATTAAGTCACTGTCTTTTGCTTTGTTTCTAACTAGATTTACAGTTTCAAGAGAGGCAGCTCTGCTTGGTGTCATGCAAGTAGCTGACACTGGGATCCAGGAAAACAACTTATGGATTCCAGTGTCACGCGCTGGAATGACAGGTGGAGCTGGAATAATTAAGTTAGGAATTTTATTAAGTACGTTTTTGTTTAAAAGTTTTGCTGTATTTTTATCTGCAACTAGAAAGACGTCATTTCCGTGTCGTGTGCATATTTCATAGATATCATCAGCAAGGTAGTAATCTGTTATTACTTCCCTTAGAAAAGTTTGTTCGGTTTGATGTAATATTTGTTTTAAATAGTGCATAGAGTGTTTACAATATAGCAGTATAAGTATTTTAAGATTGACATGAAAATTGACCCTGTAGAGCTAACTAGGAAATTGATCTCTTTTGAGAGTATAACACCAGAAGACAGCGGGGCAATAGAGTATATAGCAACAATCTTCAAGAAGAGCGGCTTTGATTGTGAGATTTTAGAATTTGGTGATAAAGTTAAAAATCTTTATGCGAAATATATAAATGGAGTACCAAATTTGTGCTTTGCTGGGCACGTTGATGTTGTACCACCGGGTCAGTTAAAAGATTGGGCATTTCGTCCATTTAATCCAGAAGTGAGGGATGGAATGCTATATGGAAGAGGGGCCGCTGATATGAAAAGCGGAGTAGCTGCATTTATTGCTGCTATGGTAAATTTGATTGCAGAGAAGTTTCAATTTAATGGTTCGATAAGTGCATTGATTACCAGTGCTGAAGAAAGCATGGAAGAATATGGAACAAAGGCAGTTTTGGAATGGATGAAAAATAAGCAGAAAAAGATAGATTTTTGTGTGGTTGGCGAACCAACCAGTAGTGAGAAATTAGGTGATACCATAAAAATAGGCAGAAGAGGTTCTGTAACATTTGAATTAATTTGCCATGGAAAACAAGGGCACGTTGCCTACCCAGACCTAGCAGACAATCCAATATATAAGGTAATATCGATATTGAGTAAGGTAAAAAATACTACTTTTGATCATGGTAATAAATATTTTCAGCCTTCACATTGCGAAGTTACTACTATCGATGTTGGAAATAATACTAGCAATCTAATACCTGGCTCAGCAACTACACGTTTTAACATTCGATATAACAATGAACAAACACCGGGTGGCTTATATAAGCTGATTGATGAAATATGCTCCAGTGTAACTAGCGATTATAAACTTTCTGTGCATAGCAGCAGGGACGTTTTCCTCTCTACTCCCGATAGAAATACTGATATTATGCTTGATGCAATAAGTAAGGTTACCAACATTGATGCTATACTTAGCACAAGTGGTGGCACATCTGACGCTGCGTTTATCAAAGATGTTTGTCCAGTGATTGAATTTGGTATAATCAACAAAACCGCACATCAGATAAACGAATGCGTATCAGTAAACGATATACACAAGTTAACAGCTATATATAAGGAATTTATAGAAAATTATTTCAATCCCACTAATAAAATATTGAATCAGGTCAACGTGGTTAGGAATATATCTAGTGGTCCATTGTTAGCTTAGATGTAATCAGATCTCTTGCATAACTGTTGTCTGAATAACAACTGGTGTCATTCCAGCAAAATGTGTCAAGTAAGTTTTTTCGTTTCTATAGCTACTTGGATGACAAAAGAAGAAATACTAGACTTTATACCTTTTGCACTCAAATTCACATAAATCATGAATTATGCACGTTTCACACGAAGGTTTCTGTGCTTTGCAAACATATCTACCATGCAAAACTAGCCAATGATGAGCATAAAGCAGGTATTTTTTGGGAACCACATTTAAAAGAGATTGCTCTGTTTTAAACACATCTTTTTCTTTCACAAGCCCAATTCTATTGCTCACTCTAAAAACGTGAGTATCAACTGCCAATGTTGGAATGCCAAGCCCCGAATTTAAGAACACATTAGCGCTCTTTCTCCCCACTCCAGGCAAAGACACCAAATCATCAAAATTAGTAGGTACTTTGCTGTTGTATCGTTCTACCAATATTTTACTAAGCCCGATTATATTTTTTGCTTTGGAATTATATAAACCAATACTGCTTATGCATTTTTTCAGCTCACTCTGCCCAAAGCTCAGCATTTTTTCTGGCGTATCAGCGATATTAAATAGTTCTCTTGTAATTTTATTAACGCTTACATCAGTTGTCCGCGCTGATAAAACTATCGCAACCAGTAACGTAAAATGATTGGTATAATTTAGCTCTATTTTTGGCGCAGGATTTGATTGTTGAAACTTTTCAAATATTAGTTCTACTTTTTTTGAGTCCATCTCATTTACCACACCTCTTTTAAATATTTAAACAAAGAACCCCTCTTTCCCATCATACAAATACAATTTGTCCATTCTCACCACGTCAAAATTGTGTTCTTCGAGTTTGATTAGCAAGTTATTTACATCACTATTTGTAATAGCTTGCTTTTCATTATTTGCGATAAACCTACAGGTTATTTGGTCACTTGAAGGTTTTGAGTTTCCTGGCCAAATCGCAAGTCCTTTTGAGTATATTGCTATCATTTGCAGATTACTTGATTCAAATAATCCTACTATTTGATCAACATTACTGGATTTGTCCCAAGCGAGAGTTGTATCACTACCCACTAGCTTTTTAACTTTGTAATCTTGTTCGTAATTGTCTTGTACTTTATTTATTTTACTATCCAAATTTATTTTACTATCCGAACCACTGCCAATTATAAGCTCAGCAGGTTTCTTTCCTAAATTATCTATAACAGCTTCTGCAAATTCTTTGGTACCAACTTTCTGTTTACTTCTTTTCTCCTTATATAAATCGGCAGTGTGTATTCCATCCTCCAAAGTCTTGAGCCATGCATCGTAGATTAGTTTTGCAGTACCCACTTGACCTATGTAAATTAGCATATGCACTGCAGCATTTAAAAGACCAGAAGGATTGGCTATGTTTTTTCCTGCAATATCAGGGGCAGAACCGTGCACTGCTTCAAACATTGCGTATTCATTCCCGATGTTGCTACTTCCGGCAAGCCCCACAGATCCAGAGGTTTGTGCGACTATATCTGATAATATGTCGCCATATAAGTTCTCGGTTACTATAACATCAAAATTCTCCGGTTCTGTTGCAACACGCGCCATTCCAATATCAACTATATAATGTTCTGCCTTTATATCTGGGTATTCCTTTGCAATGCGATCAAACGCGGCATGGAAAGTTCCGTCAGTCATTTTCATGATGTTATCTTTAGTCAGGCAAGTTACTTTTTTTCTGTTGTGTTTTTTTGCATATTCAAAAGCGTACCTGCATATCTTCTCTGAGCCAGATCTAGTAATAATTTTAGTGCATTGGTAAGAGTCACCAGTGAGCCTATGCTCTATTCCGGTGTAAACGTCCTCTTCATTTTCACGTATCACTACGATATCAAACTTATCGAATTTATTTTCTATAACAGGATGATATGAAATGCATGGTCTGATATTTGCATACAACCCTAGATTTTTTCTGAGTGCAACGTTTAAGCTTTTGTGCCCTTTACCTTGAGGAGTTGTTGTCGGAGATTTTAATAATATTTTTGTCCTTTCAATTGATTCCCAACCACTTGGAGAAATTCCGTGAGACCATTCTTTACTGTAAACACGCTCCCCTATTTCAATAATATCTATTGAGATTTCCGCTTCTGCTTCGCGCAATATCGACAGCACCGCTTCCATGATTTCTGGTCCGATACCGTCGCCATATGCAACTGTGATTAGTGTTGACATAACTTCCCTAGTTATAAATGATTTAATATTAATTTAAATAATAGAGTGGCACAAGTAGCTAATATTACCCAAGTTAGTATATTTACGGTTATTTAATAACGTATTTTTATATCATATGATGATATTATGAAATATAGGTGGGGTTATGAATACTGAAATAAATGTTAAAGTAAATTATGTAGGATTTACAAGGCGTATTGTAGCAGAAATACTTGACCTCATCATATTTTCCCTCATTTTATCTTCGGTTTTATCTATGGTGTATTCATCGTATCATTACAAGATCAAGATAAAGACTCTTTTCAGGAACTTGCACAACTAGCAACAGAAATACCATTTATAGTTTCTACAGTGGTCGCAACATTAGTACTAACAATATCCAAAATATTAATGGTAACAAAACTTGGTGGTACCCCAGGAAAACTATTGTGTGGTATGCATATTAAAGATGCTAATACATTTACAAATGTTACCCTTATGCAAGCAACAATAAGATGTATTTCTAAGGGAAGCATCTGGATTATTTTTCGCTTTTTGCTTCATCTGCATTATCATGGTTATACTTTTCTATATCTTTTAATTGTGCTAATTTTATTTTTGTTTGCAGTATTTGATCAACGCAAACAGACTTTTTACGATAAAATTGCAAAAACAGTAGTGATAGACTATAAATCTAGTTGATATTTTTCTTTATAGGTAGTACATGGATAAAAAAGTAAACTACTCAACGATGACAAGACGTACTCTAGCATTTATAGTTGATTGTATTTTATTTATCGCAATACCATTTGGTTTAATGGTGGTGGGTTTCTCACTTACACACGCAATACAAGGGATCATGGGTGCAATAATTGTAATCACCACGATTGTATTTTCTTTATTTTTAATGATACCATGTATATTTCATATATTCATGCTAGTAAAATTTGGCGGCACTCCAGGACACTTGTTATTTAGCATGCGTGTAAAAGACAAAGATACATTTGAGTCAATCACTACAATGCAAGCAATGAAAAGGACTATAGCTCTTTTTATAATTTATTGCATATCACTTTGTAATCCCATTTTATTCTTAGCTATACTAATCTTAGTTTTAGTATGTGCAGTAGGTGATGAACATAAACAAGCTTTTCACGACAAAATTGCAAACACGGTAGTGATAGATTATAAACCTAGTTGATATTTTCCTTTAGCTGTCTGCCACCAAGGGTGTCATTCCAGTGTCACGCGCTAACTTAAGGTAAATTGCCAACTTAACTATAAATATATTTTGGTAAATCCAAATTATTTTAGCTATAAGAGCGTTTTACTTTTTGCTCAGCATATCCATCATAACTGGCTTACTTTTAGTGATTCATGGAGTTAAAAAAGTCAGCATTGCTCTTTGTTAAAAGTAGTTTGTCACGTAAAAATTCCATTGCTTCAACGGGTCCCATAGGATTGAGTATCCTACGCACCACCCATATTTTATTTAGTATAGCCTTATCAACTAATAGCTCTTCCTTCCTTGTTCCGGATTTTGTAATATCAATAGCTGGAAATATACGTTTATCAGAAAGTTTTCTATCAAGTATGATCTCAGCATTTCCTGTACCTTTAAACTCTTCAAAAATAACTTCATCCATTTTTGAACCAGTCTCTATAAGAGCTGTGGCGATTATAGTTAAAGAACCCCCATTCTCAATATTACGAGCTGCTCCAAAAAAGCGTTTTGGTCTCTGCAGTGCGTTTGAATCTACACCACCAGTTAGAACTTTCCCAGACGAAGGAATAACCGCATTATAAGCACGTGCAAGTCTAGTAATATTGTCAAGTAGAATTACCACATCTTTTTTATGCTCAACCATTCTTTTAGCTTTTTCTATTGCTATTTCAGCAAGCTGTACGTGACGGTAAGCAGGCTCATCGAACGTAGAACTTACTACCTCACCTTTTACAGAACGTATCATATCTGTTACTTCTTCAGGTCTTTCATCTATAAGTAACACTATTAATTCTACTTCAGGGTGATTTATAGCTATAGAGTTAGCCATTTGCTGAAGCAATACAGTTTTTCCTGTGCGAGGTGGAGCAACTACTAACGCTCTTTGCCCTTTTCCAAGAGGAGCTACTATATCTATAGCACGCATGCTTAAGCCTTTTTTATCATCACCATTATTACACTCAAGTACTATGCTTTCCTCAGGATAAAGAGGAAGCAAATTATCAAAATGGACGTACTTTCTTAATTCACTTACTTCAGTAGAGTTTATACTTTGAACCTTAGTTAAAGTAAAATATCTCTCTTTATCACCAGGTGGCCTTATTTCTCCATATGCCATATCTCCTGTACGTAAATTAAACTTCTTTATTTGCCCGTTAGAAATATAAACATCATCGGTACTTGGGGCATAATTTGCACTTGCTGAACGTAAGAAACCAAAACCATCAGGCAATATTTCCACTATTCCACTCCCTGTGGTTATGCCTCCTTCTTCACTCATTTTTTTCATTAAGCTGAATATTATTTCCTGCTTTAGCATTCTACCATTGCTTTTACCGTTAGTTGAAATTTTTCTTTCTTCAGCTAACTCTAACAATTCTTCTGCTGTTTTCTCTTTTAATTCGCTCAGATCTAATGTTTTTCTGTTTTTCTCAGTACCTTCATTGACCATCTGTTTTACTGTATCGTTATTGTAAATTTGCTCACTTTTTTCAGGTTGAGCTGTAACCTTTCCTTTTGCCAAAACATCTTCATTGATTGTTGTCATAATCCTCCAAAAATTTTAATTGATGCTTACTAACCTAAAATGTGACTATAAGATAATAAATTAGGCTGAGTTAGTTTCAGTGCGTATTAAGCTTAATTATCATTAAACCCCGTACTTTACTTACATTATACTAATAAACACTAGCAAGTCAAGTTAATTTAATGTTAACAAAGCACAAAAATTTGAGGATTTTCAATAGCTATTCTTTATATTTTTTTAACCTTTCTTGCTTCTCCTCTTCTACTTTTGCTTTTTCCACTTCTGCTTCTAAATTTTCTTGACTACATAAGCCGAGTAGTACAGGATCTTGGGGTTTTATATTTTGCATGTTATGATGAGATCCATCTCTTACCTGCTCAACTGTGTAATTTGTTGTACTAATTAATTTAGCTATAACGTTATTGTCCAAGATAGGAAATTTTTTTACTAAATAATAAATCGCATCAGGTTTATCTCTACGTCTTGCCGTAGAGGCAAAGCCAAGAATGCTACCAATCGCTTTACTCCTTTTTTTTATATTTTTTATAATCAAATTTGGTACACGATTTGGATTTTTTTTGCAATCATCGATTTCTTTTTCAGTAATTATTCCAGAAATAATAGGGTTATATTTTTCTACTCCTATTTCCTCATCAGCTATGTCTTGTACTTCTTCAAGGGCCAATCTGCAACATTGTGCTATTTGATTAAAAGTTAAACCAGTGTTGTCTACTAACCAAGCAGCTATTTGCACTAGAAACTGTTTATTTCTATCGTTATTGCCCTTAGAAGATTCCATTGACATCAAAAAAGCATCTCCCATTTAAAGTATCCCTTACTGTTATACAGAGCTAAAATATAAACTATTAAAACTAAAAAAGCATTAATTTTGTCATTCAATAACTTTTTGTTTGTCATTTCCCACCTCTTAAGTTAATTAAATGCGCTTACCTTTAAGCATATTTCAAACAAAATATTTTCCCTTCCTAAGGTATAGTATAACTCAGTTAAACATATGTTCCTATTTAAGATTAGAGAGTTAAATTTTAAGTTAATATATTGTAATATTATATATATTAGCTAATAAAGCAACAGGTTTACAAGCATTAAATTATCACTATTCTATAATTAATCATTAATTAACTGGGTTTAAAATGAATGTTAAAAATTTTTTCACTAAAGTAACCGTTGTCCTTTTAGCTTGCTTGTTAATCTTCATGGGAATTGGCAACCTTTTATCAGGTGATGATGAAAAAGAAGAGGTAGCTAGGGTTGGAAAAGAAGTTATAATGTCAGATGAGTATAAATCACTATATCAAAATTATGAAAAGCAAATTTCTGGATCTGATGCGAGTAGAGAACAAGTAAAAAAGCTGAAATATGATTTGCTTAACGCACTTATAGAGCAAAAACTATTGTTTAACCTAACTAGTGAGCTGGGGTTGACAGTTGGAGAAGAATCTATAAAAAACCATATTAAAAACACCAAATACTTTCAAAATGATAAAGGTGAATTTGACAAAAATAAATTCTATGAAACGCTAAATGACCTGCATATGACAGAGAAAGAGTATATAGCAAAGCTAGAGAAAGTCCTGCCTGCAATGATGTTCATGACTTCATTATTTAAAGATAATTATCCAGTAACTTTTGGCGAGAAAATTGATGAGCAGATATACGAAAGTCGCTACCAAACTAGAGTAGTTGATATTGTTAAAATAACTGAAGATGCAGTTACAAACATTCCTGAACCAGATGATCAAGCCTTACTTGATTTGTACGAAAGAAATAAATCCCATTTTTATTATCCTGAGTATCGAACTGCGCAATATATTTCCCTAGGCCAAAAGTATTTTGAAGATCAAATCAAGATCTCAGATGAAGAAGTTGATGGTATAATAGAACAACAAGAACTTAAAAATCAAAGAGATATATTCAATGCAATATTTTCTACCAAAGAAGAAGCTGAGACAGCAAGAAGAGCATTTGAGGAGGGTAAAACAAGCTTTGAACAGATAGTAGAAGAGTTTGGCAAAGCAAAACTTGAGGAAACTAGAGTAAATAATATAACTAAGGATTTTTTACCAGAAGACGTGAGAGAGAAGGTATTTGCTCTTAAAGTAGGTGAAGTAAGTGAAGTTTTAGCAAGCAGTTTTGGTTGGCACATAGTAAAAGTGGAAAGTGCGCATCAAATCTCTGATGAAGACTTAGTTGATTTAAAAAAAGACATAAAGTCAGTTCTAACTAACCAAAAGTCTTTTGAAAGAGTCAATGATTTCATAAACCAAGTGAACTATAAGATATACAATGGTTCAGAAATTGAAGAAATATTGAGTGAATATAATTTACCTATACAAACTATTGGTCCAGTAGATGCGAGTGGAAAAGATCAAAGCGGTAATAACGTAGGAGATTCTGGTGATTTGATTTCTTTCATTTTTTCGCGAGAAAAGGATCAGAAAGGTTATTTTAAGGGCGTTGGGGACGCCGTTGTTAGTGTAAAAATCGTCGATATCTTTCCACCCAAATTGCAAAGTTTTGAAGAAGGCAAGGCATTAGCGGTAGAGCTTTGGCGTAGTGAGTTTATAAAAGAAAGAATGTTTAAATTCGGGCAAGAGGTTGCAGTTCAACTAAGAGAAAAAACAGATTTGGAAGAAATTCAAGGTGTGGAATTAGTTAAAGGTCAGCAGATGCACCGCAATAAAGTGGATCAACAAAACTACCCCTTTTCTTTTGTAGAAGAGATTTTCAATATGAAAACAACTGGTTCAGTGACAGATCCTATTCAATACAATAATGAAATTATAATAGGTGTTCTAAAAGAAATGCATTCATCAAATGGCAAATTAAACACGCTTGACACCGGAAAACGTGTGATGATATCGCTAAAAGAGCAATTAATTAGCTATCTGGAATCAAAGTATAAAGTCGAAGTTAATCACGCTATACTTGATGATATATAATCAAAAATCTTATAAGCTGCTTCAAACGCATCCAGTGCCCAGACACACAACTGTACGAACATTGCGATTTGAGAGCAATCTTCACTAGAAAGGATGTCATCCCAGTGCCCAGACACTGGGATCCAGGAATTTTATTAAGTTGGTAAGCATAAAAGTAGCCGTTTTATGTTAAAATACAACGTTTTAATGATTAAAAAAGGCTGGATTCCAGTGTCAAGCACTGGAATGACACCATTTGCTGTGCAATTTACCTTCAAAAATGAATGTTCGTATAGCTGTGCGCCCGGCACTGCCCTACATTATTGGTAATTATATTATAAGGTGCAAAAGTTGTATAATTCATTTGACTTAAAACGGCTCATTGTATAAAATTGTGGCTAATATATGAATAAAGGTTAACATGGCAGTTAAAATAAGGTTGGCGAGGTTTGGCGCAAAGAAACGCCCTTTTTATAGGATAGTTGTAGCTGATTCACGAGCACCAAGAGATGGGCGTTTTATTGAGAAAATAGGACAATATGATCCAATGTTACCAAAAGACAATAAAAATCGTGTTGTGGTGAAAGCTGATAGATTAAAACATTGGCTAAGTGTAGGCGCGCAGGCAACTGAAAGAGTACTGTGGTTTATCAAAAAAGGCATAGTAACTTTAGAAACAGAACCAAAGAAAACAGAAAAGAAGAAAGTAGAGAACGAGAAAGCACAAGGGCAAGAGGCATAAGTCTCTTAAAATGCTAAATACTGATTTAACAAACAGCGATAAATTAGACGATATTGTATCTTCTGATTTGTCAGCTATGAATGACTTTGTCTTCAAAAATGTCAATGATGAAGATGCTAAGCTTGCTACTGATATTATATCTCATCTTGTTAGGTCAGGTGGAAAAAAAATAAGGCCTAAACTAGTTTTTATTATATGTAAAATGCTAAACTATTCTGGGGAGAATAGGATCAACGTTGCTGCATCGGTAGAGTTTATACACAATGCTACTTTACTTCATGATGATGTGCTCGATGAAAGTGAGGCACGCCATGGAGTTAAAACAGCGAATAAGATTTGGGGAAATAAATCAAGCATTTTAGTTGGTGATCTATTGTTGACTCTAGCATTTAGATGGCTTATAGAGTGTGGAAATTTAAATATTCTCTCTATTTTATCTAAAGCATCGCATTTACTTGTGAAGGGTGAAATAAAGCAGATGACAGCACGTTTTGACCCCCACACAGTCAGGGAAAATTATTTTGATATCATTGGAGAAAAGACAGCATCTTTATTTTCTGCATGCTGTGAAGCTGCATCAACAGTATCTGGTGCAACAAATGACGAAACAGAGAGGCTAAAGAATTTTGGTTTTAATTTTGGTATGGCATTTCAAATAGTTGATGATATGCTCGATTATACTGCTAATCAAGGCACTTCTGGAAAGCAAGTCGGAAAAGACTTTTTCGAAGGTAAAGTCACCTTACCTGCTATTATAGCATACGAAAAGGGCAGTCCAGCAGAGCAAAAATTCTGGGAAAAATGCTTTTCTTCAGCTAGACACAATTTTGACCAAGCATTACACTATATTAATCACCATAATGCCATTCAGCTTTCTATGGAAAAAGCTAGACACTACATTAATATGGCACAAAATGATATTAGTACTTTTTCTGATTCTTTTTATAAAACTACTTTAATTGACTTTTTAAATGCGAGCATAGAAAGACGAATGTAGCTGGCGCTTGATATTTTCGAATTAATTGCTATATATTTATTAGATTCTTAAGGGTAATAATATGTCAGATAGCAGTAAAGAGAAAAAGAAGAAGTTTGCTGATATGGTAAGTAGGCAGAAAGGTGACGACCAACAAAGTGATAACCATAAGCAGACTGATGATTTAAATGAAGATCTCAATACATTAAAAGAACGTGCAGCTCAGCTTGAAGATCATTTACGCCGTGCTGTTGCAGATAATGAAAACGTCAAACGTATAATGCAAAAGCAAATTAGCGATGCAAGTGACTACGCAGTCACAAAACTTGCACGTGATATGATCGACTCGTGCGACAATTTAAAAAGAGTAATGGAAATTTTGAAAGACGGTGATCCTGTTCATGAGGGGATTAAAGTAGCTTATCAAAAAATTATAAATGATCTAAAAAAACATGGAATAGAGGAAGTAGATCCACTTGGTGAGCTTTTTGATAGTAATTTACACCAAGCTGTTGTGGAAAGAGAAGACAATGAAAAAAAGCCTGGCACCATTGTAGAAGTACTACAAACTGGTTATACTATCAAAAATAGGTTGCTCCGTCCTGCAATGGTTATTCTTTCTAAGAAATCTGCTGATTGTGGAAGCGATTAGCATGAGGTAAATGTATAATGACAAGTATTGTCTTTTCAGGTATCCAGCCAAGTGGCGTACTACATTTAGGTAATTATCTTGGTGCAATCAAACAGTGGATAGACTTACAGGATAAATACAAATCTCTTTTTTGTATTGTCGACCTACACGCAATCACAGCAAATAAGCTTCCCGCAAGTGAATTAAAAAGTAATATTTTCAAAACAGCAGCAACTTATATTGCATGCGGAATAGATACAGAAAAGTCCATTATTTTTAGTCAGTCCACAGTTAGTGGTCATGCAGAACTGGGCTGGCTGCTTGGATGCTATACACCAATTGGTTGGCTTAATCGCATGACTCAATTTAAAGATAAAGCTGGCAGCGATAAACAAAAAGCCTCTCTTGGATTATATAGTTATCCAGTACTTATGGCTGCAGATATATTGTTGTATCAAACTAAATACGTTCCTGTTGGTGATGATCAAAAACAGCATTTGGAGCTTGCACGTGATATTGCATCAGCTTTTAACAATCATTATAAGCTGGATTATTTCATCGTACCTGAAATCTTAACTTTGGATTGCACATCAAGGATAATGAGCTTAAGGGATGGCACAAGCAAGATGAGTAAATCTGATCCTTCAGAACATTCGTGCATTAACCTTGATGATACGGATGACTTAATTGTCAAAAAAATAGAAAAAGCAAAAACAGATTCAATTCTAGGCTTTGCTACTTTAAAGTGCCGACCAGAAATAAGCAATTTGATAAACATTTATTCAGTGCTTAGTAATGTAAATGCAGAAAAAGTATGTGAAGAAGTGAACAAATATGACATGAAGCACTTCAAAAAAGAGTTAGCTGATTTAATTATCAGTGTTATATCACCCATACGTGAGAAAATGAATGATCTTTTAAAAGACCAATTCCATTTACATGAAATATTAAAAAAAGGCACAAAGAAAGCAGCAGAAATTGCAACCCATAATATAAAAGAAATCAAGGATATTATTGGATTTGCTCAATATCTGTAAGGTTCCAAAGTGTGATGGTGCGAACCGTCATACCGCCGCGGTATCTCAGCCGCTAACACGTAGCGGGATGACGGTTTTTCAAATTGTCGGTAAATCTAAGTCAGTTTAGCTATAGGCAGCAATTTTCTGTATTTATTTTAAGTTGAAGAAAGCTCAAATGAAAAATCGTGTTTTGCTAAAAATCACAGAATGCAGTCTGGTTACAAAATTCTCTAATGGTCTTAAATAAAACTTCCAGTGAATGATTGTCAGACATATTGTGCTCTGCTGATTTTATTAAGTGTACTTCAACATTGGTTGACTTAATTTTTTCAGCTAAATTCAATGAAGTTTGATAAGGAACATCTTTATCATTAATGCTATGCAGCAAGCGCACAGGACAGTTTATATCTATTGTCTTTTTGTTTAAAAGAAGGTTCTTTCTGCCATCTTCGATCAAATTTTTAGTTATTTTGTATGTACAATGCTCTGAAGTAAAATCTATTACACCTTTAGAATCTAGTTCTTCTTTTTGCTTGCCTGACAATTGCTTGAATATCAAATCTTCAGTAAAATCGGGAGCAGACGATATACCAATTAGTGCTGCAATTTTTTCTGGAAATTGAAGGGCAGTGAGCAACATCAGCCATCCTCCCATACTTGAACCTATAATTATTTGTTTATCGCTAGTTAATTCACTCATTACTTTAGCACAATTTTTTTGCCAATCACTTATCGTGTAATCAATAAAATTACCACTTGAATGACCGTGACCAAAATAATCAAATAGCACAAGTGCTACGTCATTTTCTTGGCAAAATTTGTAAATAGCAGTTGCTTTAGTTCCATCCATATTGGATGCAAATCCACCGAAAAAAACTACAGAAGCTTTCTTTCCTTGTAGCTTTCGATATGCTATGTGACCATTATTTCCATCAAACAATTTACAATAATCCATACTACTTTGGCAAAGCAACCGGGCTATCACTCAATTGATGCAAATAACTAACTAGATCTGCAATTTCTTGTGGATTGGAAATACCTGCAAATGCCATACGTGTACCTTTTATATAGGCTTTTGGGTTCTTTAAAAAGGCAAATAGCTCCTCATACCCCCATTTTCCACCTCTGTCAAGCACTGCTTTTGAGTAATTGAATGAGTTACCAAGATGGGCCTTTTTATTTCCAACTATGTTCCATAAGTTTGGTCCTACTTTATTCATTCCACCTTTCTCAAAACTATGGCAGGCTATACATTTTTTTGCTGCTGATTTACCTTTCTCAAAGCTAGCATTCTGCATGAGCGCTCCAATATCAAGCGCCACTTGCTCGATTTTTTGCTGGAACTCATTGCTGCCAGCAGCTACTATCGTTTGGTGTTCAATCTTATATTCTTCTGGACTGTAAAGCATATCAACTACATTACTAACTATCATAATGATTAGCCCAGAAAGTAAAATCGATGCTGCAATCTTATTAAGCTCCATAGTTAATTTTTATTAAGTAATGTTACTTAAATTATGCGAATATTTTCGCAAATAGCAACCAATTACCTTGAAGCTCGCTAAAGATGAGAGTCTCTATAGCTGACCCAAGAAAGGTTTTCTTACGTCCATACCGCCGCGAACCGTCATACCGCGATTCATTCGCGGTATCTCAGCCGCTAACAAGAGATCCCGCTAACAAGTAGGCGGGATGACGAGGTTCACTGCCATTAAGTTAAGGAAAGAATGGTTAAAAACTGAACTAAAAAGTCAGAAATAATTAAGGATTTATGACAAATGCTGAAACAGAATAGAGTAAACTTTAAAGCAGATAAACTCTGAAGTGTAAATTACTTAAGAAATAGTTTGTTTAGAAGTCATTTTACAGGAGCTATGGCAATAAGCTACCCAGTTATTATCAGAAGATATGAATACTACCTCTAGTCAAAATATGTGTTTTCTAACCCTTTTTTGGTAATTGAACGAACGAAGATAAGGTACCTTATGACGATCAACTTTCCTTCCCTTTCTTACCGCCAAAGTGTTCATCAAAAATAGCTTTGATAATTGATCCATAATGCAGTCAGTATCTGATTCCGTAGCAAAAATGTCGAAAGCCAAGTTTTTGATCGCGTTAAATGAGACAGATTTGTTAATGCTCCTCTTAAGCTTATCATCGGTTAAGTCCATATTCAACGCTTCTTCTACATCTTCTGTCATAACACTTTCTAGGTTGCTAATAAAGATAGCTGACCAAAAATCCTGTTTAACAGACTCAACACTTTTTCCTGTAAAATTTTCTAGACTTAGTCTTCCTTTGAGTTTTGCAAAAAATGTCTCAACTCCCCAGCGTAAAAAATATAACTCCTTAAATCCTCCAGTTTGAAACTTTTGTTCATCCATTAATGATGTAGCTAACACTTCAATTTCACCAGATGGCAGTACCACTTTGAAGCGTTATTCCACTATTTTCTTGTTTTATCTTACGCTGAGCACATATGGTAACCTCAACACTAGATGGGCTTTTTTCTTCAAACATAGCATTCACTTCATTAAAAGATGATCTGGGACATCGAATGACATAAGCAATTTTTCTTTTTGTAAGGCTAGAAAGAAATTTATAAGATAAATATACAAATCAGTAAGTCATTAGTATTTACAACTTTAAGCATTTCATCTGCTAAGTTAATTTCATGAGTGTTACCTCTATCTAACACTGACCTTATGGCAACATTATTTAGCACATCTTAACAAACCGCAAAGGTTGCACTTGCATAATCACCTAAATCTTTTGGTTTTTGGTTACGTATTTTTCTTGAGCCAAATTCATTTTTTATTTCAACGCTTGTTGGTAAAATGATTTTGGAGGCATCAAGAGCTAACACTCTAAAGCCAAAACAAGTTTTAAATTTTTGGTCTTGGTAGTACAAGGAAACCACACCTTCGTTAATTTCTGAAAATGCACTGTGTTTCATTTTTTTTCTTGCTTGACTAAAAGCACTAGCAGTAACGGTATAGTCTTTTTTCCTATATAAAATAAATTCGTTTAGTATTACTTGCAGCGACTTTACACTTTTTCTTAAAATTAAGATAAATATGTCAATAAAAGATAACTTCCTCTTTCTCATAAAATCTTTTGAAGATGATTTATGGGATTCTATAAATTCTAGACTTGCCAATTCATTTTGAATAAATTTTATTACTGCCTTTTTTACTCATACTACCTTTAAACTTATTGGTATACATCATTATCCCATAAAATCTATCTTTTTTCCTTAACTTAATGGCAGTGAGACGAGGTTATCGTCATGCCGCCACGAACCGTCATACCGCGATTCATTCGCGGTATCTCTTAGCCGCTAACAAGTAGCTGGATGACGATTGTCAGGGTGTAATCCCAGTGTCCCTATGATGTCATCCCAGTGCCCAGACACTGGGATCCAGGAAAAAGAATGGTGTCATGAAAGTAGCCTCCTGTCATCCCAGTGCATTGACTACTTGGATCCAGAAAACTTAACTTTAAATAAGTGGCTGCATAATAAAGACTAGATTCCAGTATCAGCTACTTGCATGACACTATTTGTTGTAAACTCACTTTTACTCTATGGTTATCTTTTTATACTACCTTGTCTACCTTATTTTACCGCTTTCCTAAACGGATACAACTTGGAGCTATTTTGCCTTTTTTCTATGCAAGAAGTCTATTGTATAGCTATTGCCGGTTGTATATTACTTATAGTTTATCTATTCAAATTTTGACTTTATTTTTCATAATTAATTATTGACACTGTTGATAATCTAGTTATTATTAATATTCTAGTGGTTAATGAGGTAAAAAATGTCTACATCTAACCTTAAAATTTCGATTGCTGCTTTATCATTATGTGTATCTGCTGTTGCAATTTATATACATCTCCCTTATGTTATTGCAGCAGTTTCTGGTTCTGGTGCCATTGCAGCAGTTCCTTTAGCAATCTTTGCTGTTTCTGTGGTTGTTGCATTGGCTTCAGTAGCATATCTTATTAAACTTGCCGTTTCTAGAGATGATAATAAGAAAGAAGCAGGTCTTAATGGACAGGAATTTGGCCATACTGCATCTCAAGAACCACAAAAATCTGCGTGTAAAAATTGTAATAATCTGGACAGTGAACTAATTAGAAAAGGATTGTCTGTTAAGCAAGATAGTGGATCACAGACGGAAGTGAGAAGTTCGGAACATGTTCCGAACCTTACTCCTCAACAACCTCCGCTAACACTTGGTACAGCAATTCCTCAAAATAATAATGCACCTCCGCCACCACCTCCACCTCCAAGTTCAAATGGAACTTCTTCATCAAAGAATGCTAGTAGTCCTAGTGATCCTGACGTTAAACCTGACATGAGCGCTGTATTTAATAAAATAACACAACAAAAACCAAATCTCATGAGCAAGGAAGAGCGTGATAAGAAGTTAAAGGAACAGGCAGCAAAGAAGTCAAGCAATAAAGGAGGTGGGCAACAAGAAAAAAATGAAGATCTTATGGCTGATTTGAGTAAAGCACTTCAGAAACGAAGGGCAGGCGTTAATGGAAAGCAAGGGAGCGACGTACAACAGCCAAGTCACCTGGGCAGGGCATTCAGTAAAGTGTTAGCTATGATCCCACCACCACGGAGTCGTAGTAGTAGTGTATCAAGTGATAGTAGTAATGTATCTGATGATGAAAATTGGGAGACAGACCCAGAACCTATTGAGCAGGCATCTTCAGGCTCCCAATCGCTCCATAGAGAAAGAAGCGGGAGTCTTGACAGTGGTATAAGATCTGGTTCTGAACCCACATCTCCGTCACATTCGGGAGTGTTAAATAAACCATACGCGTCAAGTTAAGGAATGTAGAGAGCTTAAAGTAGATACCCTGGTCTTCCTATATCTGTCTTTCAAAGAAAACTTTGACCAGATTATAGTAAGCTTTTTTAGAAAAATTTTTAAATTATTGACAATATTGTTTAATATCAAAAAGAGCTCTCTAACCCGCCTTTTCAATTCAATAAATGCCTTTGTTAAACTGAGCTCCGTGTTCTTTTTTAGTTTTACACAGCCAATCATTCCGTGAAATACGAGAATAGCACATAATTTTGCGTATAGCTCGCACAATACTCTAAATGGATTTGTCTTTCCTTTTAGTTTATCAAGATTGATATGACTTTTATATAGTTTAAATAGTAATTCGATTTGCCATCTTACTCTATAAACCGTCAATATTTGTTCAGCATTAATTTTACTCTCTGGAACATTAGTTATAAATATTGACCAATCTAATAACTTTTGATTCTTTTGAGAAGATGTATATCCATGTGACTTTGCTAATTTATTAGCCTTTCTTCTTCTAGCCATAGACTGTTCTTCAGTTAGCTTTTGACATATAATTCTTACCTTAATTTTTACTTCCTTTCCTAATAATACTTCTTTTTCTGAAGATAATTGACCTTCCAAATACTCCAATAGCTCTATTTTTTGATTTGTTTCTATATCATATATATTGGTATCAGACTTATAACGACTAACAAAATATGCACCTGCTTCATCAATCTGTTTAAAAGAACTAGGCACAAAGTAGCCCAAGTCAAATATTAGCAAATCATTGGCTGATAAACCGTTCAGATAATCCCTATAACCTTGATCCGACCTTATTCCTTCCATAAAATTTAACTTATCTAGCGCTTGATTCAGGTAATCAAAGACTAACTGTAGCTTTATTCCTGATTTGGTATTATTCTCACAATCTCTATAGCTACTGCCATATCCTTTGTACATATCTTCTATGCTACTGGGCAGGCTAATGTAGCTGCTATCCAATAATTTAACGCTTCCAAATTGCTGTAAAATTTTGCAATCAATCTGTAGACTTTTTTTAAATAAACACAAAGCTTCGTTATACATTTTTTTCATGAACTCAACTGCTTCTTCACTAAACCTAAAATCTAAACCCTGTTTTGTAATTTCTATCGAGTCTTCATTTAGCAATTGGCACATTGTTTCTATGCTGCAATCATCAACTCCTATGTTACCAAAAACCATAGCTTTTATGAATGATGAGCCATTAAGTTTTCTCTTTCTTTTTATAAAACCTACTGCAATTGATATTTCGTCTGCTTTTTCATTAAAGAATTCATTGAGGTCTTTTGATAAGCAAGCTATTCTGTCCATTGTAAGTTCTCTCATTCATATATCCAAGAGAATTTATACTTTATTATTTTCCTTCACTCTATCAACTTTACTTACACTTTTCCTTAACTTGACGCGTATGGATTATCAAACTGTGCTGCTTTGTATCTATATTTCGAGCTTTGCAACTCCTCATCCGTTATTCCTTTAGACATGAAGTTATTAATAGCATTATCTAACTCTCTTTCAACAATATCTAAATTAACTCCGCTTTTTGGAATGACCTGAATATCAATGTAGCCATCACTAAAAGCTAGGCTATTATAATAAGCAAACACTGATACTGCCACATCTTCATCTAAAACCAGATCATTATACAGTTTGCTGGATTTGCCGCCACCTAAAATTTCAACCGCTAAATGAGCAGCGGAAGCTTCATTTATATGCTCAAATAAGGGTACACGATAACGAAAATATAAAACTGGTTCTTTTACTTCAGTGCTCTCTAAGGTCACCGATAGACCTGCATTATGCACTGGATCCTGATTTGGGTAATTTCTCATTACAGGCTTAGCTTTAATTTCGCCATATTTTTCTTCTGCTAATTTCACTACTTCATCAAGTTCCACATCACCCACAATCAGTAATATTGCATTGCCGGAGTGATAATAGTTATCATGAAACCTCGTTATGTCATCCAAATTGTAAGTTTTGATATCGCTCTCCCAGCCGATAACAGACCTACCATAGCCAGTACGGTAAAATGCACTATTCATTTCTTCCCATAACAAGTTGTTAGGATGATTATCAAATCTCATTTTTCTTTCTTCCAACACAATGTTTTTTTCTCTATCTATTTTGTCTTGAGTAACATTAAAGCTGCCCATTCTATCTGCTTCAACTTCCATTGCAAGTGGTAAATCTTTTTTGGGGATCAACTCAAAATAACAGGTATATTCTTTAGTGGTAAACGCGTTAAATTGAGCCCCAATGCTACTCATAGTGGCTTCTATATCTGTGAACTTTCCTGTAGTTTCAAACATTAAATGTTCAAAGTAGTGAGCCAATCCTGCTATTGGATCATCCATTCCCCCAACTTTGTATATTACTGCATGTAAAACGGCTGGAATCCGATGATTAGGAACAATATAAACATCCAAACCGTTATCGAGTTTAGCATGTTTTATGTTGTGCTCTATGTTTAAAGCATTCGAAGAAATTGGGTAAGTAAAAAAAATGCAGGTAGTATAAGAAAACTAAAAAGCTTATGAAGCATTATCCTAACCTAATATAAACATAATTACTTTATTCCCCATTTTGTTTGGAAATAAACATATCGTATGTATACCACTTATATAGCGATGTCAACATTATGTGAATATAATTATTTTATTCCTCATTTTGTTTAGAAATAAGCATATCGTATATATACCACTTATATAACAATGTAAACATTCCACAAACTATAGATAAATCTGCTAAATTAAAGGCTGGCCAATACCAATCATCAATATGAAAATATATGAAATCATATACAGCTCCCCAATAGATCCTATCAACTACGTTTCCGATTGCTCCACCAATCATCAGAGAAAAACCAAGGTAAGTTGACTGATCGTCAGACTTGTATATCAAATATGCAAGTATACCAATTATTAGTATTGAAAATGCTGAAAAAAAGAAACCGCCATGTGGTAAAGCGCTACACATTCCAAAACTAATACCTGAATTCCAAACTTCAACTAGTTTTATAAAACTAGCGATCTCAATTGATTCTCCTTCATCAATCAATGAGTTTATGTACAATTTGCTCGTTTGGTCAATCAATACTATAATTAATATAACAACTAAGCATAACTTTTTCATAAATTTGCCTTTAACCTATAAACTTTAAGTATATCATAATTTATCTGTTTTGTTAACTCCTCAATACTATGGAATTTTTTTTCTGACCTTATGAATTTTAAAAGTTGTATATTGACTTTATGACTATATACGTCTTCATCAAAATCGAATATGTGCATTTCTATTATAGGCTTTTTCAGATCCTTAAAAGTAGGTCTCATACCAATATTGACTACTCCATATAACCAATTTGGATTACTATCAGGAAAAGTCACTCTAGCGTAATATGTGCCAAACTTAGGTTTTATCATGCAATCTTCTATAGGAATATTTATGGTTGGAAATCCTATTTCTCTACCTCTACATGCACCTTTTGTCACAACACCAGAAACTTGATAAGGCCTGCCGAGCAATTTATTAGCAATTTCTATTTCGCCCCTTTGTACATACTCCCTTATTGAAGAAGAAGAGCAAATTTTGCCGTCAATTGTTAATGGCTCTAATTTAGTCAAAGAGTATCCATATATTTCAGAATATTTCTCTAGAGTTAATATATTACCCAATCGTTTATGACCAAAAGTGCAATTTTCTCCGACAATTATGTGTTTAGCGCCATATTTATCTATTAAAATCTCACTGATAAAGTCATCGCAGCTAACCTCAGAAAAACCTCTATTAAAATTAATAATATATAAGTAATCTATACCATAGCTGCTGATTAGTTCCTTTTTTTGTTCTTGGTCTATTAACCTAAAATTGTTTCTACCAAATAAAACAGTTGATGGGTGAGGCTCAAAAGTTAAAACTGCAGAGGGTAATCCTCTTTCTTGTGCTACCTTCTTTAGAGTAGAAATTGCAAACTCGTGTCCTAAATGAATGCCATCGAAATTTCCGAAGGTTAGTGCTATATTATTTTCTATTCCTTGCTCACAATTATAAATAATTTTCATACAATTTGATATGTTTCTTATATATAATAACTATATTTTAGTAAGCTACGGAGATAAATTGTGAAAAATGTTGTGGTATATGTAAAGAAGGGCTGTCCATACTGCATAAGGGCAAAGGATTTACTAGATAAAAAAGGTGTGAAGTATGAAGAAATTGATGTGCTCAAAAACTCAGATCTATTTAACGACATAAAATCAAAGTATAACGTTAGAACAGTTCCACAGATTTTTATCAACGATAAGCACATTGGGGGGTGTGACAAATTGATGGATCTTGAAAAAGAAGGAAAGTTGGATGATATGCTAAATAATAATGACAATCACACTGATGTCACAACCTACACAAACAGCAATGATGAATGTGGAGAGTGTGTTATACCACATGATGATTTTATGTAACTTTTTATCTTGTTTTGTCGTGTAATACGTAAATGAAAACTAGTATGCTCACTTTAAACAATTCTTAATGAATTAAAAATACAATTCATTCAGTGAGTTTTTTTAGTGGGAAAAAATGACAAAAAATATTTCAATTATTAGCAGAAACTTAATTAGTATCGAATTAGTTAACAAACAAGATTTAGAGAATTTCATCAAGATTTTCACAGTGCTTGATAAACATATAGCAGCTAAAACACTTTTTACAGAAGAAGTGAGAATAGAGTATAAACAACACAACGGCATAGAAGTTGTTGAATTGCTAAAAGATACAGACTTTACATATCATGAGGTTGAAAATGTATTGAACCACCTGAGTAAACATGGAATGAAGGTGCCCAGCAGTGTTATAGCACACACCCTTTTTGCTGCATACAATCATGCACTTGAATTTAAGGATGTAGCATTTTCCTTTTCTGAAGGCTCTCCACAATTTAACATCAGAGTGAGTAAGAACACCTTCATAATAACTCCTATGAGTGAGGAGAATTTGGAATTGAATTCACAAAGTAGCAAGAAATTAATAGAGTCGTTACAGAGCGAAAAAAATATTTATGATTGTATAGTAGAAGAAAATACCATTAAAGTTATAGTGCATTCTGAAATACATCAAGCTATAAATTTGATTATAAAATCACTGATAAAGTCTCGCCTTTTAGCAAAAGAGGAAGAAGGAAAATTCAAAGAGAAATTGAGACAACTTGCTTTTAAGGATCAAGCTTTTGTTGAGTATTCCAGTATCAAAACCATCAGTAGGTATCCACATAATCATCCTCTGAGAAAGCATGAAAGTGTTACTAAGGATATAGAAAATATTTTATGTGATTTCATAGCAAATGAGAATAGCGAGTTCGCTATAGAGCGGTTAAATAGGCTGAGCTCAGCAGTTTCTCCGGATACTCCAAGAATCATCACTAAAACTATAGATAAACTTGTTAAGTTTCACTAAGATATACGAGAGCCAATAGATTTCTTGTATTACCTTTTGTCATCCAAGTAGCCTTGGCTACTTGGTTCTTTTTTTGGGTTCCAGCTATGTACATAGCTGTATGAACATTGTAGCCGTTATTCAAGTAGCCCGCAGAAGCGAAAAACTTCCTTGACAAACTCCGCCAGCCCTTATCATGAAACTGAAGCTATTTATTTATCTTCTCTGTACAGATTAAATGACAAAAAACTCACGTATCTGGCGTCTCATGTTTAATTTTTGCACTATGTGCACCTTATGTCTTTATCAAATTCTGGGTTTGACCTACACAAGCTGAAATACGCTTATAAAGCATTTAATACATTAAAAAACGCCAACTTAAAAAATGGATAGTGAATAATTAGCTACCCTAGGGTTTCTTTTGCCTTTTTTCTGTTTAGTAAATTTCTTAATGTTTATGGCTAAACGACAACCGTCATCCCGCTACGTGTTAGCGGCCGAGATACCGCGAATGAATCGCGGTATGACGTAGAATTTTATACTCACCAACTCAGTATTCCAACCTGGATTGTATCTTATCGGTAAAAAAGAAGAGCTATTTTAGGAAGTTTTTATAGGACTAAAACCAAAGAAAACTTGCATATAAGTTTATCAAGATGTAAAATTAAAGTTATTTTAAAAGAATAGGTTAATTATGAATCTTGTAACAAAATCTGCTATCGATTTTACTGCTTCATCTGTTCTCTCTGACGGAGAAATTGTTGATGATTTCTGTCTGAGTAAGCGCATAAAAAATAAGTATGCTGTCCTTTTTTTCTATCCACTTGATTTTACTTTTGTTTGCCCAACTGAATTGATATCGCTCAATAATAGAATAAATGAGTTTGCAAAGCGTGGTGTTGAAGTGATAGGAATAAGTGTAGATTCAAAATTTTCACATTATAAATGGCGAAACACTCCAGTTAATGATGGTGGTATTGGAGAGATTAGCTACACTTTAGTGTCTGATATCAAAAAGTCTATATCAAGAGACTATGGGGTCTTATATGATGACTCAATTGCGCTGAGAGCAACTTTCGTTATTGATGATAAATTTATTGTACGTCATCAATCGATAAATGATTTGCCTTTAGGGCGTAATATCGATGAATTCGTTAGAATCGTTGATGCAATTAAACATAATGAAGAGCATGGTGAGGTGTGTCCAGCAGGGTGGAAAAAAGGTAAGCCAGCAATGCAGGCAAGCGATGAAGGAGTAGCTGATTATCTAAACTCATACAGTGAAGAATTATAAATTTAGTACAAAAGTTCTTATTATTGGATCTGGGGCAGCGGGTTATGCTGCTGCTATATATGCAGCACGTGCAAACTTAGAGCCAATTGTAGTAACGGGAATGCAGCCTGGTGGTCAGCTTACAATTACTACAGATGTTGAAAACTATCCTGGTTTTGTTTCAATACAGGGTCCAGAACTAATGGAGCAAATGAGGTTGCATGCAGAAAAGGTTGGAGCAAAAATAATAGATGATGAGATAAAAAGCGTTGAACAACTTGAGGATTCTAATGAGTATAGGTTTAGATCTTCTGGTAATATCAATGACTACTATTCAGATGCAATTATCATTGCATCTGGTGCGCAAGCGAAGTGGCTTGGTTTAGAAAGTGAAAAGAAATTTCAGGGTTATGGGGTTTCAGCTTGTGCGACTTGCGATGGTGCATTTTTTAGGAATAAAGTTGTAGCTGTGATTGGTGGTGGAAACACTGCTGTTGAAGAAGCAATATTTTTAACTCGATTTGCCAAAGAAGTGATATTAATACACAGGCGTGATAAATTAAGAGCGGAAAAAGTAATGCAAGATAGGCTCTTTAAAAATGATAAAATAAAAGTAATGTGGAACCATACCGTAGAGCAGATTCTTGGAGAAGAAAATCCAAAAAGGGTTGCTGGTATTGCGATTAAATCAGCAGAAACCCAAGAATTAAAAGTGGATGGAGTGTTCATTGCAATCGGGCATGCACCAAATACGGGTATTTTTAAAGGCTTTGTTGAAATGGATGAGCAGGGTTACATCATTACAAAACCTGGAACAACTTTAACTAGTAGGGCAGGAGTGTTTGCTGCAGGTGATGTTCAAGATAAGGTATATCGTCAAGCAGTAGTTGCAGCAGGAACAGGATGCATGGCTGCGCTTGATGCAGAAAAGTTTTTGGAGTCGTAGTTAATTCTAGGATTTTAGATAAATTGCTTGCAATTTTCCTTTTCTTTTACATAATTATATTAGTAAATCATTAATAAAGAGGGTTTAGTATGCCTTATAGAAACGGTGTAGCATGTTATGGAGCTTATGGAGGTGGTGATAACACGGCATCGCAAGCTCGAAATCCGACAACTTCAAGACAGCTAAGTGAATCAACAAAACAGCTATTTAAGGCTATTGATGATGGAAACCTAGAAGATTTTAAAGAAGCTCTGGCAGAGGGTGCGGATGTTAATGCGTTTGATAAAGAAGGCATGACACCTTTGATGTCCATAGTTACTAATTTGTCTGCATGCTCTGAAACAGAAAAAGAATATCAGAATATGATTAGGTTGCTCCTACTGCACCGGAGCATAGATGTTAATATTTCTGAACAAAATAATAACAATACAGTTTTGCATCTAGCAATGTGCTTTCAACAAAAGAAAACTTTACAACTCTTACTAAGTCATCCAAACATAAACACTTATCTAACCAATAAAAACCATCAAAATCCTGAGGAATGTGCTAGACAAAATCGTGCTGGGCATTTGATAATAGAAATACAAAAAGCACAGAAAGGAAAAGAATTATTAGCTGCTCTTTCTAGCGGAAATATTTGCCAAGCGAAAAGACTATTGAATCAAGAGCTTCATCCTAATTGCTGGAGAAGAACCCAAGATGGAAGAATAAAAACACCACTTAGCTTAATTATTCGATTATGTTTACGAACGATAACAGAAGATGAAAAAGAAGTATTGACAAAACTTTTAAAACATAAAGACCTAGATTTTAGTTACGAGCAGTATGCACAATTAAAGCAAACAATTGAACAAGCTATTCAGAGCCGATTAACTGATACTATTAATAGAAAAGATTTAGATGATGTGAAAAAATTAGTAGAAGATAATTGTTTTATAAATCGTGCAGTTGTTACTGCTGCATTGGGGGGTGTTGATAATCCAGTTAACTCTATTAAAGATTATTTAAATGAAAAATTTCCTGCAAATACGAATAATATACCAGAAGATTTTGAGAAGTTTTTACAAGGGCTTGAAAGAACAAAAGCTCAACTTGTAGAAAAAGAGCAAGAGCTAACGAATAAAACTAGCAAAATTTCACTATTAGAAAGAGATTTAGGGCAAGTAAGACAGGAAAAATCGGCTCAAAAAACAAAAATCAATGATCTAAATAGTGAAGTAACTCGACTTAATAGAATTGTGTATGGAAGAGCAAGAGACACTGTCGAAATTTTACAATTAAAAAGAGATTTGAAACAAGTAAGGGAAGAAAGAGATAGGCTTTCATCAGAAAATAGACTGCTCCGTAGTAATAAAAACGAAAAATCCTCGCAAGCAATTTCTTCTGGTAGAAAACTAAGCAACTACGCTTCTGCATGTTTTATATTGCTTGGAGTATATACTGTTGTTGCATGTTTAGTAATAGAAGATTATCCAGGGATAATAAGTGCTTTCTTTACAGCAGTTGCACTGGCTTTTTTTTTATTAGGATGTTGTAATTTATATAAAGCAAACACAATACTTAGTGATGTTGAAAGCACTCAGCTTGGTGGTTTAGAACGAAGTTAAAGTTTTGATTTCTTCTCCAGGCCCTGCTGAAAATTTTTGTACATGTTAAAAACATCTTGATAATTGAGGTGAGTGTAAATTTGAGTAGTTTCCAGGCTTGAGTGACCAAGCAGTTGTTGTATTGATCTTATGTCAATATCTTCCTGAAGCAAATGAGTAGCAAAACTATGGCGAAATGCATGTGGAGATAAAATTTCTGGTAAATTTAACATTCTCCTTATTTTCTGCAAACGATTGGCCACATAAGTTCTTCCCAATTTTTTTCCTCTTACTCCCAAAAAAAGATGTTGTGCTTCATCAAGGTAAGGGCAAGCTTTTATATACTCTTGTATACATTTTTTTACTACGGGGAGAATGAATACCTGCCTTTGTTTATCTCCTTTACCTGTAATTATTAAGTTTTCGCTACTGATATCACTAACCCTAAGGTTCAACGCTTCACTGATTCTTAAGCCTGTACCATATAGCAGGACGATAATCGCAATTTCTCTTTTTACCACCCAAGGTTCACCCAGGTCGGATAGTTTCATTTCTTTCAATAAAGTTTTTATATTAGGTATTGATAATGCTTTGGGCAGAGTTCTTCTCTGAATTGGCCTTGATAAGGAAAATACAGCTTCATTGTCTATATTGTGGTTATTTTTTATGTACTTGAAGAAATTTCTGATTACTGAGAGTGCTCGAGTGTTGGATCTTGCGTTTACACCTCTTGCGTAACGAGAGGTAAGCCAACTTCTTAACTCAGGTATGCTTAAATTTTTCAGAGTACCAACATTTACTTCTCCGCCAATGTGAGTATTTAGGAAACTTATAAGATCCTTCAAGTCCCTCATGTATGACTCTAAAGTATTTGGTGAATAAGATCTGTTGCACCTCAGCCACTCATACCATTTTTCAATGATTGAACCGAGGTCCACAATTATTTTTTAAAGAAAGCATCGATGCACGCATCTCGAAAGGCTTCATTTATATCAGGATGAGAGTGACAAATTCTGTATATATCCTCTGCTGCTGCGCCATATGCCATTGCAACCGCTGCTTCGTTTATTAGCGTGCCAGCGTATGCTCCTATGATATGCACACCTAGTATTGTATCTGCTCTGCTACAAGTCAGCACTTTCACGAATCCTTCAGCATCATCAGTGATTTTTGCTCTGCCGTTTGCAGCAAATTGACATTTACCAACTTTGTACTTACGGCCAACACTTTTCAACTCCTCTTCAGTTTTACCGATTGAAGAAACCGCAGGGTGAGTGTAAATGACAGATGGTATGATTTCATAATCAACGTGAGGTACTTGCCCAGCGATTATCTCTGCAACTGCCACTCCTTCTTCTTCTGCCTTATGAGCAAGCATTGCTCCACCGATCACATCACCAATAGCAAATATTCCTTTTACATTAGTTTCATATCTGTTGTTAACTTGAACGAAACCGCGATTATCTTTTTCTATTTTTTCATCAATACCAAGATTCTCAGTGCATGGTTTGCGTCCTGCTGCAACCAGCACCTTATCTGCCTCTATAACGTTTGTTTGGTTATCTTTTACAGAGCAAACTTTCACACTCAAAGAGTTGCTACTTTGTTTTATCTCCTCGACTTTAGTGCTAAGTAAAAATTTTATTCCTTGTTTTTGTAGACTAGAAAGTAGAGACTTACTTAATTCTCCATCCATTGCTGCAGCGATTCTGTCAAAAAATTCTACTACAGTGACTTCAGACCCTAGCCTTCTCCATACAGAAGACATTTCAAGCCCTATTGCCCCGGCTCCGATTACGACAAGTTTTTTTGGTACTTCAGTTAAAGATAGTGCACCGGTGGAAGAAATAATGTCTTTCTCATCGATATTAATTCCTGGCAAAGAAATAACATCAGAACCGGTTGCAATTACTATATTTTTTGTCTTCAGCACCTTATCTTCAACTGAAACTTCAAGATTACCTTGGTCAAAAGAAGCAAGCCCATTGATTTTAGTGATTTTGTGAAGGTTAAACAGATATTCTATACCTTTTCCAAGTTCCTGAACTCTGGCGTCCTTATAGCCTAGCATTTCTTTTAAATCGAAACTTGCGTCCTTAATTTTTATGCCAAGCTTCGACAGATCATTTTTCGTGTGAGCATACTGATAGGAAGAATGGAGCAATGCTTTGGAGGGTATGCACCCAACTCTGAGGCATGTGCCACCAAAAATGCTATTTTTATCTATACAGGCAACTTTCAATCCAAGTTTTGCAGCAGCGATAGCACACTTATAGCCTCCTGGGCCACCACCTATAACAATTAAATCATAATCAGTCATAAAAAACAAACCTATTTTCTAAAGAATAAACACCTTTTCCCTCAGTTGTTACATATATCTTATTGCGAGTAAACACTGGAGTGTGAAACACATTACCAGGTACTTTGACTACCTTTCCTGCACTTTCAGATCCCGGAAAAGCAAACATTGAACCTTTATTGCTTGTCACCCACAGTGTATGGGCATGCATAATTGGAGCAAACAATTGCGTATTTTCTATTAAATCAGATGTCCAGACTGTTTCTCCATTTTTTATATCCAGGCCAATTATTTTATCGTTTTAGTAACTATAAAAATTCTGCCGCCTTCTTTTTGTTTCTCTGCAGGGATAAGAGGACTATAATATGACTCAATGTCTGATACACTTTTTACTTGCAGTGACTTTGACCATAAAATATTTCCTGATTTCACGTCAATGCTATAAATATAAGAATTATTTGTAGCTATTAAAGTATCGCCAAGCACTCTCGGTGTAGTAGTTACATCTGTGAGCTGTGTATCCAAAAGGTTTGTAGCCAATTTTTGGCTCCACAATTTTTTACCGTCTTCATTAAAAGCTATTAACTCACCATTTGAAAATGGTGCTATTATTTTATCATTAGAAATTGCTGGCGATATGGAATACAAACCTCGAACCTCATTGATGCCGTTTTGATAAGTCCAAACGAAGCTGCCATCTTTTATATCAAACACGTACAGATAATTATCAATAGTCAATACTACCAATTTATTATTTATTACTGCTGCTTTTCCTCTTACTGGAGCTCTCAATTCTTTTTCCCGCTCAATCTTGCCAGTTTTTGCGCCTATTGCGTGTAAAGTGTTATCCACTATAAAGAAAACATTTTTTTCATAATGTGATAGGCTCATGTTACCAATTTTTTTCCTATGTGAGAGGTGTAATTTCCAATTCATAGCCTTTGAGTTATCAATATCAAAGGAATATAAAGCGCCGTGCTTGTCTGATAAAATAACGCTATTTTCTATAAGCACTGGAGCTACATATCCTTGAGATAGTTTTTTATCCACTAGACTTATTCTCTCGCTTGCCATTGTGTAAGTGCTACACAATAACATTATCATGACAATTATTACTTTCATTATTTATTGAAAACAAGATTCATTAATATACATCTTAAGAACCTTAATTACAACGGAAATGTTCTTGCTGCATGTTAAAAACGTTGATTTATGAACGAAATATTATATTATTATGTGAGATAATGTATATTCTTAGAGGTAGTACACCTCATCCACTATGCAGCAACGTGCATAGCTGTATGAACATTGAGATATAAAATAATTTATACCAAGAAGAAAGATGTCATCCAAATAGCCTCTTTTCCTGTCATCCCAGTGCTTGACACTGGAATAGCTTTGTTGCATAGCAACTGAAAAATCTGGTGGCTACTGACAAAATTCATTATAAATAGCTATTTAACTGTTGAAGAAAAAATATGCCACAAAAAATGAGAGTTAGTAACTGCCATGAATATAACAAATTTCTAGAAAAAAGAGGAAATATTTTTCGTTACATCGATAAAGCTATCGAAAATTGGTATGAAAATAGTCCAAAAATGCAGGGCGGCAACTATATTTATAGTGATAAAGTTGTGATTTTAGTGCATATAATCGTTAATCTTTTTAGAATTGGCTTAAGACAAACAGTCGGGTTTATAAAAGGATATTTGCAACAAATAGGAAGAGATTTGGCAGTTATCAGCTATTCGCAAGCTTCAAAAAAAACTTAATATTAAGATCAATGATTGCAGAATTGATAAAAATAATATGGAAGATATCGAAATTGCCATAGATAGCACAAGCATCAGCATTTATAACAACACACAGCAAGGAAAATAGCGCTGATAGAAAATATCGTGGCTATGAACAGACAAGAAAATTGCATGTAATGTTGAATATAAACAGCAAAAAAGCCATAGCTGCAAAATACAGTAACGGTCTGATCACTATGGAGCTTGCGATTTACTTAAAGGAGTTAATTTTCAGCATGCCATAAAAGCACTATATGCAGACAGAGCATATGACAGACATAAACTCTATAAATTGTGTGATGAATGCGGCATAAAGACAAAAATTCCTCCAAAAAAACAATGCAGCAGAGCATCCAAAGTATGGCAGAGAGAAATGCTGCAATTAGACTAATAAAGTCATACAGCGAAGATGGAATGAAGAGGTGGAAAAGGCAAACAAACTACGGAAAAAGATCTTATGTAGAAAGTTTTTTCTCGCGACTGAAACAAACATTCGGGTTTAATTTTCGGAACAAATCTGAAATTAATCGTGGGAAGGAACTGCTACTCAAGTGTTATTTGCTTAATCAATTTACTGACATTGGTATGGCTAAATTTGAAATGGCTACATGAATTTATCGTAAATTACCACCGCATAGTTGTAACATTGTACCATATTACAATGTTCGTACAGTTGTGTGCGCGACCGGGGGTTTTATACTATTCTAGAAGTAACATACGGAAAAGGGGGGATTCGAACCCCCGACATATTTTCATATGTGCACGCTTTCCAAGCGTGTGCTTTAGACCACTCAGCCACCTTTCCATGCTTATTCATAATATTGAAAATTGTACTGCTAAACAATATAAAAACCTGGTATATAGGGTTCACCACGAAAATTCACAGTATTGTTAAACTTGCTTCTGCAAGTTGGAAATGTTTTATCGCAATCTGCGAGTATTGAATATTTATCTCCAGCAAAAATTTGGTATGGAGGCGAAGTAAACAACGTAACTACTTTATTTTTATATTCTTTTACTACACCTTCAAACGCTATTGAGCCAAAGAATTTTACTACTCCGTGCTTATAATATTCATCACTCTCAGTTAAATTCGTGTCTTCAAATCTTCTTTCGTCTATTACTTTAGTGATTGTACTTATTTTACTAAATTTTTTAGTATCGGCTTTACATTTATCATCGCAAAATTGTGCTCTGCATGCAGGAGAGTATAATTCTGCTATGCTTCTCTCAAGCTTTGCTGAAAGCCATCTAATTTCAACAATAAATCTTCCACTACTTAATGTCACTTTACCAAAAATTCCTGAATGTAGATTCATTGTTCCCTGGGTCAAGTCTTTATAATTCACAAGAAATATCTCAATATTTGCAAAGTCGTACTTTCCTGATAAAACATCTTTTTCTTTGATATCAACACTATTTAATATTCCCTCAATTTCCAAATTATCAGTCTTTAAATCGCTGTTTAATATTATACTACTGGCTGTAAATCCACTTGAAGATTTATAGAGTATATTATCAATATTTAAGTCTTCATCATAGTCAGTGAATCCCATTACTTCTCCACCTGCAAGCGTTAATTTCCAGCACGTAGCAGTGGTAAGTAATTCTCCAGCTAAATGATTTTTTAGTGTGGTTTGCATAGGGGCCTCCTGCTTAATTGATTAAATTTGAAAGTAGCTATACGGCCAGTAGAATAAGGGCAGTGTGTTCTTTTCTCATCATCTAAGTAGCCATAAAGCGTCATTCCGGTGACCATAGGGTGTCATTCCAGTGCTTGACACTGGAATCCAGGAAATTTTGCTTGTAAGTAAGCAAACTGATTTGGTGAGCATAAAAAGTGGCTGATCTTATGCTGAATAAACGCTTTTGATGAAGTTGCATGGAAAGCTGGATCCCAGTGTCTGGGCACTGGGATGACATCCTTCTTGGTGGAGTGTCCTCAAATCACAATGTTCGTACAGTTGTGTGTCACGCACTGGGATGACAGGAGAGAGGACACCATATGTTTATTTGATCGACAAATAAACACTAACAGACAAGAATACACCACAATTAACTGTGGTGTGTACTGGCTGGTTAGAAAGAAAACTTCACACCAGTAAGAAGGAGAATTCCTTGGTTAGAAGGTACATCAGCATCAGACTCATCTTTCAGCTTACCTGTTTCGTTAGTCATAAAATAATGGAGAGCTGCGTAAGGAACAAATTTGTTCTTACTGCATGCAGGAGACAGATCATATTGAACGCCAAGTGCACCATCATGAAGCATATCTTTGTCATTCATTCTGCTGCCAAAATACGTCAAACTTGTGTAGATATTCTCATGTTGATACCCAGCTCCTACAGTCCAATACATTGTATCTATACTATCTTTACCAAATTGAGCTTTCAGCCCTTCCACTCTTTTGCCATCAGTAGCATCTTTACTATCAATTTCCGTATAGGTATCACCAATTAATTTTTTAATACCCTTCGGTTGACCAGATTTGCCCAAGTATGCAAAAGAGGCAGCAAACTTTACGCCTTGATCTTCATTAATCTTATAATCAGCGCTTACACCAAAATTAACACCCATCAGGTCATTATACTCCACAAATTCCTTATAAAGATGCTTATCTTTACTTGGTTGCTTTGGAAAGCCATATTCACCAACTGCAGAAGTTTTAACTTTTATGTTATGTTTATCAAAGTCATATTCATATGATGCACCAGCACTTACTATGTGCTCATAGTCTGGGCCGACATGCTTTATCGTTTCCTTATGTTCTATCTTACCGCCTTTATCTTCTGAAACTGTTTCTTTTACAGTAAACAAACCACTATCATAACGAGGTGAGTAGCTGATACCAAATCTTGCGCCCATATAATTTGGTGAGTAGTAAGCAACTCTAAATGGCAGTGTAGTCATAACGCCTTTGTTATATTTCCCTGCCATACGGAAAGAGAATTTTTCACTTTCACTCGAAAAACTTTCAGTGTAAAGACGTGGTGTTACATAAAATGGAAAGCTAGCAGCGCTTCCTTCTAAGTTCACTTTTCTGAACCAGTCACTATCTGCAGCTCCGTCAACAGTCGCAATTCTTGTTGCATCAAGCCTCATCAGAGCCTCAGGACCAAATTGGTAACCAAGCTTCACGTCACCATATTTTGAGTTAACAAACACATGCGCACTTCTGCCTTTTGCAGCATAAACACCCTGTGAAGCTCCCTTACCTTCGGTCACTGGGACATGAAACTGCACGTCAGCACCATAAAGAAGACCTAAATCTTCATTCTTATTTTCTGCTCTGAGGTGCAATATTGCATCAGCAATCATACCCATATCGTTGCTGTAATCACCAATATTTCCTATTCCTTCATAGAATATTGGATTTGCTCCTTTTGTTATATCTGGAGTGGCATTATAATACTCTGTAGATCTGTTTGGCATAACGTTATAACGTTTATAATCTGCGCCACTTGGTCCAGCTTTGCCATAACCTTGAGCATCAACAACACCACCAAAAGTTATTCTTAAATTACTTTGCCCTTGATTGGTATCGATAATATCAACTCCACCAACTGAAACAACAGGACTTGCCTTACCTTTTTCCTCTGTATTTTTGTTAACAACTTTTATATCCTTCTTTACATCTTTAGCTTCAACTTTAGCATTCTTAGTTTTAGAACGCTTAGTTTTTGAAACTTTACCTTTTTCTATATTAGAATTCTTAGCGTTTAGAGCTTTCGCTTTTGAATCCTCTATAAGCTTTGCTTTTTTCTCATTTGCTAGCCTGATCTCCTCTTTTTTCTTCTGCTCGGCTGCTAATCTTAGCTCCTCTTTTTTCTTAAGCTCTTCAGCTTTTTTTCTTGGATCAGCATTACATATTCTGTCCATCTTTTCTTTCAGTTTTTTATTTGATGTTTTCATAACTTCTGTTTTTCCAGAAGTTTTTGTGCTCTCTTGCTTTTTTATTTCCTTCATACTCTCATCAGGAAAGTCAGCTGCAAAACTGCTGAAAGAACATAAAGTTAATAAAGAAACTAGAGCAGTTCTAGTATACATAGACTTTTTCATGAAGTGCCCCCAAAAAATTTCGAAATCATATCTTAAATGTAAATAGTATAAAAATGTTGAAAATTCAACTTAAAGCAACCTTATAACGAAAATAAAAGTAAAATGCAATACCTTAAAAGCAACTTTCTTAATATGCTCAACGTGTATATTAACCAAAATTTAGTACAGAGGTTCGCTTGTTAGTGCATTATAACTCGACTATTTATTCTATGGAAGTAAAATTTTTCCACCACAAGTTATTTGCCATTCTTCTTTAAATTTCTTTAGGTATTCTTTTTTTTCGCACTCTAAAAGCAGCTCTTCCGCACTTTTGTTGTAGCTTTCAGTAGTAATCCTTCCCTGATGATGCATGAACCTTAAGTAAATCAAATAAGTGTTAATTACATCTGTTTCACAATAATCTCGAATCTCTTGTATCTTGCCGCTATCGTATAAGTCCATAACTTGTGACCCATCAACTCCAATCTTACCAGGAAGATTAAATGCTGCACAAACTTCGTTCATTTTTACTCTCGCAGAAGCTCCAAAATCAGAGAGGGATTCAAGCAAATCACAATGCCAATCACTGCTATATCTCTGATTGTAACTATTCCACTTATCGCCAGCTTTATGAAAATATTCCGCTTGAATGCCATGGACCATAGCACGATACTTCAGCACTGGTATATCAAAAGTGCGTCCGTTGAACGAAACTAATCTTGGCTTTTTCTCTGATATGTAGTTAAAAAATCCTTTCACTAGCTCCTTTTCACTGGAATTTAGTGTGCCTCCAGATCTTATTTCTTGCAGTGTGAACACCTCATAACCACTCTGGTAGCTTATATTGCAAAGTAAAAAACTAATAACTACAACAAGGTGAAAAGGCTGACGCAGAAAAGAGTTTTGCCCGTTTGTTATTTCAAGATGATATTTTGTTAATGCATCCCTCTTCTCTTCTACACTACTATCATCACTAATATTGAGTAAATTTTTGCAGGAATTTACATCTGGTATAGTTTCAATATCAAATACCAATAAAGAATTAAGCATTGCCTATATACTCCTCCGGACGGTCGATCCAAGGTCGCACTTTCACAAATAAAAAGAGGTGTACCTTGCACTCAAATAATTTTTCTAGTTCAGCACGCGCTTCGATATTAATTTTTTTAATATTACTGCCATCTTTTCCTAGCACTATTTTTTTATGACTATCTTTCAACACAAATATGATCTGTTTGATGACTAAACTCTTATCTTTTTTTTCCTCAAATTGTTCAGTTATAACAGCTGTAGAGTATGGCAATTCTTCACGCAAGTTCAAGAATAATTTTTCTCTCGTAATTTCTGCTGATAAAAAATTTGTCGAGGAATCGGTTATTTGATCTTCTTCATAAAACCAGGGGCTCACCGATGCAACTTCAGACAAGTAATTCATCAAATCAGAAAGTCCATCATTCTTTAATGCTGATATCATAAAAACCTTTTCAAATTTATAAAGCAAATTCAGATGCTCATGCGCCATCTTTAATTCAGGCCTTTTTACCAAATCAGTTTTATTGATAACCAAAATGCATCTGCCTTTTGTGCGCTGCAGCCGCATAAATATAGTCTTAATTCTTTCTATATTTTTCAAATAATTGCTTACATCAACAAGCAACAAAGTGATGTCACTATCCTTAACTGCCGACCATGCAGATTTGACTAAAGCTTTTTCAAGTTTTGTTTCTGCTGAGAAAATTCCTGGGGAGTCAGTAAAGACAATTTGTGTGTTGTTGCATGTTGCAACACCCCTTATTTGCGTCCTTGTTGTTTGCACTTTAGGGGTGACAATTGCAATTTTCTTGCCTATGATGCTGTTAATTAATGTAGACTTCCCAGCATTTGGTAAGCCAGCTATGGTTACAAATAAGCATTTTTGTTCTTTCACAAAGAAAATTATAAAGAAAACTGAATGCCCGCGTCAAGCTACTTATATGACAAGAAGGATGACAGAACCCTTTTTGGTTAGCATGCAAAAAGGAAAAAACTTATTCTACAAATTAAAAATACAATATACTCAAAAACTTTTCAGAAAATCCATAGGAGGGTTTGCTAATGAAGGTTCTTGAGTTGACGCCATTGCCTGAATGACTGCTTGATTTAAGGGTAACGTTTTAACCATAAGGTCACTAACTCCTTAATATGTGTGTTCATAATTTGATTTTCCACGAAAGACATAATAGCAATAACCAGTATAAGTTAAAATGATTGGTAAAAGCGGTATTATAACAATGAGCATTAAAGATAAACTTGGCCCAGAAGCGGCTGCATCCAGAATGGTATATTGAAAAGGTATAATCCATGGGTAGATACTAATTCCTAAACCTAAATATCCCATAAAAAAAATAGCAATACTGAGAAAGAATGGACGGTACTTCCGTTTAGTATTCTGAAGATCAAACCACAGCATGAAAAATAGCCAAGATGTGAGTAATGGAATAGAAAATAAATAATAAAAATTTGGCATGCTAAACCAAAAGTTTTTAATACGTTCATTTAAAAATGGTGTCACTACACTCACTAGTCCCATGAAAATACCTACAAAACCAAGCGTATAAGAAGCAACCTTGCGTGCCCATTCTTGTGTTATATTTTCTGTCTTCATTATGAGCCATGTAGAACCTAAAAGTGCATATCCAAATATCACAGCAATGCCTGTCATTACACTAAAAGCACTTGCCCAATCAAATTGGCCACCAGAAAAGTTGCGTCCGTTTACTTCTACACCATGTATAAATGCACCTAAAATCATGCCTTGGCAAAATGCAGCACCAAGTGACCCAAAATGAAAGGCATAATCCCATAATCGCCTGTATTTTCCTTCTGCCTTAAAACGAAACTCAAAGGATACTCCGCGCACTATAATGCCAAGCAGCATAATAATGATTGGAATATAAAAAGCAGGCATTAATATTGAATATGCAAGAGGAAAAGCAGCAAACAACCCTCCACCAACCAATACCAACCATGTTTCGTTTCCATCCCAAAATGGTGCAATTGAGCTTATCATGTGATCACGGCATTTATCTGACGGTGCAAAAGGAAGTAAAATACCAATACCTAAATCAAACCCATCCATTAAA
Source organism: Wolbachia endosymbiont of Ceratosolen solmsi (assembly GCF_017869155.1). Taxonomy (NCBI): domain Bacteria; kingdom Pseudomonadati; phylum Pseudomonadota; class Alphaproteobacteria; order Rickettsiales; family Anaplasmataceae; genus Wolbachia; species Wolbachia endosymbiont of Ceratosolen solmsi. The sequence goes on from NZ_CP054598.1 coordinate 396,011, forward strand.
ATATACAGTAAAACAGCTATGGCAATTAGTAATCCCCAGATTAGGGGTAAATTAATTAAGGAAGAAAAATCAAACATGATTGTTGTCCTTTCCAGATGTACCAGCATCAATCACTGAAGCTCCAATACCGTGTTTATAAAATTGCTCTTCTTCTTTAATGACAGGAATTCCTTTGTATATAAGTTTCAGAATATAGTAACTACCTGCTCCAAATATAAGGGTATACATAACGATAAATGCAATCAAAGACCATGCAACCTGAGGACCGGTAATCGCAGATGAAAATGATTCAATTGTGCGCATAATTCCATATACAGTGTAAGGTTGACAGCCAATTTCAGTAGTAAACCAACCTGCAAGTAACGCTATGAACCCAGACGGCATCATTGATATCCACCATCCATGTAAGAAACAACTTTGGAATAATTTGCCACGAAGATACTGTATAACACTTACTGACCCAATTATGATCATTAAAATTCCAACTCCAACCATTATACGGAAGGACCAGAATACCCATACTACAGGTGGTCTATCTTCTTTTTTCCATTCCTTTAATCCTTTTACTTCTCCTAAAAAATCATGTGTTAAGATCAAGCTGGCAAGATTAGGAATTTTTATCTCGTAGTGATTAATTTCATTTTGCTGATCCGGATAAGCAAATAAAAGTAAGCCAGCCCCTTTTTCGGTTTCCCATATACCTTCCATTGCAGCAATCTTAGCAGGTTGATGCTTTAGTGTATTTAATCCATGCCTATCTCCCATGAACAGCTGAAATGGTGCAGCTAAAGCTACCATAATGGTTGCCATACCAAGCATAATTCTTGCTTGAGGAGCATGTCGTTTTCTCCAAAGATAAAATGCTCCTACACCACCAACCACAAAAGCTGTTGTAAGATAGGCTGCTGTTACCATATGAATAAAGCGATAAGGGAAAGAAGGATTAAAAATAATCTCTAACCAATTGGTTGGATATAGGAGACCATTCTCACCAATCGTGAATCCAGCGGGTGTTTGCATCCAACTGTTGGCCGCAATAATCCAAAAAGCTGAAATAAGCGTTCCCACTGCAACAATACAAGTAGAAGCAAAGTGCATACGAGAACTTACTCTATTCCATCCAAATAGCATAATACTCAAAAAAGATGCCTCCAGAAAAAAGGCTGTTAAAACCTCAAAGGAAAATAGAGGGCCGAGAACATTGGCTATGCGGTCAGAAAAAATCGACCAATTGGTACCAAGTTGATATGACATTACAACTCCAGATACCACTCCCATGCCAAAAGCAACGGCAAAAATCTTGATCCAGAATTTATAAACATCACGGAAACGTGTATCACCAGTCTTAAGCCAACACCATTCCAAAAAGGCTAGAAAACTTGCAAGCCCGATCGTGAAAGCAGGAAATATAATGTGAAAGCCTATTGTGAAGGCAAACTGAATTCGAGCTAATAATAAAGGATCAAATTTAAACATTTTACCTAATACCCATGTATTACAAATAATAGCCAAATCTGCCTATAATTCAATCCATTTTTTCACAAAATTGACCTTACCCAGAAAAAGTAGAGAGAAAGTTAAGACGTTTTTGTCATGAGAATAAATTGTGCAGGAATACAACTGTTCTCCCTTGTCATACCGTCACGGTATCTCTAGATCCCGCTAACACGTAGCGGAATGACGATTGTCAGGCCAGCGCCCCTATGATGTCATCCCAGTGCTCCTTTTTTTGGGATTCCAGCGTCACGCGCTGGAATGACACCTTCCGTATAAACATTAAGAAATTTACCAAGCGGAGAAAAAGGCAAAAGAGGCCCCGTGGTTGGCTAATTACTTACATTATACTTTCAAGTATGGCGTTTTTTATTCTAAACGTTTAATAACCGCGATTCAGCTACTTTTAAACCGCAACTAATCTAAATTATAAACGTTAAGAAATTTACTAAACAGAAAAAAAGGCAAAAGAAACCCTAGGGTAGCTAGTTATTCACTATCCATTTTTTAAGTTGGCGTTTTTTTATGTTTTAAACGCTTTATAAGTGCGTTTCAGCTTATGTAGGTAGAAATTTTATAAGACATAAGGTGCACATAGTGCAAAAAATTAAGCATGAGACGCCATATACGTGAGTTTTTTGTCATTTAATCTGTACAGAGAAGATAAATAAATAGCTTCAGTTTCATGATAAGGGGGTTGGCGAAGGGTGTCAAGTAACTTTTGCATTTAATCCATTTCTATGGCTTATATAATAATCGTTATTGTAGTATAATTTAGAATAATGCAATAGATACCTAAATGTTTTAGCTATTAATTATATGTTGCACAAAAGCATATATTGCCCTACCATCCAAGTAGGTTAGAAATAAAGAGGTTTTTATGAGTTTTACTTTACCTGAATTACCATATGATAAAACAGCTTTAGAGCCTTACATATCTGCAAAAACTTTAGACTTTCATTATGATAAGCATCATAAAGGGTATTTAAATAAACTCAACGAGCTGGTTGAAAATACGGATTATCAGCATGTGAAAATTGAGGGATTAATAACAGAAGTTCATGGTAATAGCAGCAACTTGCCTATATTTAATAACGCAGCACAAGTTTGGAACCACACTTTTTATTGGAACTCAATGAAAAAAAATGGTGGTGGTAAGCCTAAAGATAGTAGTCTTTTAGCAAAAAAAATTCAGGACGATATCGGTGGCTTTGATAAATTTTATGAAGAATTTTCGAGTCATGGAGTAAGCCAGTTTGGCAGTGGATGGGTATGGTTAGTGCTCGAAAAAGGTAGGTTAGGAAAGCTCAAAATCACCAAGACTCCAAATGCAGATTTGCCAATAATTTATGGCCAAGTGCCACTACTCACTATGGATGTGTGGGAGCACGCCTATTATTTAGATTGTCAAAACCGTAGAATTGACTACATAAAAGTTTTCCTTGATCATTTGATTAATTGGGATTTTGCAGAAGAGAACTTAGAAGAATATATGAGATGAATATACCACGGGTAACAAAATTAGATAATGGTCTGCGCATAATAACTGAGCAGGTGCGTGATATTGATTCCGTAGCTTTAAGCATACGAGTTGGTGTTGGCAGTAGAGCAGAAAGTGCAAAGCAAAATGGAATATCCCATTTTTTAGAACACATGGCTTTCAAAGGGACGAAGACAAGAACTGCCTTTGAAATTGCAAAAGCTTTTGATGACATAGGTGGGGTTTTCAACGCCAGCACTGGTAGGGAAAGCACCACCTATTATGCAAAAGTCCTCAAGAAAGACATAAAAACTGGTATTGATATATTAATAGATATATTGATGAATTCCACGTTTCCAGAAGATGAATTGGAACGTGAGAAGGGTGTTGTAATACAAGAGATTTTTCAAACTAATGATTCACCAAGTGACATTATTTTCGACAAATATTTTGAGGCAGCTTATAAAGACCAACCATTTGGTAGGTCAATCTTAGGCACGCAAAATACTGTAAAATCTTTTACTCGAGGAGATCTAGATAATTACATAAATGAGCATTACTTTGGTGAGAATATGCTATTTGCCGTTGCAGGAAATGTTGAACATGAAGAAGTTGTTGCATTAACCAAAGATTTTCTCTCAAAGATTCATTCTAAAAAGCTGAAAAAAAGCCAAAATGCGAGCTGTACTGGTGGTGAGTATTTAGAACATCGTAAATTAGATCAGGTACACTTGCTAATTGGTCTACCTAGTGTTTCTCGCCATGACGATAAATATCACACGTTTCAAGTGCTTGATTCTATATTAGGGAGCGGAATGTCATCACGTTTATTCCAGGAAGTAAGGGAAAAGCAGGGATTAGCTTACTCTGTTTATTCATTTAATTCCAGCTATACTAATACAGGAATGTTTTCCATTTTTGCTGGTACAGACAGTAGTAACTTAGATAAGCTTTTAAAATCTATAACGACAGAGTTGAAGAAGTTGTCTACAGATGATCTGAAGGAAGAAGAAGTAAATAGAGTGAAAGAGCGAGTAAAATCCCAAATTTTAATGTCACGCGAAAGTGTTAGCTCACGTGCTGAAACATTGGGACACTACTACGGTAACTATAATAGGTACATCAGTAAAAATGAATTAATAGAAAAAATTAGTGCAGTTACCACTGCTAACGTAAAAAAAGCAGCAGAAGAATTGTTATCTCAGCATGAAAAAACCACTCTAGCTGCAATTGGAGAAATTGAATCATTACCAAGTTACGATAAAGTGGTTTCTATGCTTAAAGCTTAGCGCATTCTATTACATTAATTTGGCTACTTTACAATTGAAGCGGTGTGCTGTGAACTACACGCTTCTTTTATATTGCTTCTAGGAGGAGATGATGATACTTGACCTTGAGGTGTAGTGCTGCTTGCAGGATTCAAGTTTATATTTTTCTTTTGCTGAGGATAATTCCATGCTTCTTCACGAGTTTGAAATATAGGCTCTCCATTATTGTAGTTTCCTCTTACAGAGTTTGAGTTTATGTCTTTCTTTTGCTGAGGATAATTCCATGCTTCTTCACGAGTCTGAAATATAGGCTCCCCATCATTATAGTTTGAGTTTATATTTTCCTTTTGCGAACCAGCGTTCAATAATTTCGATATCTCTCGCCCTAGCTGATCACCTTTATAATTATTGTTAAGATCTTTGATTTTCTCCTCACCCAATTCCATTATTCGAATTAGAGAGGTATCAATAAAATCCGTTTTTATTTTGTCAATATCTATCGATTTATTACCATAAATCGTAATTTCACTTTTACCTTTTTCACTATTCACATCATAGCCTTGCTCTTTAACTCCTGTTATTACTTCCTTCTTTAATAATCTATGAATAGTATTTATTATTTTTTGACCACAATCTTGAAAAAAATCTCTGATTGTCTCAAATGCCTCTAATAAGGAGATGGTTTCAGTATGTGCGTATTTTTTACCTAGTGGTGGCTCTTCAGCATTCTGGTGTATAGATTCTATTTGCTGAGGGTCAAGCATCATTGCATGACGTTTTGAGCGTGTTGGTTGTGCTTTGGATGATGACATGTCTTTAATATCTTGTTTTTTACTCTCATCATCAACAACCACACCATAACTTGATTTCCTTTTTTTAGTAGGTAATGATGGTGGCTCCTCATTATTCTGGGATACTGCATTTAAATTCTTAAGTTTAGGAGGTAATTGTGGTGGCTTTTCTTCAGGTGATTGTCTCTGAGTGTCTTGAAGATTTTGGTATATAGGTTCTTCTTTCCTTAAATTTTCATAAATTGGTTCTTGTACCAAGTTAGCATTGACAAACTCCTGTACTCTTTCTAGATAACCAACATTTTTGTCCTCTTTAGGTACTTGAATGCCTTCAAATTTAATATTGTTTATATCTTCAACACTCAGCCCATTTTCTTTAAGCCATCCCCCTCTTTTGCTCATTGATGCAACAAACTCATTAATCTTTTGAATATTTTTTACATCATCATCAACTAGCATGACAGTTTTTGGCAACTCACCGTGTTTATTCTTATACTTCACAATTGCCTCACAGATGTGCAAATTCTTTCCGACTTGACTTTGTTGTTCTCTAACATCTAACTCTTGCAACTGATTATCATAATCTCCTGGAAACCCACCAAATACAGAAATGCTACCTGTTTGTTCTTCAAATAAACCCAAGTGATCCTTTACAACCTCTTTTACAGCATCCGGATATTTTGTATATGATGCAATATTAACTTCTATTCCACTTGAAAGTGCAGATTGCAGTACAGATTTTAACCCATCTTTATTTTTTATTCCGTCTGTATTTTCTAGAAAATTTTTTATGTCGTTATCAGTTGCTGCATTATTTTGAGTAGAATTAAAGTCACTTTTGCTTAACCTAGAAAGAGCATTGTGCATGTGCCCATTAGTAATAGTATTATCAAAGTCAAATATTAATAGAACATTATTTTTTATATTCATATCTTTATCTCTAACATTTACAAATTCAAGACAAAGGCTAACATTAATAGATTAATTATTTATTATAGCACTTCTGAAGGAAAAATAATAAAAGGAAGAGTTAACAGAATAGACTTCTTGCATAACCCAAACTAAGTAGAAAAAAGGTATAGCTATACCGCCGCGGTATCTCTAGATCCCGCTGGGATGACGATTGTCGTTTAGCCATAAATATTAAGGAATTTACCAAATGAAAAAAAGGCAAAAGAAGCCCCGTGGTGGTTAGCTATTCACTATGTACTAAAATATCGGCGTTTTTTTTATTCTAAAACGCTTGATTAAGAGCGATTTAGCTGCTTTTAACTTGCAACTAACCTACACCGCAAGTGTTTAAGAAATTTACCAAGCAGGAAAAAAGGCAAAGAAACCCTAGGGTAGCTAGTATTCAAATTCTCCCTTGTCAATTTGACGTTTTTTGCTGTCTTAAACGCTTTGTAAGCGCGTTTCGGCTTATATAGGTAAAAACCCAGAAATTTTTAAGGACATGCGATGCACGTAGTGCGAAAAATTAAACATGAGACGCCAAATACCCTAAGTTTTTTGTCATTAACCTGCACAGATTGCGAAGATAAATAAATAGCTTCAGTACCATGATAAGGGGGCTGGCGGAGTTTGTCAAGTAAGTTTTTTCGTTTCTATTTCCAATAAAAGTTCGTTATATGGTTATGCAAGAAGTCTAATGAAGAAAAGACTTAAAGAGAGGCCAAATCAAAGTGCAATGGTATTTCACTAATCCAATTATTTTTCTCCTGATCTAGCCTATCATCTAATATTGCCTGCCTTATTGATGTCATTAACTTATTCATAAAGAAAATATTATGAATGGTAACGAGCGTGTAAGCCAGGAGCTCTTTAGCTTTCAGTAAATGGTGTATATAAGCTCTTGAATGTTTTCTGCAGGTAAAACATAAACAGTCACTTTCAATTGGGTTATCGTCCAGCTCGAATTGTTGATTTCGCAAATTGATATGCTCTTTGCACTTTGAAGAAATAGAATCTCTATTTTTTACTTTAATCAGCGCACCACCATGCCTTGCTAAACGGGTTGGATGCACGCAATCAAACGTATCAATTCCAAGACTAACTCCGCGAAAGATGTCCACAATTCCACCAATACCAAGCAAATGAGTAGGCCTGTCTTTTTTCAAGTGGTCCATAGTGAAAGAAACTACATCGTACATCTGCTCTTTACTTTGACCAAGTGATCCACCTATTGCTTGACCGAAAAATGGTAAATTGTTGATAAAATCACAACTTTCTCTACGCAGATCGTGATATATTCCGCCTTGACTAATTCCATACAGTGCCTGCTTGCCATTATTGTTTTTTTCAAATTCATTTAAAGAACGTTCAGCCCATCTGTGGCTCATGAGCATTGATTTTGCTGTGTATTCTTTGCTTACGTGAAATGGAGTGCATTCATCTAAAACTAGGATTAAATCTGCACCTAATTTCTGTTGAATTTGTACAGATTTTTCAGGAGTTAAGCAATAAATTTTACCATTAATGTAAGAACGGAAAATTGCCCCATCCTCATTAATTTTGATCAAAGTTTTTTGTTTTTTTCTTATTCCTTTTATCTCTTCCGAAACTGATCCGTGGCCTAAGCTAAATATCTGATATCCACCTGAGTCAGTTAGCATTGGCCCATTCCATCCTATCATCTTGCGCAAACCACCAAGTTTTGCAACAGTATTCTCTCCTGGTTGAAGCATTAGGTGATAGGTGTTGGAAAGTATGATTTGGGTACCAGCTTCACTTATTCTTTCAATATCTGCAGCTTTAATTGCAGCTTTTGTTGCGCAGAATATAAAAGCGGGGGTTTCTACGCTTCCATTTGGAGTTTTAATTGTTCCAACTCTTGCAGAACCTGATTGCTTGATTCTCTTGAATGAAAATTCTTCTTTCATCTATTTGCCTGAAAGTTCTGTTATGATGTTTTCTACTTTCTCAGGAGTAAGATTTTCATAGAAGTCATTATTGATCTGCACAACGGGAGCATTAACGCATGCACCTAGGCATTCAACTTCTTTTAAAGTGAACAAATTATCTTTAGTAGTCTCACCGATATTGATTCCAAGTTTTTTTTTAAAGGTATTTAAAACTTCTTCACTATTGCACAACCAGCAAGGAGTTGTTCTACAAATTTGTATTAGATATTTGCCTACTGGTTTTAAATTATACATGGTGTAAAAATTTGCCACTTCATATACACGAATATGTGGAATATGCAGCATATCAGCAACATAACGCATAGCAGATTCAGAAACCCATCCGCATTGCTCTTGAACCAGATATAGTAAAGGCATAACAGCACTACCTTCTCTACCTTTGGGATACATCTCTATAAACTTTCCCGCTTTCTTGAGGTTTTCTGATGTAAAACTAAACTGCTCTTCTTTTTCTATCATTCATGAGACTCGTGTAAACTTTAACAGATTATACCTGTAGAACCAATGATTGCAATTGTTGGTTTTTTGAGAAATAGCATAAAGCTTCTTAGCCCTCTTCAAGCTTATATTTACCTTTTAGTATAAAATATTATATTAATTTTTTAATTTTAGTTAAAATTTTCATTGACATTAACACACAGGAGTAATCATAATAGCATTTTATTAATATTTTAAATAAAATTATGTCTATATTAAGAAGATTGCTCGGGATCAACTCAAATACACCGGAAATTAAAGAAGCGATAGGTTTTAATCCAACAAACTAGAATTAATTGAGGGGAATGGAGTTGCTTACGGACTCAGCTATCAAGATAATGGTAATGGGAGCAGTAAAGTAAAATTACTTATTAGTCCATTATATCAATCAAAAACATACGAATGTGGTACAAATATCAGCGTAGCAAATGAATTCAAAGATCAATTATCTCTCACATTAATAGAAGATTCAGCTGAAATAGATAAAGTTGGAGTTATCTTTCCTGAAGAAGGAATTAGCGAAGAAGGAGAAAAATGCGTTAAAGGCTTATCTTTTAACACTTACGGAATTAAACAATCAGTTAATACTCCTTCAGTTGAACATTTAGATAAAAGAAAATTACAAAAGAATATTGATAATAATAGTCTTGCAAATGTGGGCAATAGTTACTTTCAACCAAGAGCAGTGAAAGTTGGTAATGGTGACGTAATTGTAATCGCCCATAACTTAAAGGATCAAACTTTAGTTTCTTGGTACTTAAAGTCAAGCGAGAGCGGAAAATTTAAGGTATTGACTGGAGAAAAAGGTGTTACAGAAAGAAAATTGTTCAATTTTGATAATCAGGGGCAATTGGCATTAAATGGAAACACGATGCTTTATTCGCAAGTGAGCAAAAGGATTACTAAGGAAAATCAAGAGGTGAGAAAAACACGTATTTTTAAATTTGATATGGCTAAAGTGATTCAGGGTCTGAAGGATGGAGTTAATGGCTTTTTACTTGGTAATCGAAAAGGTCAAATAGATAATAAAGCACTATCTCTTTCTAGAGAACATGAAATAAGCTTTTTGCAGTATGTTGAACAAACGGAAGGAAATGATCTAGTTGCTTTTCTTGAAAATGACCAATCAGCTAATGAGCAGAGGTTACATATAGCAACTCTACTTAAAAATGGATCAGTGTCAGATTTTCCTATCTATCAATTTACAGATCCTATAGAGCAATTATATATTAAGGGCAACGGTCAGGGTGGTTTTATCGTAACTGCGGTAAGTGGAGAAAATATTGTAACTTTTAATCAAAACGGCTCTGGAAAATCTTCTGAAGCAACAATAATACCGGCAAATAGCATCAAAACTCTCAGTGATTTTGTTAATATCATTAACGGTCGATTAACGCCAGATATTATTTCTAGTAGTACCGTGGCTCCTATAACTGTTGCAGAAACGGTTGTGACTTCTAAGAAAACGCCGACTGCTGCAATTACTAGCACAGCAGAAACCGACGCTGTGAAGACTACTAAATTGACAACGGAAGCCGTTGCACCTACTTCTACAATAAGTAAACCTTCAACGGAGTCAACGACACAGTAGCAAAAACAACTACTACTTCACAAGCGACCACGGTTGCTACAACGTCAACTAGTGTGCCGATAGTAACTTCAGGGACTGAGACAAGTACTGTAAAACCTACAGCAGCGACTGGTGCGTCGACTTCTACGATGAGTAAACCTTCAACAGAGTCAACGACTCAAACAAGCACAGTAACAGTGGAACCAACTGCGCCAACAACAAGCTCAGAGAAAACTACACAAACAGTATTTAGTATACCAAGTACTAGAACAAAAGAGTCAACAACTCCTATATTCACCACGACTTTACTTCCTCAGTCTACTTCTTCACCACAACCTACTCAACTTGCTATAGGGTCTAATAAGGCAGGAATGATAGGGGATCTTTGGTTGGAGCAATAGGTATTGTTGGAATTATAGGATTCATAGCATATAGATATGTTAAGGGTTGTAATGCTGCTTCTGTATTAGAACTAACTGATTTGGGTTATAGAAGGCGATCATCTTCAAGTAGCGATGAAGAAATTTTTACCACTGGTAACAGAATGCGAACTATATATCAATCTGAAACAGTGCTAAATAGTATATCAGTAGAAAGTAGTAGTCGATCAAGAAGTAGCTCATCGTCTTCAAGCGGTGGACCAGGCTCTTGACTAACTGAAGCGGAGTCTAAAAGTGAAAAAAGCTTATCTTGGGATAGTGATGATGTGCCGGAATATCACCTTTAGCTATTTGTCTAAATGTTTTTAATATGTAGACTGTTAGGAAATTGTCTTTTGCTTTTGTGATTTTCATGTTAAAGTATAATTCCTAGGTGAAATAAGTAGCTGCTGTTGTGTGATAAACATAGCAGAGGAAAGTCCGGGCTCCAAGGAAAAATAGTGACGGGTAATGCCCGCCGGAGGTAACTCCAGTTATAGGGCTACAGAAAATTACCGCCTAAAATATTTTTAGGTAAGGGTGAAAAGGTGTGGTAAGAGCACACCATGGCAATGGCAACATTGGTAGTCGAGTAACCAACACTAGGAGCAAGATTAAATAGAAGTAGATTTTATGTTTTCCTCATATCTACTCGGGTAAATCGCATGCGGTAAATGGTAACATTTACTCCAGATAAATAGCTACATAAACAGAACTCGGCTTATATTTCACCTAGGCGTTCACATGATACGTGCGATATAAGCCATGCTATATTTAAATGTGTAGGCATTTCATGCGTTGTCCTTCACTTGTTCTGCTTGATAGCCATCACTACTTTCGCCTACATTAACATTAGAATATTCATCATCATCAATATACTCTTTCAGAACATACCCTCTGCCCCAAACGGTTTCTATGTGGCTTTTTCCATCATTTGCACTTTCAAGTTTCTTACGTAATTTGCACATAAAAACATCAACTATCTTGTTATCTGAAGGTTCATCTAAGCCATTGTAAAGATGATTTAAGAACATTTCTTTTGTTAATACTGTTCCTTTACGCAGTGCTAGCAATTCTATCATAGAATACTCTTTATTAGTAAGGTGAACCGTTTTACCTTTCACCTCAACAATCCTGTGATCAAAATTGATATTTATATTACCAATCTTTATCACCGATTCAGGATGGCCTTTAGTACGACGCACTATGGCCTTAATTCGAGCTAATAACTCACTTTTATGAAATGGTTTGGTTAAGTAATCATCGGCACCATACCCGAGTCCTTTAGCTTTGTGATTGACAGCGGATATACATGAAAGTATTAAGACAGGAACTTTGATTTTTGCACTTCTTAGTCTTAGCAATATATCATATCCGTCAATATCACCAGGCAAGTGTATATCTAAAATAACTAGGTCATAGTAATCTCCGTTTGAGGAAACCATATTATTGTTATAATCTTGTGCAGAAGTAACAACGTCACAGAAATGTCCATCAGAAGTTAAGGCGTTAACCACAGTCTTTGCACTTACTTGATCATCTTCAATTAATAATATACGCATATTTTACACCCCATAAATAATTTATAATTTTAGTAATATATATAACTAAGGAAAGTAATAAATCAAATTTTTATTAACAAATGATCAAAATTACACTTATTAATTAATAGTAAATATATTGTTCCAAAGTTATATAAATAGATCTAAAATATAATAGACATACCATGATAGTAATAATATTTTTAGTAAATATTGAATTAAAGTTACTATTATTAAAAGAATACTTCGGTTAATAAATATTTAACTATTCTATATGTCTGTGTTATATTTTTAATTTACTTATCCTACTATTTTAAAGTATAAGTAATATTTTCAGGAATATTGTGTGGCAATATCAATTTTAGGTGCTGGTGCATGGGGTACAGCAATCGCAATTTCATTAGGTAGTAAGAAAGATGTGATTTTGTGGACTCGCAATGAAACTACATTTGAATCAATCAACGGGAAAAGAGAAAGTGACAAGCTACCCGGTTGTCGAATTTCTGATAATGTGTCAGTAAAATTGGCTATTGAAGACACAATTAATGCTTCAGTAACAATCCTCGCTGTTCCCACTCAGTCTCTGAGGAAGGTATTTCAGCAATTGCATAATTGTAATCTGAAAAAAGATGTAGCAATAATTTTAGCTTGTAAGGGAATAGAAAAGTCTACATTAAAATTACCTAGTGAAATAGTAAATGAAATTTTACCTAACAATCCTATTGCTATTTTTTCAGGTCCTAGCTTTGCTGTAGAAGTTGCAAGAAAATTACCCTATTCAATGGTTCTTGCATGCCAAAATAACACATTAGGTTCAAAGCTAGTATCAGAGCTGCAACAAGAAAATGTTAAATTGGAGTTTAGTAACGACATTATAGGAGTACAGATTTGTGCAGCGTTAAAGAACGTTTTTGCTATAGCGTGTGGGATTGTTTTAGGTAGTAAACTTGGGTTTAATGCTCATGCAGCATTGATTACGAAAAGTATGAGCGAAATTAAGGCTTTATACTCAGCAAAAATTGGTGACGGTAGTGTGGATATAAATACACTACTTGGGCCAGCATGTCTGGGTGACCTAATTATGACATGCACATCCTTGAATTCAAGAAACTTATCTTTTGGGTTTAAAATAGGTAATAGTGATAATGGCTTTAATGTTCAGCAGATTTTGTCAGAAGGCAAGTCAGTGATTGAAGGTTTTAGCACTGCTGAGTCCATATTTAATTTAGCAGGAAAGCTAAAGATAAAAATGCCTATATGTGAAGCGGTCTATAGATTATTGTATGAAAGCGCCTCTATAGAGGATACTATTTCTGTTCTTATAAGTTAATTTTGTATTTGGATATATTGTGAAATTTTTATATAAATTAATATCAACGTGGTGGCTGTCTGGAACAGTAAAAAAAATGCCAGGTACTGTGGGTAGTTTGGCTTCTTTTCCGCTTGTTCCTGTAATCCTGAGCAACAAAATTTTAGGTGCAGCAATTATTTCTTTTTTATTCTTAATTGGATTATGGTCTACAGGTAATTATATAAAACATTACAAGACTTCATGTGATCCAAAAGAGGTAGTAATTGACGAAGTGGTTGGTCAATTGCTGACGATACTTTTAGTTTCGATATTGTTAAGCCAAGAGATGAATTATTCTTCATTGTTGTTGTGCTTTTTTTCTTTTAGGTTTTTTGATATAATAAAAACGTGGCCTATAAATTTAATCGATAAAAATACCAAAGGTCCTTTAGGTATTATGCTAGATGACGTTATAGCTGCAATTTTAGCCTGTGTTCTTATAGGAGCCTTTTATTGTTTATTGTTGGTGTATGCAGGATAAAAAAATTTATTATTCAAGCTTAATTGTTCAAAATCTAAAGGATTATATACTGTACACAGCGAATTTATCTGAGTGGGAAGTACACGATGAATTTGATAACATCATATTTACAATAAATGGTACCAGGGAGTCATTATTTAATTTTGTGTTCTGTGGAGATCAATGTACCGAGCTTTCTATACAAAAAACTCTAGATTATCTCAGAACAAGAGATATAGAAGCAACATGGGTAATAAATTCACATATGAAAATAAGAGATATTTTAGAAAAGTGTGAAATAAAACACGTTAGCACACCAAAAAAAGCTTTACTTAATATGAAAAATTACTTTTTACCTGCTGATGTTATTCCAAACTTGAGGTTAAATGCTGTGAATGGTAGCAACCTCTTAGAACAGTTAGATCTACACACTTCTAAAATTTTTTATCATGGCGTTGGAATTGTCAGCACATTTTTTCGCGGATTATCAAATTATGATGATAAGAACTCAAGATTAAGATTTTTTCTTGTAACACTAAATAATGAAATTATTGGGACATGCGGTCTTTATGTTCAAGATAGCGTAGCTGGTTTTTATAGTGATGGAGTTTTACCAATTTACAGGAATCGTGGAATAGGTACCCAAATGGTTTTAGAAAGAATAAAGATAGCTAAACAGCTTGAATGCAAATATATAGTAGCACATTGTATGAAATCTTCTGTGAACCTTTATAAGAGATTGGGCTTTCAAATGTTAGGCAATCTTTACTTATATACCTCTTCAGCATAATTCTGAGCGGTTACAAATTTTTACATTTGTTTTAAAAGTGCTATGTTTTTTTTGTATGAAGTGGTTTTAATATTGATTCTAATATTATTCTTTCTCTCTTATTCTAAATTAAAAATTAGTAATAAGATTAAGAACTTACAGCATCAAAATGTTATCATAAATAATTTGATTGATACTGTGAATGATGGGTTTTATATTTGGGATGCAAAAAAACGTATAGAAAAGTTCTCTCCCAATTTACTAATTTTGCTTAATACTGTTTTTTACTCATTTAATGAGTTTGTGAATTTTTTTGAGCAATCAGAAAGCTTAATCAAAAATTTTGTTGAGGCAAAGGAAATAAATAAATCTTTTACTCTAGATTTAAAGTCAAAAGACAGTGAGGTTTATTGCATATGTTACGGTAGAAGCATAATAGATGATTCTAACAATGTGATAGGTGTGCTGTTATGGATAAGGAATGTCTCAGACTGTAAGATAAAGGCTAACGGACTTGAGTTAGAAAATAGTAAGCTTACACAGGAAGTGGAGAGCTATAAAAACGTTTTCAACTCTTTACCATTTCCAATACTAAGATATAACAAGAGTAGAAAGGTGGAATTTTATAACTTGTTTTATGATAAATATGTAGATGGTTCTAAGAAATTTGCTATTACCGGTAGCGCTCATAGCACAAAACCAGGAAGACATGTCATAACTTATAAGAACGAACCTAAGGTTTTCGATTTTGTTAAAATTCCAATACAAGGTTCTGGTAGCATAGTAATGTATGGGAAAGATGTTAGTGATGCAGAGAAATTATATACTGAATTAAACAGTTATTTAGCTACACAGAAAAATTTGCTTGAGAGGTTACCGGTTGCTATAGTAATATATAGTAAGAATCAAAAGCTAAAATTTTATAATAATGCTTTTATAAAAACCTTTCAATTTGACCCAAAATTTTTGGCATCTTACCCAACTTATCACGAAGTTATGCTTTACCTCTTCGAATCTAAAAAGCTTTTAGAAAAAGAGGATTTTCAAACTATTAGTAACCAAAGACATGAGTTGTTCAAAAAATTATTTGAATCGTACGATGATACGATGCACTTCACAAACGGAAAAGCGTTCAGGGTATTAACAATACCCTACGCTTCGGAAGGTTTGCTGTTCTCTTACGAAGAATGCAAAAGATAATACTTAAACTCCTTCTCTCTCTACCATGAGCTGTTTTACTTTCGCTATTGCTCTTGCTGGATTAAGTCCTTTAGGACAAGTTTTTGTGCAATTCATTATTGTATGACAACGATACAACTTGAATGGGTCGTTTAAAACATCAAGTCTTTCACCTGTCTTATTATCACGGCTGTCAGCAATCCATCTGTAAGCTTGTAATAGTATTGCTGGTCCTAAAAATTTATCACTATTCCACCAGTAGCTTGGGCAACCAGTCGAACAGCAAGCACATAATATACAGTCGGACAAGCCATCTAATTTTTTTCTATCTTCAGAAGATTGAGAGTATTCTTTATTTGGTAGGGCAGGCTTATCTGCTTGTAACCAAGGTTTAATTGATTTGTATTGCTCATAAAATTGGCTCAAATCCGAGACTAGGTCCTTTATTACATACATGTGAGGTAATGGATATATTTTTACGTCACCTTTTATATCATGTATAGATCTAGTACATGCAAGAGTATTGGTTCCGTCAATATTCATGGCACAAGATCCACATATGCCTTCTCTACAAGAACGTCTGAAAGTTAAAGTCGAATCTATTTCATCCTTTATTTTTATTAATGCATCAAGTACCATAGGGCCACAACTATCCATATCAATAAAAAATGTGTCTATTCTAGGGTTTTTCTCGTCATCAGCAGACCAACGGTAAATTTGAAATCTTCTGATGTTTTTTGCTCTAGCAGGAATAGGATAAATTTTGCCCTTTTGATTAATTTTAGAATTCTTTGGCAAAGAAAACTGAACCATATCACTTACCTTTTATTGTTTATAGCTAAAACCCTTTGTAGATAACATATTTTATTATCATCTACTATATTTTTATTAAATTCCTTTTAAATCGCACACATATTGTAGCCAAGCGAAGCTAAAATCTCTCTTTCTAGATTTTTCATTATAATTTCTTCATCTTTTTTTTGGTGATCATAACCAAGTAAATGCAGTAATCCATGCACTAACATGTGTGCAATGTGAGCAAGAATGGGTATATAATACTCATGCGATTCTCTTTTTATTGTGTCTATTGAAATTGCTATGTCTCCTAAATCGCACTCATTAGACAATTGTTCATACGGAAATGATAGTACGTTAGTTGGCTTATCCATTTCTCTAAATTTTAAATTAAGTTGATGTAGCAAGTCATCATCAGCCAGAGCTATTGATATATTTGGTTTATAGTGGTCTATTTTTAATTCTTTTAGAGAAGCATTGATGACACCTAATACAAAATTTTTAGGATTTTCTATAATGCTGCACCATTTCTTGTCAAGAATATTTACTTCTAACATGAGTGACACATCAGTAAGGGTGTCATGCAAATAGCTGACACTGGAATCCAAAAAAGAAGAGTTATAGACCCTTGTGTCATGTACACAACTGTACGAATATTGTACACTAGAAGGATGTCATCCCAGTGTCTAGGCACTGGGATCCAGGAATTTTGATTAGACATCAAGTTAGTGAATATAAAAGTAGCTAATCTTATATTAAAACACAACGGCTTTAATGTGGTTGCATTAAGGCTGGATTCCAGTGTCAAGCACTGGAATGACACCTTTGTGTTTGATGCAAAATCGGCTATAACGTTTAATGCACTGCCTTCGAGACAAATATTCATACAGCTGTGCGTTGTGTGCTGAGATGACATCATTTAGGAACTGAAATGACAGGTATTACACATCACTCATCCTTATTATTTCATTCCATTCAATTTCCGAAACTGGGGCAATTGATAAACGTGGTTGTTTTAATATAGTCATATTTTTCAAAAGTGGGTTTTGTTTTATATTATTTAACGTTACTTGGTTATTTAAAGGTTTCAAAAACTTTACATTCACTAATCCGAACTTGGGATCATTAACATGATAATACTCTTTAAATACTTCAACGATTCCAAGTATTGCTTTCTCTTTACCTGTATGATAAAAAAACGCAAGATCGCTTGCTTTCATAATTTTCATGTAGTTTTGAGCTTGATAATTGCGCACACCATCCCACTCAACTACCTGCTCCTTTTCCATTTTTTGCCATGAGTATTCACTTGGCTCTGACTTAAGTAGCCAAAATTGCATTATTTTTTTCTTCTTAAGTAAGCTGGTATATCATAGATATTGCTGCCCCACTTAGCTCCTTCGCTTACCTGTTCAGCTGGTTTTGTTTCCAGTGTTTTGTCTTGTGTACTTTCACTTTGACTATATGGCCACTTAAATTTCTCTTTCTCTGAGTCTTCGCTCTGACTTATAGGTGAAGTTTCTGATTTATTATTGCGACCATCAATGCCAGTTGCAAGAACAGAAACTCTAACTCTTCCCTCCATCGCTTGATCAAAAGTAGCACCAAATATTATATTTGCATTTTCATCTACTTCTTCACGCACTCTATTAGCTGCAGCATCAACTTCAAACAGAGTCATATCTCCGCCACCAGTAATGTTAATTAATATTCCTTGCGCACCTTTCATTGATACATTATCAAGCAATGGATTAGATATTGCAGCCTCTGCAGCACTAATTGCTCTATCTTCTCCTTCTGCCTCTCCGGTGCCGATCATCGCTTTGCCCATCTCGCTCATTACTGTTTCTATATCAGCGAAGTCAAGATTGATAAGCCCTGGCATGACCATCAAGTCAGTTACTCCTCTGATGCCAATGTGCAGAACATTATCAGCAAGTTTAAATGCATCAGAAAATGTAGTTTTTTCATTTGCAATTCTAAATAAATTCTGATTTGGAATGACAATAAGTGTATCCACGTATTTTTGCAGTTCTTCAAGTCCAAGCTCTGCAATGCGCATACGGCGCACACCTTCAAAACCGAACGGTTTAGTTACAACTCCAACAGTCAATATCTTTTTTTCTTTTGGCGCTCTATCCTTAACTGCGGCTCTTGCTTCTCTGGCTGCTTTTGCAATTACCGGTGCTGCACCGGTTCCAGTACCACCGCCCATTCCTGCTGTGATGAAAAGCATATGACTATCTTTTATATGCTCCATAATCTCATCAATTGACTCTTCTGCTGCACCTTTGCCAACATCAGGCAAAGCACCAGCACCAAGCCCCTTAGTTAAATTAATGCCAAGCTGAATTTTTTTATCACATAACGACTTTTCTAGTGCTTGAGCATCGGTATTTGCGACAACAAAATTCACTCCTTGCAAATTAGATTGGATCATGTTATTCACAGCATTTCCACCAGCACCACCCACTCCCACAACGGTAATCCTTGGGTGCAATATAGGTAACTCCGGCAGACTAAGATCAATAGACATTTAAATTACTCAAATTTAGCGAATTCACTTGATAATAAGTTACCGCTTTTTTAATAATATGCAAATACTTTTCACTTCTATAGGCGTAAACAGTAAACGGGATTTACTTATTCTTAACATTTATACTAATAAGTGCCGTTAATTATAATAACTAGATTCTTAGATGACATCACTTAACCGATGCAAAAAATAGAAAACGTTTATAAAAAGGGACAGAAACCTATCCCTTTTTATTTTGTTAAAGATTATTAGCTTCCTTATCTTTCTCTTCCCCTTTCAATGCTTCAACCGCAACATCTTTTAATTTTGAGGCAATTTGATATGTTCCATAAAGAACAGCAGCTGCAGCAATTGCCATTATGGCACCCGCAACTATCTGACCAGCAACACCTGTTCCGATAAATCCAGGTAATGAAGCAGCTATTGCTTGATTTGTTCCAACAAAGTAACTGGCAGTCTTAGCAAGAAACCCAGAAGCTTCTGCTGCACTAACAAAGCCTGCTTTCATATGCATTGCTGTAAAGACAACACTTGCAACTGCAAGCGGAAATAATGCTGTTCTCCATTTATTATGCATAGCGTACTGACCAGCTCCACCAGCAGCACCAGGAATTCCCCAGTATTTTTCAGCTCGTATATATCCTTCTGAAATAGCATGAAAAATGCCATCCCCTTTTCTATACTCATAATTTGTTAATGCCATAACTCTACTCCTTAAATAGAATGTTAAAATTTCATTAAGGAAGCATATAGTAAAAAAAATTGCCTGTCAAGTAAACTAATTTTTTAATATACCTTTATTCTGTAATTGAGCGCTTCAGCAATGTGTGCTCTTTTTACTTCTTCACTTTTTGCAAGATCTGCAATAGTTCTTGCAACTTTTAATACGCGTGTGTAGCCTCGATTGGAAATGTAATTTTCTTTCAGTACGTATTTTAGCAATTCTAACCCTGCCTGATCTGGTTCAGTAAATTTATTAAATGCTTCACCGCTTACTTCTGAATTGCAACGAATATTTAATTCACTATAGCGCTCAGTTTGAACTTTTCTTGCTGCTATCACTCTTTCTCTTATGATTTTAGTACTTTCTCCCTCCACAGAGATTTCAGGAGAGAGTATGCTAACGTTTGGCATTTCAATGCATATGTCTATTCTATCAAGCAATGGGCCTGATATTTTGTTTTTGTAATCTGTGCCACACTTTGGAGCTTTGTTGCACGATCTGCTTGCATCACCTAAATAACCGCACCTGCAAGGGTTCATTGCAGCAATCAGTTGAAAATTTGCAGGGTAGGTTATGTGAGCATTTGCCCTTGCAACGGTAACTTTTCTATCTTCAAGTGGTTGGCGCAGAGAATCAAGCACAAGTCTTGGAAATTCTGGCAACTCATCAAGGAATAACACGCCATTGTGAGCCATGGTAATTTCTCCAGGTTTTGCATTCTTTCCTCTCCCTATCATCGCTGGCATAGAGCATGAATGATGAGGTTCACGAAAGGGACGAGTTACTTTGAATATTTCATTACCAGTTTTTGTTATGCTGGAAATAATATTAACATCAATTATCTCCTGTTCGGTTAAATCAGGCAGCAATCCTATAAAGCGCTTAGCAAGCATTGATTTTCCAGTACCAGGAGGGCCAACAAGAAGCATATTATGCCCACCTGCTGCTGCAATTTCAGCTGCTCTTTTTGCAACAACTTGGCCTTTGATATCCTTCATATCGGGAACCAATCTTTTTTCTTTGGGTGCATCACTATAATTAAAAATTACTGGCTGAATTAATTGCTCACCCTTAAAGTGTCTGATAATATCAGTTAATTTCTCTATAGCCAGAATTGAAACATTCTTCACCCATACAGCTTCTACACCATTTCCTCTCGGGCAAATTACTCCTTTATTGTCCTTTTTGCATTAATTGCTGTTGGCAGCACACCTGAAACTGGAATAACTCTGCTATCAAGAGCCAGTTCACCCATGATTATATAAGACTGAACTTTTTCAACTGGTATCACATTCATTACAACAAGTAGTCCAATAGCAATAGCCAAGTCATAATGACTGCCTTCTTTCAGCAAATCCGCAGGGGAGAGATTAACTGTAATTCTTTTTGGAGGTAGTAGTAGATTGATTGAATTTAACGCTGCTCTGATGCGCTCTCTGGATTCTGCAACAGTTTTATCCGGCAAGCCAACAATATTAAAAGCTGGAATACCATTTGCCATATGAATTTGTGCATTGACATTTACTGTGCTAATTCCCTGAAGCGCAACGGTATTTATATTTGCAATCATAATATATTATATAAAATTGTTAATATAATATATTAAAGAAGCGATGAAGTAAAGGCTACAGCAATTAAAGATGGCTTAACTTAGCAAAAAAGTGTAGTATTCTATCACTTTGCTGATTACAAATGTTTATAAGGATAATCACTTTTTTCTTACTATATTCAAGTACGGCTTTTTGTAGTGATTGTAATTTTAATTTACCATACTGTGGGCTCAGTTGTAATCTAGATCTATCATATAGAAATTTAAGTAATATAAAAAAATTATTGAATAACGACGATAAGTTTGTTGCGCTTACGTTTGATGATGGACCTTCCAACAATAGAATAAACGATATTATTAATGTTCTGGAAAGCTATGAAGCAAAAGCAACATTTTTTGTGCTTGGTGAACGTATAAATGAAAAAACGTCTGAAATAGTAAAGAAAATTCATGAATCAGGTCATGAGTTAGGCAATCACTCTTGGTCGCATAGGAAGTTGACATCACTTTCAAGTGAGGAACAATTGCAAGAATTGGAAAAGACAAATACAGCAATTAAAAATGCAATAAAACAAGATGTAAAATGGTTTCGTCCGCCATATGGATGTTATGACGATAATCTGATTGAAAATACTGATCAATTAAATATGTATTCAATATTATGGACAGTTGATTCGCTAGATTGGCAAGGTGATAAGCCAGAAACTTTAGTTGAAAGAGTTTTAAGTAATGTACATAATGGAGCAGTTATACTGTTTCATGATCACAATAACAGGTCAAACACAATTGAAGCTTTACCTCATATTATTAAAATACTAAAAAAATCAGATTATAAGTTTGTGACCTTAAGTGAGTGGGAAAAAAGGGTTTGTAATACGGTAAAAGCCAGAAGTGTAACAATAAAAGAGGGGAAAAAAGTGTGTTTTGAAGGAATGTTATGTGGACAAAAAACAAAGTCTTTAACCGCAGAGCATTCATATTAGGTGGTATTCAGCTTACCATTTCTGCGGTTTTTAGTTGCAGGTTATATAATTTACAAATACGAAACAGACAAAAGTACGAAGCACTATCTAATAGTAATAGAATAAGAGTTGCTACTATTATGCCTAATCGGGGCAAAATTTTAGATAGGAATAGCATTGAACTTGCGGTAAACAAAATTTCGTATGTTGTTTTGTTTGATGGTTCTGGTAAGGAAGTTGATTTGCAGACATTATCAGAAGTCGAGTCTAAAATAGCAAAATCGTCAGAAAAAATAACTGCTCTTTATAAACGTTATTACCCGTTTGGTTCAATGTGTTCTCATGTAATCGGATATACAAAAAGACAGCAAGGCATAAGCGAAGTAGGAATCAGCGGTATTGAATATACATATGATCATATATTGAAAGGCAAGTCAGGAAAATCTGAGCAGGAAATAAATTCTAAAAAACGCGTCATAAAAGAATTATCAAGCATACCACAACAAGACGGACAAGATGTACAACTGACAATTGAGATTAATCTGCAAGAGAAAACCGCAGAGGTATTTAAAGATCACCAAGGATCCGCAGTGGTAATTGATGTAAATAATGGAGAAATTTTAGCATTATATAATTCACCTTCTTACGATAATAATCTTTTTGCTAGCAGGCTATCAAATGAGACTTGGGAAAACTTGAATGCTCCTTCATTACCGCTTGTGAATCGTGCGTTATCATATCAAATTCCACCTGGTTCAATATTTAAAGTAATAGTTGCGCTTGCGGGTTTAAAAGACGGGATAATAACACCAGAAGAGAAATTCTCGTGCAAGGGCTATATGAAAATAGGTGAGCGGAAATTTCGTTGTCTGAAAAGCAAAGTCCATGGGTATGTATCTTTAAATGAGGCAATGGCATTATCATGCAACACTTACTTTTATAATATAGGGAAAAAAATAAGTGTAGACTCTCTAGTAGAAATGGCCAGAAAATTTGGTATTGGAAGTGTGCCACTGATTGGAACGTTTAAAGAAGAAGCTCCAGGGTTGTTGCCAGATAGAGATTGGCGTACACGAAAGCTATATTCGCAGTGGTATTTAGGTGACACTATCAACTTAGTTATAGGACAAGGGTATATGCTTACAACACCACTACAGCTTGCAGTTCTTGCAGCGAGGATTGCAACAGGAAAAGAGGTAATTCCCCACATTGAGATGAGTAAAACGATACAAGATTTTCCCGATATTGATGTGGATTGTGAGCATCTTAGCATAGTTCGAAAAGCTATGTTTGATGTGGTGAATTCTAGAACTGGAACCTATAAGAAAGGGCTAAGCGGTATACAAATTGCTGGCAAAACCGGTACACCAGAAATAAACTCTAAGGGCGAAAGTCATAAGTTATTTATCGCCTATGGCCCTTACCATAACCCGCGCTATGCAATCTCTGTGTTTATAGAACACGGCAAAGCCCCACGCCAAGATGTTGCAATTGCTAATGAGATATTTCAGTATATGCTTGAAACTATGAGTATTAAACTTCTTGCATAACCATATAACAAACTTTTATTGGGAATANACCATGATAAGGGGGCTGGCGGAGTTTGTCAAGTAAGTTTT
>NZ_CP054598.1:437046-490709 GCF_017869155.1 Wolbachia endosymbiont of Ceratosolen solmsi
AGGTAAGGATTACTTAATGTATCGGCGTCTTATGTTCAATTTTTTGCAGTATATAGATACTGTATGTCTTTACAAAACTTCATCTACATCTAGATTTTTATCTAAATAAGCTGAACGCGCTTATAAAGCGTTACAAGACATCAAAAAATGCCAATACTCGACAGAGATAGTAAAAGACTAGCTAACTCGGGGATTCTTTGTCTTTTTTCCTGCTTAGTAAATTTCTTAAACATTTGCAGCGTAAGTTAGTTGCAATTAAAAGCAGCTAAATCTTGCTTGTCAAGCGTTTAAAACATAAAAAACGCCAATATTTTAAAGCGGATAATAACCCCAGGGCTTCTTTTGCCTTTTTTTTCGTTTGGTAAATTTCTTAATGTTTATGGCTAAACGACAACCGTCATCCCGCTACGTGTTAGCGGGATCTATGTTAAGGTATAGTAGGGGATCTATGTTAAGAGATACCGCGAATGAATCGCGGTATGACGGTGTAGATGATGGTTAAGTAATTCGTCATCCCGCTGCTTGTTAGCGGGATCTAGAGATACCGCGACGTCTCACCTATAGCCTTCAGTGCTCCTTTTTCTGTCATCCCAGCGTCACGCGTTGGTTTCAACATTATATCATGAACTTTCTAAAATTCATTGAGTTATGCTTTCAAACGGTAGTGCCGGGGTGTGAGTATAACGATTATCAGTATATAAAAGTCATAGCAGACAGGCTGGAAGCAGCGAGCGCTGGTGAAGTGAAACGAATAATATTCAATATGCCTCCGCGCTCGATGAAGTCCATGTGCATAAGCGTTGCGTGGCCCGCATGGATACTGGGAAACCAACCAACTGCGAGAATAATAGTTGCAAGTTATTCTCAGCGGCTCAGCGAAAAGCACTCGCTCGACACCAGGTGCGTGATGCAGTCTAGTTGGTATAGAGCGCTATTTCCAGAGATAGAACTATCCAAAGACCAGAATACCAAATATAAATTTCAAACAGTGCAGAGAGGATACAGAATCGCAACATCAGTTGGTGGAACACTAACTGGTGAAGGTGGTGATTTTATCATTGTGGACGATCCGCTCAGTTCTGCTCAAGCTTTGAGTGAAACGCTTAGAAAGCGTGCCATAAACTGGTTTGATCAGACTTTAGTAACCAGGCTGAACGATAGAAAAAAAGGAGTCATCGTTCTTGTAATGCACAGGCTACACCAGGAGGACTTAACTGGACACCTTCTCTCCAAGCCAAAAAACATATGGCATCATATTTGTTTGCCAATGATTTCTGAAAATAAGCAGGTTATTTATTCAATCAAAAAGCCAATGCCTCCCGTTCCTGTCATCCGAGTAGCTCAGCACTGTGCGACCAGGCGATTATATAATAAACCAGCGTCACCTGTAAGGATATTATATTCAAGAGAAGAAGGTCAGTTGTTATATCCCCTCGATGGAGGAAAAGAAGAAGTTGAGATAATAAAAGCTGAACTTGGGAGTTACGCTTTTGCTGCTCAATATCAACAAAACCCTCTGCCGCTTTCAAGTGGTATAATTAAACCAGAGTGGTTGAAACGCTATAAAAAATTTCCTGATAATCTCTCGCATATAACACAAAGTTGGGATACTGCGGTTTCAACAAGTAACATGAGCAACTTTAGTGTCTGCACCACCTGGGCAAAAATAGATAATAAATTCTATTTACTCGACGTATATCGCGCAAAGCTTGAGTATCCAAAGCTTAAAGAACAGGTTTTGTCACTAGCTGCAAGATGGACGCCACACGCAATTTTAATCGAAGCAAAAACAAGTGGTCAACAATTGGTGCAAGAGCTAAAGACAAACAGTGATTTACCGATTATTGAAATAGTGCCACATGATGACAAGCTCACTCGATTTCATCAAATTGTTCCGATTATAGAGTCTGGCAAGGTTTTTCTGCCACATCAAGCAGTATGGCTGAACGATTTTGAGTATGAGATTTTAATGTTTCCTGAAACGCGCCACGACGACCAAGTGGACAGTACCGTGCAATATTTGCAGTGGGTGAGAAACAGTACCTCCAGGGTTGCAGTTATACGAGCATTGTGATTTGAGTCTACCAGTACTGGGATGACAGCTAGGAGACAACCGTCATCCCGCTGCTTGTTAGCGGGATCTATGCTAAAAGATACCACGGCGGTATGACGTAGAACTGCTGCTTGTTAGCTGATGAGATACCGCGAATGAATCGCGGTATGACGGTTCGCGGTGGCATGACGATAAGCTCGTCATTCCGCTACTCGTTAGCGGAATCTATGCTGAGATATCGCGGCGGTATGACGTAGGGAAACCTTTCTTGGGTTAGCTATATCAATAGCATTGCTTTAAAAAGAGTGCCCATATTTTCAGTCAACCTTAGGAATTCACTAAAGATCCTATTCTTTTGTTCATCACTTGCGCTTTTCATTAAAGCCTGGGTTCTTTCTTTTATGCCAAAAAGATATAAAAATTCCCTTTGAGTTAAAATCTCACAATCTACATGCTTTAATGAATCTCTTAACGCTTGAAAGTTCACAAGTGCGGTAATATCACTATTACCAACATTCTCAAGAAAATTAGCATACTTATGTTGTTTTATCGATTGCAAAGTGCTCTTATATGCGGGGTATACATAACCGTAATCTACAATCAAAGCAGCTCCTTTATTATTATATATCTTCTTCTCAAGTTTTTTTAATATTTCAACCCCAACTGAACATATTTCCACCACTGCACCATTAAAGAATTTTCCATTTTTCATCTGAGTAGCTGACACTGGAATCCATGATTCTTTTTTTCTGGATTCCAGTGTCACGCACTGGCATGACACCAAGAGACTGCCATCATCTTGTTTTGTCACCATATTTTCATACCACTGCCCATCGCGGTAAACAAACTGATCTACCGGAAGAGCGTCAAAGAACTCATTTGCTAAAAAGATGGTTGGTTGTTCTGGTAGGTTGTCAATATTTTTGTGCCAATTAACATCTAAGCTTTTTAATTTTTCCTTTTGTATCTTCCGTAAAGTAGGGCTTATTTCAACTAAGTGGATCAACATTGAATTAAAAAAGCTGCTGTATTTTTTAGTGACTCTTATTATATCGTGAATGAGTGTTCCTTTGCCTGGCCCAAGTTCAACTAGAGAAAATTTTGATGGCTTTCCTAATTTTTCCCATGTATGGATTATCCAAACTGCAATTACTTCACCAAATAATTGGCTGATCTCAGGTGCGGTAGTAAAATCACCATCCTTACCAAGCGGTAATTTACTTGTATAATAGCCGTATTTTTCATGGTACAAAACGGCATTCATGAAATCACTGATGGATATTGATCCTTGACTTTTGTCAATTAATTCGTGTATATAAGTGAGCATGTTATTAATAAATGTTTAACTATAGCGTGCCATAATATAAAATAGTAGAGTATTTATATATATAGTATACACTTAAGTTTGTGAGTAATAGTGCTTCAGTTATGGACGACAAAAACACCGATTATGTTGTCCTTATAGCTCAAGATGATAGTATTGAATACAAATTTGAAGAAGCTGTCAATTTTATAGAAAACAAGGTTATAAATTCTGATGGGCTAACTTTAGCGGAAGTGTTTCAAGTGCTAGTTCAAATGCTAGATGGTGATCTAGCATTGGTAAAAAAAGTACTAGCATATGCTAATATTATGGCAAAGCATGGAATGAAGGTAGCAAAAGAGTCGCAATTAAGCAGAGCTGATGTTCGCCGAGCTTTGGAAGGTAGAGAAAGTGTTGTCAATAGACAAGATTTTATAAAGAAACCACCTCTTCCACCTGCTATAAAATCGACCAAAAAGAAAAGTAGAGGTCTTTAGATGGCTGAATCTATAAAAAAATTTACTGTACAATGTGACTTCAAAGGACAAAGTTCACCTTTTGCAATATACATAGGAAATCCAAAAAGTGATGCTCATCCAATTCATCATCAAGATTCCTGGCTTGTAAAAGAACGTGGAGGGAATATTCCTAATAAAGTAAAAGAAAGTCTACAAAAATTATATAAACTATCTCAAGAAAATGGAGTCTCTTTCTCAGAGTTATGCGCGTATGCCATTACTGTGGTTAGTAATAATGATAAAAAAAGTGACGACAAGGAGTAAGATAGTTTAATCCCTCAATATTTCATTTATAGAGATTTTCGATCTCGTCTTTTCATCCACTTTTTTTACTATGACTGCACAATAGGTTGAAATATTATTTTTAGATGGAATAGACCCTGGTACCACTACAGAATAAGGCGGCACTTCGCCGTAAAATACCTTGCTAGTTTCTCTATCAATAATCTTTGTTGATGCCCCAATAAACACACCTATGCCAAGGACTGATCCTTCTCTCACTACCACACCCTCGGCCACTTCGCTACGTGCTCCAATAAAGCAATTATCTTCTATAATGACAGGTGAAGCTTGAATAGGCTCAAGAACTCCACCTATTCCCACTCCACCGGAAATATGACAGTTTTTTCCTATTTGCGCACAGCTACCAATCGTTGACCAGGTATCTATCATTGTTCCTGAATCAACATATGCACCAACGTTGATAAAACTTGGCATTAGAACAACATTTGTACCTATATAAGCAGATCGGCGAACAAAACACCCAGGAACTGCTCTAATTTTTAACTGGCGAAATTTCTCCTCATTCCATTCACTAAATTTGTTACCGATCTTGTCAAACCAGCAATTAGTATTATCTATTATTTTATTTTCTTCGGTGAGAAAATGTAATAATATTGCCTGCTTTATCCACTTATGTACTACCCATTCTCCACTTGATAGCTTTTCTGCTACTCTAATTTTGCCACTATCAAGGAGCTCAATTACCTCTTTAATTGCTATTCTTGCTGTTTTCTTTAGATTACAGTCATTAAATTTTTCTCTATTTTTCCAAATATCTTCTATCTCACTCTGTGTTTTTTTTAGTTGCAAACCTTCCATTTGTTATATATATATTGATATTAAATTTGTAGCTCGTATCATTTGGGCTTGTTACTACTTATATGTAAGTGCTATGAAAATACAATGTAATAGTTGTACTAAAACTTACTTAGTATCTCCTAAGCAAATAGGTGCATCTGGAAGAAAGGTAAAATGTACGAACTGCAATCACATATGGCATGAATATCTAGAAGAAGTGTCAAACAAATCGCACTCTGCTAATATACAGGAAAAAAAAGTTAGTGGAAGGAATTTTTTACAAAATCTAGCATTTACCACTCTAGCTTTTGCAACAGCTACAGGGTTATGCGTCGTAATTGCTAATGGCATCTTTCCTAGAGAGATGAACAAAGCATACAAAACGATCAGTTTATACAAGGATTCAATAAGCTATAAATTAGGGTACAAAAAAGAACAAACAGAAAGTCCAAATGTAAAAAAACTTGCTGTAAATAAGTTTTATCAAGACTACCTTTTTTTATCTAATTTAAGATCTAGTTAAATAGGCATACCGATATCGGTATCCAGCTTCTCTAGCTACTTAGATGGTGTTTAGGGTGACAGAGTTTAAAAATAAGTTATTTTTTAGTAAAAAAGGCAGCTCATGAGTATTAAAATTGCACCTTCTATACTTTCAGCAGACTTTGCAAAATTAGGAGAAGAAGTAAGAAAAATTAGCGATTTAGGTGTAGATTACATACACATAGACGTTATGGATGGGAATTTCGTTCCAAATATTACAATTGGTCCTAGCGTTGTCTCTGCAATACGTAAATATAGCAATCTTCCTTTTGATGTGCATTTAATGGTCAAATCTCCTGGTAACCACATTGAAAGCTTTATAAATGCTGGTGCTGATATTATCACTGTACATGCAGAAGCAGAGATACACCTTGAGAGGTTGATAAGAAAGATAAAGTCATACAAAAATGTAAACGATGCAAAAAAACCGATTCAAGCTGGAGTCTCAATTGTTCCTTCAACTTCCCCAAGTGTGCTTGAATATATAATACATGAGCTAGATATTGTGCTGATTATGACAGTCAACCCTGGCTTTGGAGGGCAGGAATTTATTCATTCACAGTTGAACAAGATATCTACTATAAAAAAAATGATACAGGAGCGTAATCTTAAAACACAAATTTCAGTAGATGGTGGAATTAACTTTTCTAACGCAGCTGATATAATAAAAGCAGGTGCAGATATTTTAGTTGCGGGATCGGCGATATTCAAGGCTGAAGACATTAAGAAAGCCGTAAACGATCTTAAAAATCCATCGTTGTGACCCTATATAGCTAAAGTGGCTTAGGTTTACCTACAATTTGAAAAACAACAAATTCGTCATTCCGCTACTCGTTAGCGGAATCTATGCTGAGATACCGCGGCGGTATGACGTAGAAAAACCTTTCTTGTGTTGTATCCGTTCAGCTAAGCGGTGTGAGAGATGATAGATAAGAGGTTTTGGAAAGCCCATTTGTTTCCATGTCAAGTATAATGAAATTATCCGTTCAAGTTCCCCACTTCGATTGGGTAAAATATGAATTTTTGCGATAAACGACATAATGCCGTATTTGCCGTTCAGCATGGTTATTTGTCAGCGGAATGTTTTCTGGGTCATCTAAAAAATTCCACATTATTCTTTCAGATTTCAAAATATTTTTTGCAACTCGAGAAGCTCCAATTGCTTCAGGTAAACGGCTTCAAGTAATACCTTGTACGTTTTCGCAATTTTCTGGCACGTCTGGTAAATCTAAAAACATCTATCTCATTTTTTAGCAAGGCCTTTTTTAGTGCAAATAATTCAGTGGCTACGTTTCTTAAGTAACAGCCCAGAACTTTAACTTCAACTATGTGCTAATCTTTCAAAATCTCTTGATAAATGTGCCCAACAGATTTGCCTGTTCTTATCGGCAAAGTAGTTGTATGCTGCGTACCTGTCGTAAGCTATTGCGATTGCAGAACTTACTATTTTGTAAAACCTTCATTCCTCTTGACTCTGTCAATTTTATAAAACTTGCTGTATTACTGGCAAACATCCAGCACCAACCAAGTTTACCTTTGTTATAATGGCTCGTTTCATCGATATGCAGAACTTCACTTTTACTTACTTCTTGCTCGATTTGCTCATATGCTTCTTGGCATTTTTCTGCAACTCTAGCCTCGCTATTTGACACGCTACCAACACTGATGTCCAGGTTGAAAATATTTTTTATAATATTTGCTACTTCTCTTTTCGAGTTCTTGTAAAATCCGCTCAGCGCCGCAATTGTTGACTTAACTTTTGGACCAAATGTATCCGCAGTAACACCTTCTGGTAGCCTGCTACTTTTTTTTTTCCACACTTGCAACAGCGGCCATTGGTATTCCACAACATAAGCTGGCAAATCAACTTTTTGATGAATGTATGGCTCTTTCGATATCGCAATTTCTCCTCCGCACTCGCAAGAACTCTATTTTCACCACTTCATCTGCTTCCATTTTAGGGAGATACTTTCCTTCATGCCCAATCTGTGCCCCTATTTTCCTGTCACTTTTTTTCTTTTTCTTCTTTAGCTTGTATAACTCTTTTGAGCTCGGTATCGATGAATTTTGTGAATTCAGACCTAGTCTTTCTTTCAATTCAGCATTTTCGATTCTTAGCGCCTTATTCTCAGATCTAAAATTTTCGTTTTCTATCTCTAACCTCTTTATCTCTGCTTTTAGTTGCTCTATCTCTATTTTAAAGCTTTCACAGAGCTTGAGAAGACTAGCTAGTAGATCAGACATATTTACCACACATACTACTTGTGATATTATGTTTTTAGCACTCCTTGTCTACTTTTTATTTTACCGCTCCGCTGAACGGATACCTTTTTTTTACTGTTTGAGTATGTAAGGATTATGACGACCTATCCCAAACCTCAACTATATCCTCACTAAACTCTATTATCTTTGTTTTTTTAAACTGATAACAGTTGTTAATGAATTGAATCCCTAAATCTCCTACAAAAGGAGTGGCATCATTGCCTAAAATTTTACCACTGCGGCATATTATCAACCTGTCGATTAAATTACACTTTAATAGTTCTGTGATTAACACTCCTCCACCTTCAACTAATAATCTTGTTATACCAATTTCTGAAACAAGTTTTAATGCCATGTCCTTTAGGCAAACCTTACCTGCATTGCTTGAATTAACTACTAAGTAGTTAATGTTTTTTATTTTTTTCTCTACTTCTTTATTTGTGATGACCCAAGTTATTACTTTGTCTGCAGTCTTTGCAATGTTATGCTCTTCCTTTAATCTCCCTTGGCTATCTATAATTAGCCTTATTGGCGATCTACTTCCAAGTCCTGGTAATCTGCAAGTTAAGAGTGGATCATCATTAATAAGAGTATTGCTGCCAATCATAATTGCATCATATTTTGCTCTAAGCTCATGCACCCAATTTCTCGTATTTTCACTTGTTATCCATTTGCTATCGCCTGTAAATGTTGCGATTTTTCCGTCAAGAGTTGTTGCGACTTTGCAAGCTATAAATGGTCTATGTAATTCTTTAGTGGTGAAAAAACCGACATTCAGTTCTTTTGCCTCTTTTTGCATAATACCTTGCTCAACTTCAATTCCTGCTTCTTTCAGAGCTTTCATGCCTCTGCCTGAAACTCTACTATCTGGGTCAATAGTTGCAATTACTACTCTTTTTATGCTAGCTTTTATGATTTTTGCAGTGCAAGGCCCCGTGACTCCGTGATGACAACATGGCTCAAGAGTGATATATATAGTTGCGCCATGAGTTGAATCTTTAGCGTTTTGCAAAGCGACTACCTCCGCATGCGGACGCCCACCAATCCCTGTGTATCCCTCACTAACAATTGTACCATCCTTTACAATAACACACCCGACAGCAGGATTTGGTGCAACATTTCCAAGATTTTTTTCTGCAAGCCTTAATGCAATTGACATGAAATGATCATCAGTCATTAGAAAGAAGTCATTTCGTATGAGGTATCAAAAATTCTTCTGTGCTCGTGTATAGCAAATCTATCTGTCATACCTGAGATATAGTCACATATTATTACTGAACGCTGAGATTCACAAGCGAGTTTGCTCCACTCTGTGGGAAGTAATCCTGGGTTTTCATAAAAACATTGAAAGAGTTCCTGTATTATGCGTTTTGCTTTGTTCATCGTTCTACTCAGTTTATAGCTTCTGTATATTTTCTCCATGTTGAATCTTTTCATTTCTTTTCTAGCATTCGCAACTTCTGGTGAAAATGTGACTAGCATTTTATTTAGACTTCTTACGTCTTCTACGCTTTTTATTTTGTGATCTTCAATATTTCTTTCAGTCTGAGAAACAACATCACTTATCATAGTTCCTATAGTTCCACTCAGTGATTCATGTATGAGTTTGCTCTGAGGCAATTCTGAATATCTGCTCCTTATGTCTTTAAACATTTTTTCAATTAAAGGAACATTCAGCAAATCTTCGATGGTTACTAAATTCGCCCTGAGTGCATCATCAAGATCGTGAACACTGTAAGCAATATCATCGGCAATTGAAGCAACTTGCGCTTCAATGCTTGAAAATTCTTCAAGTTTTAGATCATATTTTTTGTTGTATTCTAATAACAGCTGATTACTTGTAGAAGACTCCGCGTTTTGACCAAGCAAGGGACCGTTATGTTTTGCAACTCCTTCAATCACCTCCCAACTTAGATTCATACCATCAAAATCAGCATGTTTTTGTTCAAGATAAGTTAAAATCCTTATAGCTTGAACATTATGATCAAACTCATACTTCTCATTATCAAGATTCAAATCTTGAACTGATTTCTTTAGAGCATCTTCACCTGCATGACCAAATGGAGGATGACCAAGATCATGTGCGAGCGCTATGCATTCAGTGATATCCTCATTTAAGCCAAGTCTACGCGCAATGGACCTTGCAATTTGTGCAACTTCAAGGCTATGAGTAAGCCGAGTGCGATAGTAGTCGTGCTCATAATTGATAAAAACTTGTGTTTTGTACTCCAACTTTCTAAACGCATTAGAGTGAATGATACGGTCCCTATCACGCTGAAAGCAGCTGCGATTCTCATCTTCTGGCTCTTTGAAGTATCTCCCTTTTGTTTTGCTTGGAAAACATGCATAATTTAATAGAAAATTATTGTTTGACATGTAAAATTTCTACTATAATAAGTTATCAATAATAAACGGTGGTTACTATGTCAACAAATTACAACATCAACTTAACTGATAATGCACTAAAAAAAACCCGCTCTCTTGCAGAGCAGGAAGGGGATAAGAGTTCCATTTTACGGGTTGCAGTTTCAGGTGGTGGATGTTCTGGCTTCAAATACAATTTTCTTATGGATCAAATGAATAAAAATCTATCTTTGGATGATGAAGACGATGAAGACGATGATTACGATGATGAGTTTGATGACGAAGACGAAGATGATGACTATGAAGAAAGTGAGGACTATAGAAGCCACTCCAGTTTTAGCAAAAAAGGTAAAGATATAGTAATTAATGATGAAAATGGAAACCCTGTATTAATGGTTGATAATTGTTCAGCAAAATTTTTAAATAACTCAGTTATAGATTATACTGAGGATCTCAGTGGTTCTGGTTTTCAAATAAAGAATGCCTTTGCTAAGTCTCAATGTGGTTGTGGTAACAGTTTTTCGGTTTAATTATTACTAAAACTTAGATGCCTTCTGGATCTTTTAAACATGGGTGGTAATGTAGCACTAGAACTAACTTCTGTAGATAAAAGCTTCAAGGACAATTCTGCTGTTGTAAAGGATATCAATTTAAGTGTTACAAGAGGGCAAGTAGTAGCGCTGATTGGCAATTCAGGTGCAGGGAAAACAACTATATTGCAAATCGCAGGCTTGTTGGACAAGCCAACTTCAGGTATAGTTACGATAGATGGAATAAATTGCACACAAGCCAGTAATAAGCATAAAACTCATGTAAGAAGAAATTTTCTTAGTTTTGTTTATCAATTTCACTATTTGTTACAAGAGTTATCGGTGTTGGAAAATATTATGCTTCCTCAACTCATTGCAGGAAAAAGCAAAGCTGAAGCAAAAAAAAATTCGCAAGCAATGTTGGAAAAATTTGGTCTGGAAAACAAAGCAAGTAGCATGGTATCTGAAGTTTCGGGTGGGGAAAGGCAGAGAGTTGCAATTGCAAGAAGCATTGTAAATTCTCCAAAGCTTTTACTTGCAGATGAGCCAACAGGAAATTTAGATCCAACAAATTCTTTTAAGGTGTTTTTACTGCTACATTCATACGTAAAGGAAAATAACAGCTCTATGCTTATAGTAACACACAATCATCTCCTTGCAGAAAAGGCAGACTGCATTTTCCAATTGAGAGATCGATCATTAGTGAAGTTGTGAATAGGAAAAATAGCACAATTTCTATGCCTTATACTTATCTAACCAATGATCATTAACAGAGTACAACTCGCATGAAATGCTTTCATTGCTTTTTATACACGGACTTTTTAACTTGCGCTGTTTACTTAGGGAACACCCCGATAACATAAACACAGCTAAAACAAAAAATAATAGCTTTTTAAACATAACAAAACCTTTTCATTTATATTACTACACTCATTTCTCTTGTTTGTAAAGATTAGGCATATTCTTTTACCCTTACCTCTTTTTTGACCTTTTGAAAAGAAATAGTTGCACTATTCAAGCGCAGTTTTATATAATTATCCACGATTTGAGTCACTTCCTCTTCTTTATCCTTTAGAAAGTGATTAGTATCATCTATTATATGGTATTTCATGTGATCACTTCTTACTGAATTTATCAACCTTTTTGCTAATTCTGTTACATCGCTTTCTTCTGAGATTGTATCATTACTGCTTTGTATTATAAGCCCAGAAACTGGACAGGGAGAAAGAAAAGAAAAATCGTACTTAGTTACCGGAAGAGAAAGAGCAATAAAACCCACTATCTCAGGGCGGCGCATTGTTAGCTGCATAGCCACCCATGCTCCAAAAGAAAAACCAGCGATCCAAATTGGAACATTGCTAGGATTATGTTCCTGAAGCCAATCAATGGCTACCGCAGCGTCAGTTAATTCTCCTATACCCTTATCAAAAGTTCCGGTAGATTTTCCCACACCACGAAAGTTAATCTTCAATGCAGAAAAATTGTTATCGATAAAAGACGTATATGTACTATGTACAATTTTACTATCCATATTACCACCATATTGAGGATGATGATGTAAAACCAGCACAACCGGCGCGTTGGCATCTTTGCTTTGGTGGTATTCACCTTCTATCTTTCTTGTTGCATTATTCAAAAAAACTTCAACCATGGTAACCCCTAATAAGAACCCGCTTGACAGGTATTAATGACGTGAGTTATTAATTATGTATTAATTTCGCTGTTTTTGCAATAAATTTTTTATCGTGTTAAAGCTAACGTACATAGTTATGGCTATAGTTGATGGTAAACTTATTTAAGTGGCAGATGAGTCCATTCTCTTTAGAAAATAGTGGTTGCGTATATGCTGATTACAATGCAACTGCTCCAATTAGTGAAAATGTAAAAAAAAGTATATTTGAGGTCTTGTTAAAACAAACGCTCAATCCATCATCACTACATAAAAGAGGACAAGAAGCGAGGAAGATTCTTCAGGATGCAAGAGATAACGTACGTGGTGCTATTGGTGTCTCAAGTGATAAAGAAATAGTTTTCACGTCTGGTGCAACCGAAGCGAATAACCTTGTTATGAGAGGAATAGCAGGCTACCTGCATGTAATTTCAGCTATAGAGCATCCTTCAATTCTTAATTCTGCATGTAATCCATACATAATACCCGTTAATCAGGAGGGCATTGTTGACTTTTTAGAGCTAGAAAAAATTCTAAGCGAACTTAAAGGAAACAAAGCAATAGTTTCAGTTATGATGGCAAATAACGAAACCGGAGTTATTCAACCTATTGAGGAAATAGCTGAAATAGCCCACAAATTTGGAGCAATTTGCCACACTGACACTGCTCAAAGTGTTGGGAAAATTAAAGTTAATATGGAAGATTTAGGAGTGGATTTACTCACTTTATCCGCCCATAAATTTGGCGGTGTAGCAGGCAGTGGAGTTTTAATATTCAATAAAGAACTTGCGATAGAACCTATTATAATAGGTGGTGGACAAGAGAAGGGATTTCGTGGTGGTACGGAAAATATTGTTGCGATTGCAGGCCTTTCTGCTGCACTGCAAAATATTCCAGATCTTCTATCAAAAATGGATGAAGTAAAGGAGCTACGCGATCAATTAGAGTGTGAATTATTAAATCTTGTCAGTGACATAAGAATCTTCGGTAAAAACTCTAAGAGGCTGCCAAACACAAGTTTTATTTATATGCCAGGAGTAAAGAGTGATGTGCAGCTCATGCATTTTGACTTGAATTATATTGCAGTTAGTAATGGCTCCGCATGTTCTTCTGGAAAAGTTGAGCCTTCCCATGTTTTGCTTGCAATGGGGGCAACAAAAGAGCAAACAGAGTGTTCAATTAGAATCAGTATAGGTCCAGAAACTAAACCACAAGACATAAAAAAAATAGTGGATTGTTGGTATAATATCTACAAGCAGAACTCCTTGGTATAGATAATACGTGATATCATGCAGGGAGCTATAAATTAGATGTAAAAAATTCCTTTACAAGTTTCGCCAGCCCCTTATCATGAAACTGAAGCTATTTATTTATCTTCGCAATCTGTGCAGGTTAATGACAAAAAACTTAGGGTATTTGGCGTCTCATGTTTAATTTTTCGCACTACGTGCATCGCATGTCTTTAAAAATTTTAGGTTTTTACCTATATAAGCCGAAACGCGCTTACAAAGCGTTTAAGACAGCAAAAAACGTCAAATTGACAAGGGAGAATTTGAATGCTAGCTACTACGGGGTTTCTTTGCCTTTTTCCTGCTTAGTAAATTTCTTAAACACTTGCGGTGTAGGTTAGTTGCAAGTTAAAAGCAGCTAAATCGCTCTTAATCAAGCGTTTTAGAATAAAAAAACGCCGATATTTTAGTACATAGTAAATAGCCAACCACCACGGGGCTTTTTTTGCCTTTTTTTTATTTAGTAAATTTCTTAAATATTTATGGCTAAAGCAATTTAAGAGACCGAAAATGGTGTCATTTCAGTGCCCCTGTAATGTCATCCCAGTGCCCTGACTACTTGGATCTAGCAAGCTTTGCTTGCAAATAAGTCTAATACGTGTCGCGTTTTATGCCAAAACACAATTGGAGTTACATGCAAAATAGATCCCAGATTGGGATGACAAAAAAAGAGCACTGGAATGACACCATTTGCTGTGCAGTTTACCTTTAAGAATGAATGTTCGTACAGTTGTGCGCGGTATCTCATCAGCTAACACGTAGCGGAATGACGGTTGTCGGTAAATCTTTTAGCTATAGAAGTTAACTTTGCAGTTAACTTCTACAGCGTTTCAAAGTATAGTTTTGGTAATACAGTAACTAAATATACATGAAAACCATTTTAGCTGTTGAAACAAGCTGCGACGAAACTGCAGTAGCGATTGTAAATAGTGACAAGCAAGTCCTTGCTCACAAGATTCTTTCTCAAGTAGAACACAAAAAACGCGGTGGGGTGATCCCTGAAATAGCTTCACGTGCTCATATGAAGCATTTAAGTGGTCTAATAAAAAGCGCCGTGGAAAAATCTAACCTTAACTTTTGTGACCTCAATGCAATTGCAGCAACATCAGGACCAGGACTCATAGGTGGATTAATAGTTGGTACAATGATGGCTAAAGCAATTGCGCATGTAGCACAAAAACCGTTCATTGCAGTGAATCACTTAGAAGCGCATGCATTGGTTATTAGGTTACTGCATGAGGTAAAATTTCCATTTTTAGTCCTACTAATATCAGGTGGTCACTGTCAATTTTTAATTGCACAGGATGTAGGTAAATACATTAAACTTGGAGAAACGCTAGATGATTCACTAGGAGAAGCATTTGATAAAGTTGCTAAGATGCTGGGTTTAAGCTACCCAGGAGGCCCATTAATTGAAAAGTTGGCTAAAAAAGGCAATGGCACAAGATTCAAACTGCCAAGGGCAATGATAAAACGTTCTGGATGTAACTTTTCGTTTTCTGGGATTAAAACAGCAGTAAAAAACTTAGTACAAGAACTTAAAATGAGCGAGCAAGATGTGTGTGATGTATGTGCTTCGTTTCAAGAGTGTATTAGTGACATACTGCTGGACAGGGTTAGTAATGCGATTATTATGGCCGAATCTTTAAATATCAAAATCAATGACTTTGTGATTACCGGCGGAGTTGCAGCAAATAATTTCTTGAGAGAAAAATTAAAACAACACATAAACTTAAACATATTTTTTCCCCCTAACGACCTATGTACAGACAATGCAATTATGGTTGGATGGACAGGAATTGAAAGGTTACAGAAAAATTATATAGATCCACTTAATTTTGCACCAAGACCAAAGTGGGAATTGGAAAGTTATTAAAAGCTCTCAATTCTGAATTATAGCTAAAGTGACTTAGGTTCTCTAATTGCACATAAGTCAACAATAATTTTCACACAAATCAAAACAGCATATCTTCTCCATAATCCTTGGTAATTTTACATAAGTTAAAAGTAGCATATGGTTCTCTCCGCGGTCTGAGATGACAATAAATTTGTCAAGCCGCATTATACTTGTTAGGCGGAAGTGGACGGCAACATATTTACCACGAAGTCTAACTAAGTTCTTGCTTGTCCCTTCCATCGGCATTGCTATCTT
Organism: Wolbachia endosymbiont of Ceratosolen solmsi; assembly: GCF_017869155.1. Lineage (NCBI taxonomy): Bacteria > Pseudomonadati > Pseudomonadota > Alphaproteobacteria > Rickettsiales > Anaplasmataceae > Wolbachia > Wolbachia endosymbiont of Ceratosolen solmsi. The sequence continues at coordinate 452,810 of NZ_CP054598.1, forward strand.
TATTTTCAATAAAATTATTGTCCTATGCTCTTTTGATGTTTATTGATAATAAAATTCTGTTTTATCAACCAACATCCTATGCATAATTACAGCTAATTTTCTTGCTACTGCTACAATTGCTTTTTTCATTCCTTTTTTCTTCGCAACCCCAGTTTTTTAATTTAAATGTCCTCTTGGTAACTGTAAGCATTGTTTGTGCAGCTTCATATAACATACTTCTACATTCCGGTGGTCCCATCTTTGATATGCTGCCATGCCGATCAACTTCTCCAGAAGAATATTGCCTTGGTGTCAACCCTATATATGCTCCAACTGTATCAGATTTCTCAAACCTATGTGGGTTATCAATTGCAGCTTTATACGTCATTGCTACTATAATCCCCACTCCTGGAACAGTAGTTAACAATTTACAATCATCGTCTTTTTCACCTTGTTCTGAAAGCATTTTGTCAAGCTTTCTTAATGACTTTTCTATTGCTTCCAAACTACAAACTAACGCTTCAATTGAACTCCTACTGATTTCATCCAAATTATTTATTGCCTCTTGTATTCTTAAAGCGAAAGTTTCAAATTTTGATCCTTTACCGACCATGTATCTTCAACAACCCTCTTATTGTTCCAATAACCTGCTGTTTGCTACACATTAGCTGTCTTCTGCTTCCAAGCGCTATTTTAATTTGACAACTGATTTTACTAACACTTCTCATCATCTGCGCTATAACCCTCGCATCGTTTTTATCATTCTTATTGATTCTTGCAGAAAACGCTGCTGCCATATGCCTTGCATCTACACAAATTGCTGGTAATCCAAAACTCCTTAACTCTTTGCACATTGATATTGACAACTATCCACTTTCTATTCCTATGGGTTCGTATTTTTTGCCTTGGCTAATCTGCTATTGCCTTACTTTCGCTTGCAACAACTTCTTCCTTAACAACTTTTCCTTTCTCATCAACGATACTTATAAAAGTTTCTTTTAATGAGATCGCTATAATATTTCATGACCTACTGTAAAAGTTTAAATTATTTTTGAAGAACCAATTCATTGAATTTGTTACTTCGTGCTAAAATAATGGAGTATGTCTCTCCATTATTCAATAGCAATTACAGTATGTTTAGCTATAATTTGAAAAACAAAAATTCGTCATTCCGCTACTAGTTAGCGGGATCTAGAGGTACCGCGGCGGCATGACGTAGGATTGCTGTCATCCCGCTGCTTGTTAGTGGCTAAGAGATACTGTGAATAAATCACGGTATGACGGTTAAGTATCCCGCTACGTGTTAGCGGCTGAGATAACGCGAATAAATCGCGGGATGACGTGTTGCTTGGGTCAGCTATAGAAGCAAAACTCATCATTTTGAAAGAGGAGGAGATTTTTCCGGACCCTCAGCAGGGATTGATTTTGGATCTGATAATTCTGTATTTACCTTGATTGGCTCTAATGGAGTTTTCTGCTCTTCCGGTTTATCATCTGGAATTGGAACAGGCCAATCCATAATGTTTTGCGGTATAACTTCTGCTTCTTTAGCTTCTTTTTGACCTGTTGAAGATGATGCATCAACTCCTGCATTTTTAGTAACTTCTTGTTTGAGTTGTTTATTTTCTTCTTGCAGTTGCTTTAAATTTTTCTTTAACTCGTCAATCTCTCTTATTTTTTGTTTTAATTGTTCAGATATAGTTAGTTTGTCTCTAGTCAATTTTTTGTTTTCTTGTCTTAACCCACTAGCTGTTCTGCTTGAGTTGTTGTTTACAGCTTGTATACCTTGGTCTTGCTGCTGCATGCTTGTTCCTCTACTTTCATATTCAACTTCAGTTTGAGTTGCCTGACCTTTTTCCTGCTGTAATATGTTCTGCAGTTGCTCTAGACTCTCTTTGACAGATGCCAGCTCTTCCTGTGTACACGTTAACATCCCTTCCTTTTCCTTAAGTTGATATTGAAGCTTTTCTATTTCCCCCTTCGTATTTTCTTCGCTTAGCTAATCTGCAAGTGATCTTCCAGGTTCAAGTTGTCGAATTTCCCTCTCTAAGTCTTCCTTTTCTCTCTGTAATTCATTTAATTCTTCAGACAATTGGCTCGCCGTTTCAGCCAATGTATTGTTTTCCTTTTTTGTTTCCATTAACTGTTCTGCCAACTGCTTTTTATGATCATCCTTTAAACCTTCCACTATTTTCTTCAGGTCATTCTCCAAATTTGCATTCTTTTCCTTTAGTACAGTTAAATTAGCTTCACTTTGCTTCAATTTTCTCTGTAATTCTTTATTTGCCTCATTTGTTTCACCTTCCTTATCTTTCAACTGATTATTTAAGTTCTTTATTACATCATTTTTATCCTGTAGTTCTTCCTCTTGTTCCTTTATTCTTTGACCTCTTTCAAATATCGCTCGCTGTTGTTCATTGACTTTATCTCTCAAGGAGTCACGTTCTAATCTTAGATCCTCAAGCTGCTTTGCCTGCGCTGCAAAATGTTGAGCAAATGTTTCTTTTCCTTCCTTTAATTCCTCAATTTCGTTTATAATTTCATCTACTTTATCTTTTAATCCTTCTTGCTCATACTCTTCTTCATCACCAGACATATCATCCTCAAATATTTCATCTTCATCACTAAATTCACTGCTGGTGGATATAGAACTTCTACGTGAAGAAGGTGTGCTAGGAGAGGAATACCCACTGCTGCTTGGTGTAGGCAATTGCGATGATAGATCTTGTGTGGGCTCGAGACTGTCCATATCTTGACCTATATCAGTAAAAGCTTGATACAGAGTTTTTCTGTTGATAAAAACTTCTTTATTTTGTCCAACTAACTTTAATACTTCTTCTGAACTCGTTATTCCTCCAAATTTTGGCTCACCAATAACACTCTGTATACCACCAGAATCCAATTTTACGGTCATGCTACAGTATATGCTGTTACCTTCAGAATCCTTAGCCTGCCAATTAATGGTCATTTCACATGAGCTTGAACCAGTAAAATCATAGTGCCTTTCGCTGCCTTTTTTGGTTGCAGTTATTTGACTATCTTTCCCTAAAGATATGTTATAAACCTTACCTTCACTGCTAGCTCTTAAAATATTGCTAATTTCTATTGGTTTTTCTTCATTTTCAAATCTAATTTTGAAGTCATCATCTTTTGTTGAATACGCTAAGAAATTTTGATTTGGTAAAGATGCTTCAAATTCTCTATGTGTTTCATTTATTGATTGCTCAAATTTTTGGAACTCCTTTTCCCACTTTCAATTTATCTGTCCTGTAATGTCCTCATCTTTGCGTAAAGGGCCAATAAAATACCAGATAAATTTTTTCCTCCAATTGTTTTATAGTCTCTTGAAAGCTGCTACAAGATTCAATCACATCTAAAATATCCTTTTTCTGCTGTTCATCTACATCTAAACTTTGACTTTCAGCTATAAATACATTTTCGTTTTCCTGTGGCATAATTTTACATTTTAAAAAATATACTATAATATTAACAGATTTCTTTAAAGAGTCAACTAATTGTTGGATAAATAAACTTGAGCATTTGGCCAAAATGTTATATAGTAGTCACTTCAAGAAGTACAGTATGGACAATACCATTATAAGAAAATACGATATTAGAGGTATAGTAGGCAAAGATTTGCAGATTAATGATGGGTACGAGATAGGTAGAAAGTTTGGCCAAACCGTAGCTAGTGTTTGTGTCGGCTACGACAGCAGAATAGATTCACCAGGTATAGAAAGAGAATTAATTAGGGGCTTAACTTTATCCGGTGCAAATGTTATACGCGTTGGACTATGCTCTTCACCTATGCTTTACGCTGCAACACAAATCACACAGGCGGATCTTGGTATCATAATAACTGCCTCTCATAACCCCAGCGAATATAATGGCTTTAAATTTTTTAGTAATAAAAAAGTCTTCTCAGATCAAGAAATGAAGGAAATTATAAGCAGTCCAATTAAAAACAGCACAAGAATTGGAAGCTTAATTAACATAAATATATATAGTGAGTACATTAGCATATTGAAAAGTGCAGTGAAGAATAATACTACACAGAAATTAAAAATAGCCTGGGATTGTGGAAATAGTCCAGCAAGTGGAATTATAAGGTATATTGAAAAGATCTTGCCTGGTCATACGCACATCGTAACCAATAACTCTATAGATGGGGCATTTCCACTGCATGATCCAGATCCCATAGAGGAAAAAAATCTTGCTCAATTAATTGACATTGTGAAGGAATATGGATGTGATCTTGGCATTGCGCTAGATGGCGATAGCGATAGGGTGCGCTTAATTGATAATAAAGGCAACGTTGTTTCCAATGACCATTTATTTATAATTTTTGCACGTGAAGTGTTGGAGGAATATCCAGAAAGCAAAGTTATTGCTAACGTAAAAATGAGTATGAAAGTGCATGATTTTGTTAGCAAGTTAGGAGGGCAAGTTATCACCTGTGCTACTGGACATTCACTAGTTAAGAAGAAGATGGTAGAGGAAGAGGCAAAGTTTGCTGGTGAATTAAGCGGGCACTTCTTCTTTTCTGAGCTAAGTTTTGATGATGGGCTATATTCTGCTGTTAAAGCAGTTGACATTTTGCTTAAGAAAAACCAAAGCCTATCTCAGGTGATTGAGGATTTACCGAAGTTATATATCACTCATGAAGTGAAGATTGTAGTGAAAGATGAGAAAAAGTTTCAAATAATTGAGTCAATAAAGAAAACACTGGAGCAGCAAAATATTGTATTTTCAGATCTTGATGGTGTTAAGGTAACCGATAATAAAGGTTGGTGGCTTCTTAGGGTATCAAATACGCAAAACTGCATTACAGCAAGATGCGAAGGAGAGACTTTAGAGGGTTTTGAACTTACTAAAAAGGTTTTGTTCCATTACATTGATGAAGCAAGGTCTTTAAATTGTAGCTACTCACAGAAATAAATTTGATTTATAAAATTGACATGAAAGTATAAAGATAAATAGGCTAAATGTACTTATCATCTGGTCAGGCTGCAGCATTATTTCGTGTAACCGTTTGCGGGTCCACTTAATTCTGCAATTCTTTGATCTCACTCATGGAGAGGCCAGTAAACTTAACAATAGTGGTGACATCAACATTATTAGCTAGCATTGTTTTTGCAACTTCAATTTTTCCTTCCTTTTTAGCATCATCAAGTTTTTGTTCAAGAACAGCCCGTTCATCACGAATACGTTTTATTTCCTGTTCGTAGGCAATAAATTCTTTCTCTGACCAGTTGAATCTATTTAGTTCTTCATATGCCTTTTTAATTATTACATCACTACCTATTATCTTTTCCAATTCTTCTTCGCTAGTTTCATCTGCATATTTAAAATAATAGATCCATTTTTCAACTATACTCTCCAATTGGTCTTCTTTAGTTTTAGGAAATTTTGGTAACTCAATAAATGTAAAATAAAAATCTTTTAAATCATGTTCATAGCTATCTTTGTCTAACATTACATGATCTGGCTTATACTCAGATTTATTAGGAAAGAGAATACAATCAGCAATAGCTATAAAAATGATTTCTTTAAGACCCTGATATTGATCACCTTTATCAACTTGCCTTGAATAAGCTTTAGCAGCGTAATATTGAGCGCGTTTTTCAAAGCCTTTAGTTTTGGCAACTTGCATTTCGACTATTACTTGCACCCCATTTTCATCCCTGCAAAGAACATCAACGATACTTTGTTTTTTAGAGGCAATTTCAGCATCTTGAATAGTGCTGAGGAATTCTATTTCTTTTATTCATCTTTGCCAGTGAACCCCAAAATATCATTGAGAAAGTGAATGAGGATGTCTTTATTTTTTTCAGTACCAAAAATACGCCGAAACGCAACATCATTCTTGGGGTCGAGAAACTTAGAAAGAGCCATAAAAAAATTTTTAAATGTATCTTTATATTATATATTCTTATTGATAATAATTCAATAATTTGTCATCTTTTTTGTTAACTTTACTGATGTTGCCAGAGGGAACGTTGTTGCAAAATTTTGTAAAATTTATTATCCTAAGGTTTCAAGTTCTCACAGGTTTATTGGAACTATATGTACAATGTGTTTATCAGTGAAAATCCGGAGAAAATGATGGGGGAAAAGTTAATACATTACTTTAGCCAGGGTAAATGCGAAGGCAATGCAGAAATGAAAAATCTGCTGGGAGGAAAGGGGGCAAATTTAGCAGAAATGTGCAATGTTGGCATTCCTGTTCCACCTGGTTTCACAATTTCCACCTCTGCTTGCAAAGTCTATTATCAAGACAATAGATCTTCTGTCATCCAAGTATCTGATTACTCGGATCCAGAAAAAAATGTGGTCACGCACTGGAATGACATATGTAGTGGAATTAAAAACTACATGACGATGCTCGAAAATGACATCGGTTGTAAATTTGGGGATTTAAATAATCCCTTATTAATTTCCATACGCTCTGGTAGTGTTAGTTCAATGCCGGGCATGCTTGATACTATTTTAAATGTTGGTCTAAATGATGAAACCGTTGTTGGGCTTGCAAAAAAAAGTGGCGAACGTTTTGCTTACGATAGCTACTGCCGTTTCATCATGATGTACTCCAATGTTGTACTACAGCTTGATCATCACCTATTTCAAGATGTTATTGATAATGAGCAGCAAAAGAGTGGAGCAAAAAGCTTAGCTGATCTTGATGTTGATGTTTTAAAGAGAATTGTTAACGATTTTAAAAAGATAGTATATGAAAAAACTGAGAAACATTTCCCGCAGAACGTTGAAGAGCAATTGTTAAACTCAGTTAATGCAGTATTTGCTTCTTGGAAAAATGATAGGGCTGTTTCCTATAGAAAAATACATAATATTCCTGAAAACCTTGGAACAGCGGTCAACGTGCAAGCAATGGTTTTTGGTAATTTAAATGATAATTCTGCAACTGGTGTGATATTTACACGAAATCCTTCAACTGGGGAAAAAAAGCTTTTTGGTGAGTTTTTGGTTAATGCTCAGGGTGAGGATGTGGTTTCTGGTGTTTATACTCCTATGCCAATTGACGGAGAGCAAAAAAACACCATGGAGAAGTTGCTGCCAAGTGTCTACCTGGAATTATGCGCGGTATGTGAAAAACTTGAAAGGCATTATAAAGACATGCAGGATATCGAATTTACTGTACAGGACGGTAAATTATGGATTTTGCAGACTAGGTCTGGCAAGCGCACGGCTGAAGCTGCTATTCGCATAATAGTTGATATGGTAAACGAAGGAACGATTACAAAAGAAGAAGGAATATTGAGAATTGATCCAAAAACTTTTGACAATTTATTGCATCCAGTTCTTGACGTTAAGAGTGACCAAAAAGTAATAGGGAAGGGACTGCCGGCTTCTCCAGGGGTTGCTTCTGGATATGTAGTGTTTAGTGCAAGTGATGCTGAAAAAGCTGCAGAGCAGGGTAAAAAAGTGATTTTAGTAAGGTCAGAAACGAGTCCTGAAGATATTAATGGAATGAATGCTGCAAGTGGCATAGTAACAGCACGGGGAGGGATGACCTCGCACGCTGCTGTTGTAACCCGTGGAATGGGTAAGCCATGCATTTGCAGTGTAAGTGGACTTTATATCGATAAAGATGGAACTTTCTTTTCTGTGGGGGATACAAAAGTAAATAAAGGTGAACCAATTACCATCAACGGAGGAACAGGGGAGGTTATGCTTGGCATTCTTCCTACAATTTCACCTGAATTATCGCAAGAATTCAAAACGATAATCAACTGGATAGATGAAATCAAAACGGTCAAAGTGAGAGCGAACGCTGATACTCCAAAAGACGCAAAAATTGCAAAAGAATTCGGTGCAGAAGGTATAGGCTTATGTCGCACAGAACATATGTTTTTCGCTAGTGATAGAATCGAATTCATTCAAAAGTTGATAATGGCTGACGATGAAAATGAAAGGGCAAATGCGCTCATTAAACTGGAAGAAATGCAAAAGTCTGATTTCAAAGAAATATTTTCTATTATGGAGGGCAGGGAGGTCACTATACGGTTGCTTGATCCACCTTTGCATGAATTTTTACCCAATAATCAGTCTACTATAGAAAAAATCGCCAAATCACTTAGTAAGTCAGTTGAATCAGTAAAAAATAAAATAGCACAGTTATCAGAAAAGAACCCAATGCTTGGCCATCGAGGTTGTAGACTTGCCATTTCTCATCCTGAAATATATAGCATGCAGATTAGGGCAATACTTAGTGCTGCAAGTGAATTAAAGAAAGAAAAGAAGATAGAAGTGGAGCCTGAAATCATGGTCCCCTTTATCATGAATGAGAAAGAGTTTGTTTTGATATGCGAGTTAGTGAAGAAAGAATCCTCTGTCATCTCAGCTAGGATCAAGAAGCAGATTCCAGCGTCACGCGCTGGAATGACATCAGACAAGGCGTACTCAATTGGAACAATGATAGAGCTACCACGAGCAGCACTGATTGCTGATAAGTTAGCAAAACATGCAGAGTTCTTTAGTTTTGGCACTAATGATTTAACGCAAACAACCATGGGACTTTCAAGAGATGATTCAGTTAATTTCCTCGATTCTTATAAGGAAAGCAACATATTCGAAAACGACCCATTTGAAGTGCTGGACATCGAAGGGGTAGGGGAGTTAATCAAGATGGCCATTGAAAGAGGCAAAAAAACCCGAAAAGAAATAAAACTGGGTATATGTGGAGAGCATGGAGCAGATCCAAAATCTATAGAGTTTCTCATCGAATCAGGGGTGGATTATGTTTCATGCTCACCCTATAGAGTACCGGTTGCAAAGTTAGTGGCAGCACAGTTTAGCATAAAATCTAAGTGTGTTGGGTAAATTAGATGCCAGTGTCACGCACTGGCATAACATCCTCCCTAGCGAAATTGAATCACAACGTTTTTGCAGTTTTTTGGACGTGTTCAACTTTATTTTCTTCCATTTCTCTATAGCTTGGTAATGTAGAATTTTTTACATGCAACCCGGTAGCTATTGCAACCAAAGCAGCTATAACACCACAAATCACTGCACCAGTTACAAATGGAACCATCACAGCAGCAGTAATGAATAATCCTGTAATAACAACTCCAACAACATCTTTTGTTAATGAGGTGTAAAAATTTTCCTTGCTTTTTTTATATTTAGCTTCTTTTTCATTTGGCACAGAAAATTGAGCATCTACAAAGCCGTTAGCTTTATTATCATTATTTGGTGTGGCAGTTTGCTTAGCCTCTGGTATTACAGGCGTTTTATTTTTGTTATTATGATTTGATTGGCCATTAACATTATCAATATTTGGCGTGGTAGTTTGGTTAGTCTCTGTTACTACAGGTATTTCATTGTCGTGATTGCGATTATCACCATTAGTACTAACTGGAGGCACTGTTGCTACAGGTCTACTACCAATGTTTCCATTACTGCTGCTGGGTTCTGCTCTATTTTCTTCATTAAGCTTACCTCTATTCAAGAACGCATTAACAATTTCAGTTTTACCTACCTGTATGGCCACTTGTAAAGCCTCTTTCCTGTTTGCAGGACTCACGTAACCTAAAATAGCTCAGCTTCTTGGGCATTATCCTGAGTAATAGCAAGACACAGAGCGTTAAATTTTTCTTCTTCATAAAATTTGCCACTATCCAAAAGTACCTTAACAACGTCAGCTTGTTTTGTTATTGTAGCTATGCCCAATATAGTTCTGGAAGCAGTATCTGTAAGATGGATTACAGCATCTAAATCTGTAAACAATTTTACAACATCTAGAAATATGCCACGATCGCCGGTAATATTGGACTCTCTTACAGCATTTGCAAACGAGTCAAAAATTGCCAGATTTGTTTCTTTCCCTTGTATTAGTTGCTCGTAAAGTACTTCAGCAGTCATACCAGGGTTTATGAAGTTACTAGAATCTACTTCATTACTGTCTGCTCTATTCTCTTCTACATTAGGTGCCTCTTCTTCCTTGTTTATTGCTGCGGTTATTTGCTCTTGTTGAAGGGGTTCACACCCATTTTGGAGGAGAAAATCCTTAACGCGTAGGTTGTTATTTTCGGTTGCATGTTTTAGAAGTAGGTTCCCTAATGAATTGCCTCCTTCACATTCATCTTGAAAATTAACTTCTTTCCTTAACCTCTTTTTAGTTCTTCCAAACTAGTAACTGTGTTATCACGTCCTGTAATTCTATCTATATCTAGATAGAAATTTCTAACATCATCATCACTATAATCCCACTACTATAATGCTTATATTATATCAACTCCCTAATAATCAGTCAAGACATATTGCAGTTTCAAGCAGCATGATATATCATGATACATATTGAATATAGTTCTTAAAGCAAATGATGGAAGATTTAGCCTATAAATTAGTTAAAGTGACCGAAGCTGCGGCGCTTGCTGCATATAAACTAGCAGGCTTCGGCGATGAAAAAAAGGCTGATCAGGTTGCAGTTGATGCAATGCGTACAGTATTAAATTCAATGGAAATAAATGGTACTATCGTAATTGGTGAAGGTGAGAGAGATGAAGCACCGATGCTATATATTGGCGAGAAGGTTGGCACTGGAAATGGTCCTGAAATCGACATTGCCGTTGACCCACTTGAGGGCACTACGATTTGTGCTCATTACAAACCAGGGGCAATGTCTGTTCTTGCTGCAACGAAAAAAGGTAATTTTTTACATGCACCTGATGTTTATATGGAAAAAATAGCGGTAGGAAAAAATCTTCCAGAGGGTGTAGTCTCACTAAAAAATAGCATTGAAAAGAATCTAGACAATTTAGCCAAGGCAAAAAAATGCAAAGTAAATGATCTCGTGGTAACTATACTTAATCGTGAAAGGCACAATGAATTAATAGTAAAAATCAGGAAGTTAGGAGCAAAAATTAAACTAATAGATGATGGTGATATTGTGGCCGTAGTTTCACTAGTAAATGGCAATCATGATATGTATATCGGAATAGGAGGGGCACCAGAAGGGGTGCTTGCGGCTGCAGCGCTGAGTTCAATCGGTGGGCAGATGGAGGGAAGATTGATATTTGACACAGATCAGTTAAAAGAAAGAGCAAAAAATTTAAATATTGATGACCCAGAAAAAGTCTACGCCGTAAAAGATATGGCAAGAGGTGAATCAGTGTTCATTGCAACTGGAGTAACAAGCGGAGAACTTGTGGATGGAGTTGATAACATATGTTCAACTAGTTCTTTAATAATTCTACCTAACAACCTGATAAAGATGCAAACAATGCAGAACTTATGTTAGCTTTTTTAGTTTCTAATTTTAGCTTTACAACATTTAGCATTAAGATATAATTAAGTTTACTTATAACAATAGAGGTGTGAAATGTTTTCTAGTATTGTAAATCTATTGAATGGTTTTTTCAAAAATTCGAGTACCAAGGAAAGTGAAGAAAAGTTGACTCTTCTATCTACTCAAGCAAATCTTCAATTCGATGAGACTCAGGTACAAAGTGTGCTCTCAGATTTTGAGGAATTGGAGTTTAAGGATAATAAGTGTTTTGACAAAATAGCAGACGATTATGAAAAGAAGGGGGAGAGTGCCCTTTTTAACTATGTAATATTGAATAAGCGGAAAGAAATAATCGATATATTAGATAGGAATCTTCCTCTCCTCGAAGAACAGGAGGAGTTTAGAAAGAAATATGGTCAATATGTTCTTCAAATTGACAAAGGAATGAGTTATGGAAAAGAACTTCAAGATGGACTTCGGTCTTTTGAAGATAGGGCAGAAAAAGTATTATCAGATTTTGAAAGATTGAATTTTGATTTTAAGGATAATAAGTGTGAAGATTCTTCTGATTCTGTAAATTATAATAACGGTTGGCCGGCAGATCCATTTGACAAGATAGCAAATTATTATCGAGAGGATAATATTTTCCTTTTCAATTATGTGGTATTGAGTAAGCGAAAAGAAATAATGGGTATATTGGATAAGAAGCTTACTTCTAAAGATCAGGAGGAGTAAAAGAAAATTTTAAAAAGAGGTTGGGTAGATATCTTATTCGAATTGGTGAAGGAATGAGCGATGGACAAGAATTTCTAAAAACTGGTAGTGCAATTGCTTTCTTTGATGGGTGTTATGTGCCATGTCCATATGCAAACCGTCTTCTTAATCATTATGACCATCTTAATATCAACATTACTAAACCTGAACAAAGTTTAGAAACCAGTCGTCTTTTCACTGAAAAAACTAAAAGAATGGAAGAAGAGAAAAGCGAGGTAAAAAGAGCAAAAATATACAGCAATGGTGAAAGAATAGTAACAATTGAGAAGAATGAGAAACAATAGAGGAACTACTCCTTTACAAAATTTGCAATATGTGACATCGAAATTAGTTGGGGTGCAAAAGATGAATCTGGAAAAGACCTTAACTGTACTGTTGTTCTAAATATAAATTTAGGTCAAGTTAGTATTAAAAAATCAACTATTGACGGTAAAGATGTTGAACCAAAGAAAATTTTAGAGTTAGCTAAGCAAAACGAGGCTGTGCTTATAAAAGGTAAAGCTTTACATGAAGTTTTAGCAGTACATTTCATTAAGCAAACACCATGTGAGGAAAAGAAGGATATGCAATCGCACGAGAATATCGTTGTACCTGGTTCCGGTGCACCTCGCTCTATTAATGAGGAAATAACTGTAGAGCATCCGTTCGGGAAAGCGGCAAATAAAGATAATCATAGAGAAATGTGAGTTTACAACAAATGGTGCCATGAAAGTAGCTGATACATAACTGTACGAACGTTTGTTTGCGAAGAAATGTTATAGCAGGTTTTGCCTCAAACACAAAGGTGTCATTCCAGTGCTTGACACTGGAATCCAGCCCTTTTACGCAGTCCCATTAAAAACGTTGTATTTTAACGTAGGATTAGCTACTTTTATACTCACCAATTTAATCTCTAATCAAAATTCCTGGATCCCAGTGTCTGGGCACTGGGATGACATCCTCCCTAGTGGATTCAAATCACAATATTCGTATAGTAAGCGCTGACCACTTTTGCTTCAATATTTGCGATGCCCCTGAACAGATACAATTATTCTATTATCAGGAGGATGCCATTAATCGCTTTATATAATGCTACTTGTAACACTTATGCCCTGAACGGAGACAGTTTAGGCTGTTATGCCTGGCGGCTTTGTTGGAATAAGTTTTTCAACACTGCTAACAATAAAATTGATTGTATCGTCAGCTACCTTATCGAATTTATCATTTATCTCTTTTCCTATTTCTTGATTTTTAACATATTCGTGTAGAGCTAAAGCAGTTATAGCTGCACATGCTGCAATTAAGCCAGTTTGTGCTATAATGAATAGTAATAATCCTCCTACGAATATAGATGTTAATCCAATAGCCAGGTTTATAATTTTACTTTGTGTTGTTTGTTGCGTCGCTTGGCTTTGATCTGCCTGTTTATCCTCTAAAGCATTCGATATTGTTTTTAAGGCAACTTTTATCGCTATTGCTGCAACTGAAACCATAATTAGCCCTATAGCTATTTTTGCTAAAAGAAGAATCGACGGTAGCATCATTACAAATAATAGCGCGCCAATTCCTCCAGCTAACCACTTCTCATTTATTTTTTTTGATTGATTTGTACCAGTGTTCATTATTACCCTCCACTTTACTTATGATTTACCTATATCTAATACGAAATATGAAGGTAGTCAACTATATATTTTATATGAAAGATTGTATTAAAAGTTTTTCATGTTATTTTTTGCTGCTTCGTGGTTAAATTTGGAATTTTAGAAAGAGTTACGTATTATTTGAAATTCTTGTATACTGTTTTGAATCAGTTAAATAGATAATGAAGTGCAGGACGCAGTTTTAATTTTACAAGATGGCAAGTGCTTTTGGGGAAAATCAGTAGGTAAAAAAGGCAAATGCATAGGTGAGGTCTGTTTTACCACTGGTATGACCGGTTATCAGCATACTATAACTGATCCTTCTTTTGCCGATCAAATTATAACGTTCACTTTTCCTCATATTGGTAACGTTGGAATAAACCATAAGGATAATGAAGGAAAGAAAATTTTTGCAAGTGGTGTGGTTATGCGTGAACTTTCTTCTATGTCCCACCCTTCTTCATATATCAGTTTAAATGATTGGTTAGAGAAAAATAACGTGATTGGGATATCAGGAGTTGATACTAGAGCTTTAACGAGACATTTGAGAGAACATGGATCTCAAAATGGAATGATATGCTCATCGAGTAAGGCGCATGCGTTGGACAAATTGAAGGAATACAAATCTGTAAATGGGATAGAAATAACCAATAAAGTCAGCTTGCATAGTAATTTTAAAAGTGACCTTAATGCAAAATATAGGGTTGTAATCGTTGATTTTGGCGTAAAAATCAGTATAGTTTCACGCTTAATAGAACTTGGTTGTACAGTTGAATTAATCAGACCAAGCACAGGTTTTGCTCAAAAAGTGTTGAGTATGAATCCAGATGGGATAGTGCTTTCAAATGGTCCTGGTGATCCGCAAGAAATAGGAGAAAGTGTAGTTTCAGAAATAGACATTATTATAAAATCTAAAATACCAATTTTTGGCATATGCATGGGCCATCAATTACTTGCGATTACTTTGGGGGCAAAGACCATCAAGATGGATATAGGTCACCGAGGGAGTAACCATCCAGTTTATGATGTAATTAGTGGAAAAGTTGAGATCACTAGCCAAAATCATGGTTTCGTTGTTGATTCAGCTTCTCTTCTAAGTAATGTTGAAATTACTCACATTTCTCTATTTGATAATAGTGTAGAGGGAATAATGATGAAGGATTACCCAGTCTTTTCTGTGCAATACCATCCAGAAGAAGCGCCAGGTACGCATGATTCGCATTATTTGTTTAAACGTTTTATTGACAATATTGTGTTGTATAAAATGAAATCCGCGTGATTTTAATCAGGGTAGGTTTTATTGCTTGATTTTTTAATTTTAGGCGTTTAGTATTAAATACAATAAGAGCTTAAGTTAAGATGCTAAAATAGTATTCTCTTAACAAATTTTTGCGGAGGAGTGACCGAGTGGTTAAAGGTAACAGACTGTAAATCTGTCCGCGTGAGCGTACGTAGGTTCGAATCCTACCTCCTCCATTGTGCGGGTATAGCTCAATGGTAGAGCTCTAGCCTTCCAAGCTAGTGACGTGGGTTCGATTCCCACTATCCGCTCTTTTTTTTGTTGTATTTTTATAAAATCAACATATTATTTATTGATGTATTTGTATTTTAGGTAGAAAAGTTTAAATTATGACAGCAGTAGTGGAAGCATTTGGAAAGCCGCATGTAAATGTTGGAACAATAGGACATGTGGATCATGGGAAGACGACGTTAACAGCGGCGATAACGAAGCATTATGGAAATTTTGTAGCGTACGATCAGATAGATAAAGCGCCAGAAGAAAGGAAGAGGGGGATAACGATAGCAACAGCGCATGTTGAGTATCAGACGGAAAAAAGGCATTATGCACACGTTGATTGTCCTGGACACGCTGACTATGTAAAGAACATGATAGTAGGTGCAGCACAGATGGATGCGGCGATATTGGTAGTGTCGGGGGTTGATGGGCCAATGCCACAAACGAGAGAGCATATATTGCTGGCGAAGCAGGTAGGTGTTGGATATATCGTGGTGTATATAAATAAAGCTGATGTTGCTGATGCTGATATGATAGATTTAGTAGAAATGGAAGTGAGGGAATTACTGAGTAAATACGGATTTCCAGGGGATGAAGTGCCTGTGGTGGTTGGTTCAGCGCTCAAGGCGCTGGAGGATGACAGCAGCGAATATGGAAAGAAATCAATAGACAAATTGATGGAAAAGTTAGATGAATATGTAGCGGTTCCACCAAGGCCTGTGGATTTACCATTTTTATTGCCAATCGAAGATGTATTTTCGATATCGGGGCGAGGAACAGTGGTAACAGGAAGAATAGAGAAGGGAGAGATAAAGACGGGAGAAGAGATAGAGATAATAGGTCTGAAAGCGACGCAAAAGACGATATGCACAGGTGTTGAGATGTTTAAGAAGTTGCTGGATAAGGGAAGTGCAGGACTCAATGTAGGAATATTGTTAAGAGGAACAAAAAGAGAAGAAGTGGAGAGAGGGCAAGTATTAGCGAAACCGGGGACGATAACACCGCATAGAAAGTTTAAGGCGGAGGTTTATATATTAAAGAAAGAGGAAGGAGGAAGGCATACACCATTTTTTGCGAATTACCAGCCACAGTTTTATTTAAGGACAACGGATGTAACTGGGAGCATAAAATTGCTAGATGGGAAGGAGATGGTAATGCCAGGAGATAATGTGAGTGTAGAAGTAGAATTGCAAGTACCGATAGCAATGGATAAGGGATTGCGTTTTGCGATAAGAGAAGGCGGTAGAACTGTTGGTTCTGGTGTTGTTTCTGAAATTTTGGAGTGAGTGTAGTAACTAAGATGAAGCAAGATATATATATTAACATTAAGGCTTTCGATTGTTCTTTATTGGAGGAGTGTGTTCGAAAATTTGTTGATGAATTAAAGCGGTCCAGTGCAAAATTATCTGGTCCGATTGCGTTGCCAAGGAAAGATTCTAAATTTATTGTTAATAGATCTCCTCACGTTGATAAAAAATCTCGTGAACAGTTTGAAATGAGAACTTCTAGGCGTTTGATTGTTTTACATGATCTTACTCCTACTATGATGCAGATGCTTACAGGTTTATCTTTTTCTGCTGGCGTAGAAGTGGATTTAAAAGTCAAGGAAGTTAAGGTTTAGGAGAAGGAAATGAAGAGAATAAATTCGCTGAGGAGAATTGGTTTACTAATGATGAATATTGGTCATACTGCTATGTATTCTGACAATAGTCGCATGGCTGTAACTTTATTGCATCTCAGCGAAACTTATATTATTGATATAAAAGGACAAGATAAATGTGGCTATAATTCAGTCATTTTAGGCACAGGAGATTTTAAAAATATAGCAAAACCTCAGTTGGAATATTTAAAGAAAAAGGGTATAAATAATAAATGTAAGTTATACGAAAGTAGATTAAATGACCTGTCGGGAATAGAATGTGGTAAAAAAGTGGGAATCAATCATTTTGTGGTTGGTCAATATCTTGATATTACGGGTTATTCTATAGGTAAAGGATTTGCTGGTGTGATGAAGCGGCATAATTTCAGTGGGCTTAGGGCATCTCATGGTGTTTCTATTGCTCACAGATCACAAGGTTCCACTGGCCAATGTCAGGATCCTGGTAGAGTATTCAAAGGAAAGAAAATGGCTGGTCATTTAGGTAACAGCAGGATAACTGCACAAAATATGAAGATATTATCCATTGATCATGAAAATAGTATAATTGCTGTGAAGGGTAATAATGTTCCTGGGTTTAAAAATTCCTATGTTTTTGTAAGAGATGCAGTTAAAAAATCTTTACATAAAGATGTTCCTTTTCCGGTAGGTTTACTGTTAGATGTAAATGATGATGCTAGTAATTTGGTAAGTTAGTTATGGAATGTAATTTAGTTAATCTATCTAATGATAATGTAGGTACTGCTCAGCTCAATCCTTTGATATTTTCTGCTAAGCAAAAATTGAGTATTTTGCATGATATAGTGAGATGGCAATTAGCGAAGAGAAGAGCTGGTACTCATAAAACAAAAGGTATTAGTGATGTCTCTGGTACAACAGCTAAACCTTATGATCAAAAACGTACCGGTAGGGCAAGACAAGGGAGCTTGCGATCTCCTCAATTTAGAGGTGGTGGGATTATTTTCGGCCCTGTTGTGAGGAGTCATACTTATTCTCTTAATAAGAAGGTACGCAAATTTGGTTTAAAAATTGCTTTATCTCTAAAGTATTTAAATAATCAAGTAATTATTCTGGATAATTTAAATATTGATGTGAAGAAAACGTCTGAAATGTGTAAATGTATTAAAAATTTTAAATTTTCTTCCTTTTTGATAGTTGGTGATTATGGAGATGATTTGTTGCGTGCGGCTAAAAACTTGCACTATGTAGACTTAATCAAACCTATTGGGTTAAATGTTTTTGATATATTGAATCACGAATGCGTGATGTTGACAAAGGATACTTTAAAGCATCTTGAAGGTAGATTGTTATGATCAAATATAATAATATAATAAAATCTCCTATAATTACAGAAAAGGCCTCTTTTTTGAGGGAGAAGTTTAATAAATATTCTTTGTATGTTTTTGTAAATGTAAATAAGCGTCAAATAAAGTTGGCAATAGAGTCTCTATTTGATGTTAAAATTTCTTCTATAAATGTTGTTAGAATTAAGCCTAAATATAGGCGTTTTAGGGGTGTGATTGGTTGTGAAAAACAGAAAAAGAAAGTTTATTTTTCTTTGATGGATGGTCAAAAATTAGATATAATGAGCGTTTAGTATGGGTATGAAATTTTTTAATCCTGTTACTCCGTCTTCTCGTGGGACTGTGTTAGTAAGTAAAGTTGGTTTATCAAAAGATGAGCCAGAAAAGTCTCTTACATCCGGTAAAAAGTCCAGTGGTGGAAGAAATAATCATGGTAGAATTACAACTCGTCATAGGGGTGGTGGTCACAAAAAGAAGTATAGAGTGATAGATTTTAAGCGTAATAGAAGTGGTCAAGGTATAGTTGAAAAAATAGAGTATGACCCAAATAGAAGTGGGTTTTTGGCGTTAATATCATATAAGGAAGATGATATTAAGTCTTATATATTAGCTCCTCAAGGTATGAAGCCAGGTGATGTTGTTACAGCTGGGAATGATGCTGATATTTTGCCAGGGAATTGTTTACTACTCAAGCATATACCTGTTGGTTCTTTCGTTCATAATGTTGAGCTGAAGCCAGGTAATGGTGCTGCGATTGCTAGAGCTGCTGGTTGTTATGCACAAATCGTTGGTCGTGATGGCCAATATGTTTTATTACGACTCAGGTCTGGTCAAATTAGGTTGATTTTATCTTCTTGCAAGGCTACTATTGGTGTAGTATCTAACCCTGACCATAAGAATAGAAAGTTGGGTAAAGCTGGGAGAAGTAGGTGGCTTGGGATTAGACCTACTGTACGTGGAGTTGCAATGAATCCGGTTGACCATCCTCATGGAGGCGGGGAAGGAAAAACCTCTGGTGGTCGTCATCCTGTTACTCCTTGGGGTGTTGCAACAAAAGGAAAGAAAACTCGAAGGAGAAATAAATCTAGTGATAAGTATATAAAACAATTGAAAGGTTAGTTTATGAGTAGATCTGCATGGAAGCCTCCTTTTTGTCATCCTTCTATATTAAAGTCGGTGAATAATGCTTTAAACAAGGGGTTTGTTAACATGGCTATAAAAGTTCATTCCAGGGCTTCTGTAATTCTTCCTAATTGTTTAGGTTTAAAGTTTGCTGTTTATAATGGTAAGGATTACATTCCTGTGAATGTTAATGATCAGAATATGATAGGTCATAAGTTTGGTGAGTTTTCACCCACTCGTAAATTTACTGGGCATAGTGGTGATAAAAAGGCGACAAGAAGGTAATTGATATGAAAAACAGAGATGTAATAGTTAAAGCTGGTTCTATGGTTTTAAAATCAACTCCTCGTAAATTGAATTTGGTTGCTGGTTTAGTACGTAATAAAAAAGTTTCTTTTGCCACTGTGCAATTAAGATTTTGTGAAAAGAAAGCTGCAGGTCTTATAAGGAAGGTATTAAATTCTGCGATTGCTAATGCTCAAAATTATGGATTGGATATCGATAATTTATATATAAAAGAAATTTTAATAGGTAAGTCTCTTACTTTGCGTAGGGTATGTCCAAAAGCTATGGGTAGAGCTAATAGAGTTAGTAAACGTTATAGTAATATAACTGTAAAATTGGGGGAAATTATATGATTCATAAAAATAGAAAATTAATAAGGAAAGTGCAAAAATATGGGAAACGTTAATCCTAAAGGATTTAGGTTAAAAATAATTAATACTTGGTCATCTATTTGGTATGCTGAGAAGGGTTATAAACAAGGGTTGCATCAAGATTTATCTATTCGCAGTTATATAAATGAATCTTTTAAGCATGCTGGTGTTTCTAAAGTAATTATAGAGCGTACGATCGATTTGGTATCTGTAATAATACATTCTTCTAGACCTGGAGTGATAATAGGTAAGAAAGGCTCGGATATTGAGAAGATAAAGCAAAAGATAGCTGAAAAAGTAAAAAATAATGTGGAAGTGAATGTAGTAGGGGTTAAAAGGTCTGAAATAGATGCAGTTTTAATATCAAACAGCATTGCACAGCAGTTAGAAAAAAGGGTTTCATTTAGAAGAGCGATGAAAAAAGCTATTCAAAGTTGTTTGAGGATGGGTGCTAGAGGTATTAAAGTAAGTTGTTCTGGGCGCCTTGGCGGAGCTGAGATAGCTCGTACTGAGTGGTATAAAGAAGGCCGTTTGCCTTTGCATACTTTACGTGCTAATATAGATTATGCTTTTGCTGAAGCAAAAACTATATATGGCATCATAGGAGTTAAGGTCTGGGTTTATATTGGTAACTAATTAGGTATATTGAAATGTTTATTCCTAAAAAAAGTAAATATAAAAAAGTATTTAAAGGACGAATTAAGGGTAACACGAAAGGTGGTAGCACATTATCTTTTGGAGATTATGGTCTAAAGGCTATGGAAGCAGGTAGGATTCAATCTAAGCATATTGAAACTGCAAGGCGTGTAATATCTAGAACATTAAAACGCTCTGGTAAAGTGTGGATAAGAATTTTTCCTGATACCCCTGTTAGTAAAAAGCCGGCGGATGTGCGTATGGGTAAAGGGAAAGGTAGTGTTGAGTTTTGGGTATTTAAAGCTAAGCCCGGTAGAATGTTGTTTGAAATTAGCAGTGATGTTCCCATGCATTTAGCAAGATTGGCGCTTGAAAAGGCAACTGCTAAGCTTCCTATGAAGTGTAAATTTGTATCTAATCATAATTAAATGGAGTTGCAATGGATATAGCTGACATTGAATCGAGGTCCTCGCAAGAATTGCATGAAATTCTTGTGAATTTGAGAAAAGAGTTTGTTAATTTGGTTTTTCAAAAGAAGTTGGGCCAGTGCAACAATATTTCGCGTTTTAGCTTAATAAGAAAGAGCATAGCTCGTATTTTAACTACATTAAATAAAAGAAGAAGAGAGGAAAAGAATGCCTAAAAAGGTTTTTTGTGGTACTGTAACTAAGGCTAAGTGTGATAAGACTGTAAAGGTTTCGGTATTACAAGTGTATAAGGATGAGCTGTATAAAAAGGTTATAAAAAAATACAAGAAGTATACAGCACATGATGAGAATAATAGTTGTAAAGAAGGGGACAAGGTTTTAATACAAGAACACAAGCCTATTTCTACTACTAAAAAATGGGTTATTGTTAATAGCTCACATTGAATAGGATATTTATATGATTCAAAAAAATACATTGTTGGAAGTAGCTGATAATTCTGGTGCGCGTGCAGTGCTTTGTATTGGTTTATTGGGTGGTAGAAAATCTGCATCTATAGGTGACACAGTTATTGTATCTACTAAATCTATTACTCCAAGAGGGAAAGTTGAGAAGGGAAAAGTATATAGAGCAGTTGTGGTGAGGGTGAAAAGCCCTATTAGAAAATCTGATGGTTCTGTAATTCGTTTTTCTAGCAATGCTGTAGTTTTGATTAATGATCAAGGTGAACCACTTGGCACTCGGGTGTTTGGTCCGGTAAAAAAGTTATCATCTGGTTCTTTTATGAAGATAATGTCATTAGCTGTTGAGGTTTTATAATGAGTGCTAAAATAAAAAGTGGTGACGACGTTATAGTTTTAACTGGTAAAGATAAGGGAAAAATTGGTAAGGTAATCAAAGTTATAGCACGTGATGCTAAAAAGAAAGTAATTGTTTCTGGAGTGAATGTGCATAAGAGACATACTAAACCAAAAGCTGGTAGTAGTGGTGGTATATTAAATAAAGAGTTAGCTATTGATATATCCAACGTTGCAACATTGGACCCTAAATATAAAACTCCAACTAGAGTGGGGTTTAAGGTTATAAACGGTAGAAAAGTGCGTTTTGCAAAAGTTTCTGGAGAAGTGATAGATTAGGTTGATATGTTTAAAGAATTGTATAAAGATAGCATAGTAAAGTCCTTGAAGGATAAGTTTAATTACGGCAATATAATGCAAGTGCCTAAACTTGTCAAGGTGTGTATCAATATGGGCGTTGGAGATGCTGCTACAGATAGTAAAGCAATAAATGAACCACTTGATAGCCTATATTTGATTGCTGGGCAGAAGCCTTTATCAACTTTTGCAAAAAAATCTATTTCTGGCTTCAAGATCAGAAAAGGTGCTACAGTAGGTTGCAAAGTAACTTTGCGTAGAGATAAAATGTATGAGTTTTTAGAAAGATTGATATATATTGCTTTGCCAAGGGAAAAAGATTTTAGAGGATTTAGTGTGAAGCAATTTGACGGTAATGGTAATTTTTCCTTTGGTATAAAGGAACATATCTCGTTTTTAGAAATAGACTATGATAAAATAAGTAAAATTAGAGGTATGGATATTAATATTATAACAAGTGCAGTTAGTGATAAGGAAGCAAAGGAATTATTACTGGCTCTTAAATTTCCTTTTTTTGATTAATTGAGAGGAGAAATATATGGCAAAAAAATCTATGATAGAAAGAAATCTTCGCAGAATAAAGTTGTGCGATCAATATAAAGAAAAAAGAGAAAAATTGAAATCTATAATAAATAATAAGAATTTGTCTATTGTAGAAAGGTTTACAGCTCAAAATAAATTAATTAAAAAATTGCCTAGAAATTCTTCTAAAACCAAAATTAGAAATAGGTGTGCTTTAACTGGGAGACCAAGAGGAGTATATAGAAAATTTGGTTTATGTAGAATTGTTTTGCGTGATTTATGTTCTTTTGGGCAAATTCCAGGAGTTACAAAGTCTAGTTGGTAAATATAATATAAGGAGTATATTGTGGCGTTATCTGATAGTATTGGTGATTTTTTAACAAGGATACGTAATGCTCAATTGGCAATGCATAGGGCAACAAGGGTACTATTTTCTAAGATGAATTCTTCTATATTGGAGATTTTAAAAGAGGAAGGGTATATCCTTGATTATGAAAAGCAAGTTGTAGATAATTTACCTTCTTTCATTGTAAAATTGAAGTATTATGAGAAGTCACCTGTAATTAGTGACATAGTTAGGGTGTCAAAGCCTGGTTGTCGTCGTTATTCTAAGTATAAGGACATTTCTAAAGCATATAATGGTCTTGGTATTTTTATTATATCGACACCCAAAGGAGTGATGACTGATTATAATGCACATAAGTTAAAGGTTGGTGGAGAAGTTTTGTGTCGTGTGTTTTAAATAATAGGAGAAATTCATGTCTCGTATAGGTGCTGCTCCTATCAATATTCCTGCTGGTGTTTCAGTTGAATATAATAATGGTAGTATGTTAATAAAGAGCGCTAAGGCTGAAAAGGAAGTTAGCTTGATCATGGATGTTGTGTGTCAGATTATTGATAATCAGCTATTGCTTTCTGTTGATCAAGATAAAGATAATTATGATAAAATAAAGCCTATGTGGGGCACTTATAGGAGTAATATTAATAATATCATTAACGGCATGGTTGATGGTTTTTCTGTTAATCTTGAGATTAACGGTGTGGGATATAAGGCAGAGTGTGATGGTAAGTATTTGACTTTATATCTTGGTTATAGCCATAATGTTAAATATAAAGTGCCTAAAGATGTTGAGATTAAGTGCATAAAGCCAACTCACTTAGTAGTTAGTGGTATGGATAAGCAGAAGGTCTATATGGTGGCGTCTGATATATGCAAAATTAGAAAATATGATCCTTATAAAGGTAAGGGTGTTGTAATAAAAGACAAATTTATGCTGCGTAAGGTTGTAAGTAAAAAGAAGTAATAAAAATGAAAAGATCGTATAATTTTTTAAGTAATTCTGAAAAAAGGAAGTTACGTAATAGAGCGAAGCTTGACAAGAGCGCTGAACGTTTACGTATATCCATATTTAAATCTAATAGGCATTTTTATGTCCAGTTAATTAATGATGTAAAAGGAATAACTCTCACTTCAGCTTCTACTTTGGATGCTAAAATTAAGGATGTATGTAAAGGGAAAGTCAACGCTGAAACTATAAAACAGGTTTCTTCTTTAATGGTTGAGCGTCTGTCTGGCATGAAATTAGAGCAGCAGCTTACGTTTGATCGTGGAGCGTATAAATACACAGGATTAGTTTCTCAATTTGCTGAGGCTTTAAGAAGTTCTGGATTTGAATTTTAGAAGGTTTTGAATATGGCTATAAAGAATTTACAAAATAATAATGATTTATCAGAGCTTTTAGTTTCGGTACGAAGAGTGACAACGGTTACCAAAGGTGGTAGAAGATTTTCATTTTCAATTTTGGTTGTTGTTGGCGATGAGAAGGGTAGGGTAGGGTGTGGAATAGGTAAGCACGCAGAAGTTGCTGAAGCAAGAGTCAAAGCTGTAAATGCTGCAAAGAAATCAATGATTAGAGTGTACTTGCGTGAAGGTAGAACTTTGCATCATGATATTAAAGCTAAATTTTGTTCTGGTGAGATAGTTTTAAGAACCGCAAGAGCCGGAACAGGTATTATTGCTGGTGGAGCGATTAGATCAGTTTTTGAGGTGTTAGGTATAAAGGATGTGGTAGCTAAATCCACTAGATCAAATAATCCTCATAACGTTATATGTGCGGTGTTTAAGGCTTTTGATAGTATGTTATCTCCTCGTCAGGTAGCAAGCAAAAGAGGCAAAAAGATTAGCGAGATAGTTGGAAACAGGTAAAGTATGAATAATGCTGTAAAATTAAACTCTATATTTACTAAATTATCTAAGAAAAAGAAGCCTAAGTTGCTGGGTAGAGGTATCGGTTGTGGTAAAGGTAAAACATCCGGTAGAGGGCATAAAGGGCAGAAGGCTAGAAGTGGAGTTTCTATAAATGGTTTTGAGGGTGGACAACAGTCTATATATACTCGTTTGCCTAAAAGAGGTTTTAAGCCTATACGTAGGAGCATATACTCTATAATTAATGTTGGCGATATACAGCGCTTAATGGAAGCTAAAAAAATAGTGAAAGACTCTGTTATAGATAAGGAGAGGCTGTATAAATTAGGTTTTATAAAGTCTATTAAGGATAAAATTAAACTTCTTAATAAAGGTAAGTTGAGCGAAAAATTTGTGTTTCATGTTGATTTTGCGTCAGAAGCTGCAAAAAAATCTGTAGCTTCAGTTTGTGGTAGTGTGGAAATACTATCGTAAGTCATGGGCAATAAATCAGCATTTAATAGCTTGGATCCTACGTTGTTATATAAAGGCGATTTATTAAAGCGTATATTTTTTACGCTAATAGCTTTAATTTGCTATCGCTTGGGTACTTATGTGCCTATTCCTGGAATTAATCTTGATGTAATTAATGATATATTTCCCAAAGATGGCTCAGGCGTTTTTGGAGTATTTAATTTATTTTCTGGTGGTGCATTGGCTAGAATGACAATTCTAGCATTGAACGTTATGCCATATATAATGGCTTCTATCATTATTCAGTTACTTTCTTCTGCGATTAAAGGAATGAAGGAAGTTAAGAATGATGGAGAGTCAGGCCGTAGAAAGATGAATTCTTATATACGCTATCTGACCATAGTAATTTGTGTATTTCAATCAATTCCAATTTTGGTTGGATTGGAAGGGATGAATAGGGAAGGGGTATTGGTTGTAATCGAACCTGGTGTTATGTTTCGTACAATAGGTGTTTTCAGCCTTTTAGGTGGAACTATGCTTTTAATATGGCTTGGTGAACGAATCAGCGCTAGCGGTATAGGCAATGGTATCTCATTAATCATTTTCACGGGTATAATATCAGAGTTACACAGCGCTTTGTCATCTTTGTTAACGTTAAATAAAAACGGTAGCGTATCGTTATTTATTATCCTTTTTGTTTTGGTATTGTTTTTTTTGCTGCTACTCTTAGTCATTTTTGTAGAGTCTTCTTATAGAAAGGTTATTGTTCAACATCCTAAAAAGCAATTTAAAAGATTACATAATGACGATTTTACTTATATTCCATTGAAGATTAATTTATCTGGTGTAGTACCAACCATTTTTGCTAATGCAATTTTATTGACACCTATTTCAATTGCAAATTTCTATAAGGGGCACGCTTTTTCTGATTTTATTTTGAATTACTTTATGGCAAATAAAGTAGTATATATTGTAGCCTATTTGGTGCTGATAGTATTTTTTAATTTTTTCTATACCAATTTTATATTTAATCCAGAGGAAAACGCAGATTTTCTTAAAAAAAATGGTGGTTTTATACCTGGTAGAAGGCCTGGGAAACATACTTCTGATTACCTTCAAGATATAGTTTTTAAGTTGACATTCATTGGCTCTGCGTATTTGGTAGTCATATGTACTGTACCTGAAGTTATGAGATATTATTATGATATACCATTTATTTTTGGTGGGACGAGCTTACTGATTATAGTGAACGTTATTACTGATACTATTATGCAAATACAATCTTATATTTTTTCAAATAGGTACGACAACTGGATAAAGAAATATGAGTCTAAAACGAGGAAAGTAAGATGATCATTACGATTTTTGGTCCTCCAGGTTCTGGTAAAGGTACTCAGTCAAGCTTGTTAATAGCAAAATATAATTTAAAATTAATTTCAGTAGGGGATTTATTAAGGAATATTATATCTAGCAGTAGTGAGTTAGGTAAAAAAATAAAGGGTACCGTGGAATCTGGTAATTTAATTCAAGATGAAATTATATGTGGATTATTACGTGACCAGCTTGCATTAGTGGATGATAATTGCTTATTAGATGGTTTTCCGAGAAATTTAAACCAGGCTCATTTTTTGACTCAAGTTTTGCAAGAAAAATATAATAGGGATGTTGACATTGTAGTTGAGCTGCAGCTTGACGATAATATTGCAATCGATAGGTTAAAAAATCGTCTCGCGTGTTTGGACTGTAAAAGCATATATAGTGTATCTTCTTTTAAGAGTACTACTTGTGCTAAATGTAAAAGTACGAGGTTAGAGAAAAGAATTGATGATGCTGATATGTCTGCAATTAATAAGAGAATAAGTGAATATCACCTTCAAATGAAAGGTTTACGCGAGTATTATAAAGGCAAATTATTAACAATTGACGCTAATTTGAGTGTTGATGAGGTAACGCAAGAGATTGAAAGTAAAATTTCTTGTAATTTGGTTTGACTCTGAGTTGTTTTATGGTATAAATTAAGAGTTGTTATTAATAAAGTATCGAGGTACCAGTGGCACGTATTGCAGGCATAAATATTCCAGTGAGGAAATGTGTTCCTTTTGCATTAACTTATATATATGGTATAGGTATTGCTACTGCGAATGTAATTTGTCACGCTTGCGAAGTTGATAAGCGCAAACGTGTTTCAGAATTACGAGATGAAGATATAGAAAAGATCAGCGGTTTCATTAGACAAAATTATGTTATAGAAGGTGAGCTCAGAAAAGAAGTGGCTATGAACATAAAATCTTTAGTGGAAATGGGATGCTATAGAGGGGTGAGACATAGAAAAGGTTTACCTGTGAGAGGGCAAAGGACTCATACTAATGCTAAGACTCGTAAAGGTAGATCTCGGTTGCCTATTGCTGGGAAAAAATAAAATTTATTATTATTGTGAGTTTTAATGAAAAAAGTCAAAACGGTTAGTAAGAGTAAGAAGGAGTTTATTACTGGTGTTGTCCATATTCGTGCAACTTTTAATAATACTTTTGTAAATGTAACTGATGTTCATGGTAATACGCTATGTCAAACTTCTGTGGGTGCATATGGTTTTTCAGGTTCGAGAAAATCCACACCTTATGCTGCAGGTAAGGCTGCGGAGTCTGCTGCGAAGAACGCAATGGAGAGATTTGGTATGAAGGTTGTCTCTGTAATAATTCGCGGTCCTGGCTTTGGTACCGAAGCTGCGGTTAAAGCACTTCAGAGCTGTGGGTTGACTGTGACTTCAATTGCAGATAAAACCGCAATTCCTCATAATGGGTGCAGGTTAAGAAAAAAAAGAAGAGTATAGGATATTTGAAAAGGTTGTTTTATGTATTATAATAATGATGTTTCTCTCTGTAGCAATTTAGATAAATTGATTAAACCTAGTTCAGTTAAGGTAATATCAGATGATTCAAGTGAAAAAAGTGATATAGTGCTAGAACCGTTGGAAAGTGGTTTTGCTTTAACATTAGGTAATGCATTAAGACGTGTAATGTTATCTTCTCTTAAAGGTAGTGCTGTTTATGGAATAAAAATTGAAGGTGTAACTCATGAGTTCACTTCAATTCAAGGGGTGAGAGAAGACGTAACTGATATAGTATTAAATATGGGTATGTTGAGGTGTAAATTAAATGGTGCTTCTAATAAATGCTTAAATTTAAACGCTAAAGGGCCTTGCCAGGTATTAGCTGGGATGATAGAAACTGATGATCAATGCTCTATTGTTAATAAAGATTTGTTAATATGTACGCTGGGGCAAAATGTGGAGCTTAACATGACCATATATGTGGCTAGCGGAAAAGGTTATCTTCCTGTAACTAAATATAAAGAAAATGAACTTTTGAAGCTTATGAGTGAACAGGATTTAATTGGTTTTATTCCAGTTAATGCTTTGTATAGCCCTGTCAACAGGGTTTCGTACAGGGTAGAGAACAGTCGTGTTGGCCAAGTGACTGATAAGGATAAGCTGATATTGTCAATTGAAACTGATGGTACAATTTCTCCGAGTCAAGCTGTTGACTCTGCTGCAAGAATATTACAGGAGCAACTTCAGCCCTTTATTAGTTCTGATGTAAGTTATAAAAAATCGCAGGTTTCTTCGTCTAGTGGTGCTAAAGATTTGGGTTATGACCCTGTCTTATTGCGTAAGGTAGATGAAATGGAATTATCTGTCAGGTCTCATAACTGTCTGAAAAACGAAAACATCACTTATATAGGTGATCTTGTGCAAAAGACAGAAGGTGAAATGTTAAGAACTGCTAATTTTGGCAGAAAGTCTTTGAATGAGATTAAGGCAGTTTTGACTAATTTTGGCTTGTCTTTGGGTATGAATGTGCTAAACTGGCCACCTAAGGATATAGATGAGTTGGCTAAACAACATACTGATGAAGATTAGGTGATATATGAAACATGGAATAAAAAAACGTAAACTATCTCGTTGTACTGAACATAGATTATCGACGTTAAAGAATCTATCTATCTCATTAATTAACCATGAGCAGATTGTAACTACTTTACCAAAAGCTAAGGAACTTCGTCCATATGTCGAAAAGTTTATTACAATTGCTAAGAATAAGAATACTTTACATGGTAGAAGACTTTTGCTTTCACGCCTTCATAATAGTAAGTTAGCAGTTGATAAGTTATTAAACGTCTTAGCCAGCCGTTATCAAGATCGTAAAGGTGGGTATTCTAGAATAATAAAATTTAGCACTCGAAAGGGTGATTGCGCTTCAATGGCAGTGATAGAACTGGTTGATAGGGATATTGCAGCAAGAGGTAAGGTTTATAGTAAAAATAAAGAAGGAGGCAAAGTAGTTACACAAAGTTAATTGTTATCATAATTGTTCTTCTTGTGGTAAGTAGGTTACGCTACTTTGTAGGTTACTTTGGCGAGTTATTAGTTTTAGTATATTTAAAACTGAAATGGTATAATGTTATAAAACGCCGTTACCGTTGTAAGTTCGGTGAAATTGACTTAATTGTATCTAAAAAAAAGGAGCTGATTTTTATAGAAGTTAAAACAAGTTTACTTGGAAAAGAAATACCGATATCTCATCTTCAATGTCAGTCTATTATAAATTCTTCTAAGTATTTCTTAAGTAAAAACCTTAGTTTTTTAGATTATTCAGTCAGATATGATTTATATTTTCTTTCCTTAAAGAGAAGACCTGTTTATATAAAAAATGCTTGGATTGAAGAATGAAAGATTTGTAGCTGAATTAATTTAGATTTACTGGATTTAATATGAAAAAGACCCAATACAATAATTTAGTTTCATCTTACGCTAGAGTGCTATTTCATGTCTCAGGAAGCAGGTTAGGTATTATAAGGAAAGAAGTAGAATTTTTGTTGGCTTTTTTTAAGGATCAACGTGATGTTTTTGTGTACCTATCTCATCCTATGATTTCTTTTGCACACAAAAAAGAAGTGATGCTTTCTATAAATGAGCACTTGAGTGAGAATTTAGTAAAATTTATTATGGTTATATTTGCAAATAAACGCTCTAGTTTATTGATCCTTATATTAGAAAAATTCTTAAGTCTTGCAAGAGAAAATGAAAATGAATTCGAAATTACTATAAAGTCAGCAGAAACTTTAAAGGAATCTGATATAAAAATAATTACTGAATCTTTGAGCTTTCTTGGTAAAATAATAAAAGTAAGCAATGTGGTTGACCCTTCTATACTAGGTGGCTTCGTAGTTAGGTATGGTTTTAATTTGATCGATGCTTCGCTAAAAAGTTACTTGGATAGGTTAGTTGACTTAAGTAAAATGGAAATATTAAAAGTAAGGAATTTTGTATGAAGAACAGTATGAATGTTTCTGAGATAGCAAGTATAATAAGAGAAAAGGTTGAGACGTTTGATAATCCTATAAAGCGGGAAAATATAGGTGAAGTAATTTCAGTAACAGATGGTATCGCATTGGTTTATGGGCTGGAAAAAGCAAAATTCGGTGAAAAGGTATTTTTTGCAAGTGGTGTAGAAGGAATAGTTCTCGATTTAGATCATGATACGGCTGGAATAGTTGTGCTTGGTAATGACCGTGATGTGAAAGAAGGGGACGTTGTAAAATGTAGTGGTGATGTTGTGCAGGTGCCTGTAGGGCATGAATTGTTAGGGAGAGTTGTAAATGCGTTGGGCCATCCTATGGACGACGGTGGGGAAATTAGAGCCAAAAACAGAATGGATATAGAATCTAAAGCGCCAGGCATTATTGATCGTAAGTCTGTGCATGAGCCACTGCAAACAGGAATTAAAATTATAGATTTGCTAATTCCAATAGGTAGAGGGCAGCGTGAATTAATTATTGGTGATAGACAAATTGGTAAAACTACTATTGCGCTTGATACTATTATCAATCAGAAGAAGATTAACGATGAGGTAAACGAAAATCAAAAAGTTTACTGTGTTTATGTTGCTATTGGGCAAAAAATTTCAACAGTAGCAAAAGTGGTAAATAAGCTGAAAGAAAGCGGAGCATTAGAGTATACAACTGTAGTTGTGGCTAGTGCATCTGACTGCGCGCCTATGCAATTTTTAGCACCTTATGCTGGTTGCACTATTGGGGAATTTTTCCGTGACAATGGAATGCATTGTTTGATTATATATGATGATTTATCTAAGCATGCTGTGGCATATAGGCAGATGTCTTTATTGCTCAGACGTCCTCCTGGTCGTGAAGCTTACCCTGGAGATATATTCTATGTACATTCTCGCTTGCTTGAAAGAGCTGCTAAAATGTCTGATAAAAAAGGGCAGGGTTCTTTAACTGCTTTGCCAATTGTCGAAACTCAAGCTGGTGATGTATCTGCATATGTGCCAACAAATGTTATTTCAATTACCGATGGGCAGATCTTTCTTGAGTCTGAATTATTTTATAAAGGATTTCGACCTGCAGTAAATATAGGTTTGTCAGTTTCACGGGTTGGTTCTGCTGCACAACTAAAGTCTGTGAAGAAAGTTGCTGGTTCTATAAAGCTAAGCTTAGCTCAGTATAGAGAATTAGAAGATTTTGCAAAATTTGGTTCTGATCTTGATGCTAGTGTTCAATTATCCTTGAATAAGGGTAAATATCTTGTCGAGTTATTAAAGCAAAAACAACATTTACCTATGTCAATAGAAGAGCAAGTAGTGCTGATGTATATTTTTTCTAACCTATATAATCAGTTAAGTAAAATACAAATAAGTTACATTAATAAATTTGAACATGATCTTATTAATTATTTTCATACTGTACACCCTGGGGTTTTAAAAAAGTTGTCAAATGACATGAGTGATGATATAAAAGGTGATATTTTTAACATTGTGAGTAATTTCGTTACTCAATTTAATTGCGTTTAGGTGGTGATTATGGCTTCATCCATTATTAATAAATTTCCTATGACGAGGGAAGGTTTTGAGAATATGCAAGCCGAACTTGAAAAATTAAAGGAAGAAAAACCTTCTGTGATACAGGCTATTTCTGATGCTCGTGATCAAGGTGATTTGTCTGAAAACGCAGAGTATCATGCAGCACGGGAAAGGTTAGGTTTTATTGAAGGCCGTATAATGGAGATAGAAAGTAAGCTCTCACATGCGGAAGTAATAGAAGTAAAAAATTTGTCTGGTGATTCAGTAATGTTTGGTGCAACTGTGACATTAAGCATGTTAAGTGATAATAACGGTGAAGTGGAATATGTTTATAAGGTTGTAGGCGAATATGAAGCTGATGTTTCAAAGCAGTTAATATCTACTAGTTCACCACTTGGGAGTGCCTTAATCGGCAAAAAAGTCGGTGAATATGTGGAAGTGACAGTGCCAAATGGAGAGAAATTGTATAAAATAGTTAAGATTGAATTTAAGTAAATTATTATGGTACAGGCCACTTATGCTTCAATGAGTCTACCAGGTATTTCTTCTGTGGAAGATGTATTAGAGGATGCTCGTTCCGGTAAATTATTCATTTTAGTTGATGATGAAAATAGAGAAAATGAAGGCGATTTGATTGTCTTAGCTGAGAAAATAAAGCCGGAACATATGGCTTTTATGGTTAGGTACGGTACAGGGGTTGTTTGCTTAGCAATGACTAAATTTCACATGAAAAGGTTGGGCCTTAATTTCATGGAAAAGAAAAATATTGGTGAAAATCATACCGCATTTACTACATCAATTGATGCACGTTATGGCATTACAACCGGTGTTTCAGCAGAGGATAGAACGAAAACTATACATGCTGCTATCAACAAGGATGGTACTCAGGATGACATCATAACTCCAGGTCATGTTTTTCCTGTAATTGCACATAAAGGTGGGGTGGCACAACGTGCTGGTCATACTGAAGCGAGTGTTGAAATGGCGAAGTTAGTAGGGTTTGATCATTCAGCAGTTATTTGTGAATTAGTGAATGATGATGGCTCTATGATGCGCTTACCTCAGTTACTTAAATTTGCTGAACAACATAAAATTAAGTTAACTACCATCGACAAACTTATCAGTTACGTTAAAAATTTAAACTAGCGTTTATAAATTTGTATAATTTAAGTGTTAAAATATAGGATTTCTATAAATTATACAAGCACAGAATTTTCATGTTTAGAGTTGCTAAGTTTTTGACCTTATTGTTCTTTTTTGCATATTGTAATAATGCTTACTCTATTAACATTATTAGAGATAGTGAAGTGGAAGCAATAGTGAAAGAGCTAGCGCAACCTTTATTTTCTGCTGCGGATATTGATCATGAGCAAATAAAAGTTTTTATAATTAATGACAATTCGATTAATGCTTTTGTAATTAACAATAACAGTATTTTCATTCATTTAGGACTTTTACAATATTCGGCTAAACCTTATGTCCTGCTTGGTATATTAGCACATGAGATTGCTCACATATCTGCTGGTCATATATTGCAAATGAGTAGTGCTATGGGTTATTTTCAATCGATAGCAATGATTAGTTATATGGTAGGATTAGTTTCTAGTATTATCATTAACCCTCAGGTTGCTGGTGCAATTTTGCTTAGTGGTGTAGCGTTTAGTTCAAGGCTATTTTTTAACTATTCTCAAGAGCAAGAAAGTGTAGCAGATAGCTATGCTTTAAGGTATCTTGATGAATCTGGCTATGATAATTCAGGTATGAAAGAGATTTTTGATTATTTTAAAAGTATTGAGCATGAGAACACCGAGGAATATTTCCGCACTCACCCACTTAGTGAGAAACGCATATTTGCTGTACAAAATTATAAGGTTAAAAACAACGTAAAACCAATTTTTGCGGATAAGTTACTAAAGTTTGAGCGTGTGGTTGCAAAGCTAGACTCTTTCTTTGCTCCTATTCATGTGTTATCTAATAAATATGAAGATAATTCTGAGTATGTAAATGCTATAGTTTGCTATAGGCAAGGAAAGATAGAAGAGGCTATTGCTAAAGTTAACTCATTGATTCAAGAATCACACAGTGATCAATACCTATATGAATTAAAAGCAGAAATGCTATACAAGGCCGGAAATTTAAGTGAAGCAATAAAAATGTATGAGGAATCGCTTAGGTATTTATCTGAGAAAAACAGTTATTTAGTGAAACTTGCATTATCTCATACTTTATTATTACACGGTGATGCAAAAAAGGCGATTTTTTACCTGGAGCAGATTTTGAATGTAGAACCAAATAACGCTTTTGTCTGGAAATATTTAAGCATTGCATATAAATGTGAAGCTGATACGGCAATGCATTATTTTGCCTTGACAAAAAAGGCTTGTATTGAAGGTGATTTAAAGCAATTTATGAAATACGCTGAGTTAGCTGTTAAAACTCTACCAAAAGATAGCCCTTATTTGTTGCAAGTTGAAGATATGAAGCGGTTTAATGGATAACAAAAAAGCATTTCTGCACTTTTTGGATTATTTTTGTCCACACTTTTCCAACATAGTTTTTGCTTCATCGCTTACGTTGGGCATAATTTTCGTTATGATAGTTTTAGCGCCAAAAAATACACCACAGAACATGCCAAGAGCAAAGAGGGCTGGCCACGGCATCCTGCCAAATATTGCAAGCAAAGCTGCACCAATTATTACTACCGTCATAAGTGGACCGCCTATCCCCCAAACATAACCAATAATATTGCATATTACTTTAGTTGTGTCATCCATATCAACACCAGGGTTATCTGCATAACCTGAGAAAGAGAAAAGCAATACTACACACAAAACACCAAAAAATCCTATTATAGAGCTCATTTTTTTGCCTCTAAATAATAAATTAACGCAAACCTAAACCTACACATATTTTTATTTTAAAGTAAAAATTATAATTTGTCCATACATAAGTGTTGCTACATAAATAACCCACCATTAATGTTAAGCACATGCCCTGTTATATATTTTGCTTCATCACTTGCTAAAAACAAGACCCCTGCTGCTATTTCTTCCCCTGTTCCCATTCTTTTCATTGGAATATTATCTAATATTTTTCCCTTTTGTCCTTCATTTAAAACTTCAGTCATTTTAGTATCTATAAACCCAGGAGCAATACAATTTACTGTTATATTACGACTTGCAACTTCTTTTGCTATGGATTTGCTCATAGCTATTATTCCAGCTTTAGACGCCGCATAATTTGCTTGCCCGGCGTTTCCTGTCAGCCCTATTATTGAGGAAATATTTATAATTCTTCCCCAATTATTCTTAATTAGTTTTCTGCATGCTTCTCTACTCAGCTTAAATGTAGAGCTCAAGTTAATATCAATTACTTTCTGCCATGCTTCATCTGTCATTCTCAATAATAAACTGTCTCGCGTAATACCCGCATTGCATACGAGCCCGTCAAAGCCTTCCATCAGCTCACTTGCTCTATTTATTAGTTGATTTACTTCCTCAGCATTTGATAAATCACAAGGGAGTACATGCATGTTTTTTTCATATTGTTTAGCAACTTCTTCGAGCACTTCTTTTTTTGTGCCAGAAATACATAAAGTTGCTCCGGCTTTGTGCATAATTTTTACAATTGCTTGCCCTATTCCGCCTGATGCGCCAGTAATCAGGAACTTTCTGCTTTCCAATTTAAGCATAATAACTTTATATTATCTTAATTCCTAACAGAATATTGACTAGTTGGCAATAGATTTCTTACATAATATAAGTAACTCAGATATTCACAAAATAAAGAAAAAGTTATAATAAAGTTAAACGTCAAAAAATTTTAAAAACATAGTTGATGCAGGAATTGTTACTAAATAGTTTATTCTGGTGCTCTACAGTCTAAATGGAATG
Source organism: Wolbachia endosymbiont of Ceratosolen solmsi (assembly GCF_017869155.1). Lineage (NCBI taxonomy): Bacteria > Pseudomonadati > Pseudomonadota > Alphaproteobacteria > Rickettsiales > Anaplasmataceae > Wolbachia > Wolbachia endosymbiont of Ceratosolen solmsi. The sequence goes on from NZ_CP054598.1 coordinate 488,853, forward strand.
CTTAAATTATAGATTCTTTGTTTTTGTGTGTTATCTTGAGTTAACACAAATTCACAGTAGTATTATGATAAGTAAGTTAAAAAAGCTTAGCGCTGGATTTTCTTTGACAGGCTTGATTGGCCATGGTGATAATATAAATATGCAAGGAGCAAAAAATAAAAAGAAGAAGTACCCAAAATTTTTGGATAAGACGTTTGCATTGATTGATGCAGTGATAAATTTTATTTTAAAACGCGAAAGTAATAACGTAAATGAAGTCCTGAAAGTAACGTGGGGACCACTATTTTTTGGTCTGGTAGTAATACTCATCTTTTTTGGGATAGGTGGTATTTGGTCGGCTATAGCTCCAATTGACGGTGCGGTGCATGCAAGTGGAGAAGTTATTGTATCTTCAAATAGAAAAATAGTTCAACACTTGGGCGGAGGAATAATAAGCAAAATTTTAGTAAAAGAGGGTCAAGCAGTTAAAAAAGATGAGCCTCTAGTTTTGTTGAGTGATGTTAACGAGAAGGCGAATTTAAGTATCATCAAAGAGAAGCTATTATCATTTTTAGCAACAGAAGCAAGGCTTCTTGCAATCAGAGTAGATTTGGACACGCTCGAGTTTCCTGATGAGGTTAAAAAATTATCTCACGATGAACTTGTAAATAAAGCGATAAAGAATCAAGTAAAGTTGTTCAACTCTCAGAGAAAGAGCATATTGGGAAAAACAGACATACTGCAACAACGTATAAAGCAGTTAAATGATGAATTAGCGGGGCTAAACTTTCAACTAAATGCAGCTCATAAGCAATATGACTTGATAACTGAGGAGTTGGAAACAAAAAGACAATTACTTGATAGTGGCCATATAAGCAAACCACACATTTTAGCTTTAGAAAAGCAGTTTGCTGAAATTGAAGGCAGAGTTGGACATTACCGTTCTGCAATATCTCAAGTGCAGCAAAAAATTGGAGAGAACGAATTAGAAATTATAAACGTGAGAAATGATTCTCAAGAAAGAGCAAACGCTGAACTTAAGGAAGTTAGTACGTCTATTGCAGACTTGAAAGAGAGACTGATGGTTGCTGAAGATTCATTAGCACGTACAATAATTAAATCGCCTCAAGATGGGATAGTCACAGATATAAGATACCATACTGAAGGTGGTGTTATACAATCTGGAGTTCCGATCATGAGCGTAGTGCCATCGGATGATGACCTAATAATAGATGCTAAAATTCAGACCAGAAACATAGAAGAGATACTGTCAGCACAAAAGAAAGATAGCAACATAGTCTCTATTGATGGGCTAGAAGGGCTAAAGGTTAAAGTTCGTTTAAGTGCTTACAGTGCACGTCGTTTAAGTTTAATTAATGGTATAGTAAGCAATATTTCTCCCGATGCCCTTGATGATCCAAGGCTAGGGCGTTATTATTCAGTACGTGTAGTGATACCAAAACCAGAGCTTGCTCAGTTTAAAAACGTATACCTATACCCTGGTATGCCAGCAGAAGTGTACATAGTTACTCAATCTCGTACTCTTTTATCATTCTTGTTTACGCCTATAATTGCAACAGTCGATAGGTCTTTTATAGAAAGGTAGCTCACTCGTTAAAGTAGTAGTGAAAGTGCCGTAATAAAATTTAGGTACATAATTAGACAATAGGCTTCTTGACCTTACCCAGAAAAAGTGGAGAGAAAGAAAGGAGTTTTTTCGGGTAAAATAAAATTTTGGAGGATTAGAAATGGCAAGAGAATATAAGGCAGAATTCAAATTGGAAGCTGTTAAGCTGACAAATGAACAAAGAAAGGTAGGTCAACCAGTTGCAAAAGTAGCAAGAGATCTAGGAATAAGGGATAGTGTATTAGGAAAAT